>VBOT01000126.1 GCA_005893225.1 Candidatus Eiseniibacteriota bacterium
CCACGAGCGTGTAGATCGCCGGCACGACCAGCAACGTGAACATCGTGCCGATGATCATCCCGGTGACGAGCATGATGCCGATGCTGTTGCGCGCTCCCGCCCCGGGACCGCGGGCGAACACCAGGGGCAGGTGGCCGAACACGGTGGCGGCGGTCGTCATCAGGATCGGGCGCAGCCTCGTCCCTGCCGCCTCGATCACCGCTCTGAGCTTCTCCACCCCGGTTTCCTGCAGGTGGTTCGCGAACTGGACGATCAGGATGCCGTTCTTCGCCACCAGTCCCACCAGCGTGATGAGCCCCACCTGGCTGTAGATGTTCAGCGTCGTGAGACCCAGGAAGGAGAACAGCAGGGCCCCGCAGATGGCGAGCGGCGCCGAGCCCGCGAGGATGACGAACGGATCGCGGAAGCTCTCGAACTGGGCCGCGAGCACCAGGTAGATCAGGATCGCCGAGAGCAGGAAGATACCGATGAACCGGCTGCCCTCGGTGCGGAGCTGGCGCGACTCGCCGGCGTAGTCGATGGTGAATCCGGGAGGCAGGATCTTCTTGGCCTCGCCCTCGAGGAAGCTCAGCGCGCGATCCAGCGATACGGCCGGCGGGATGACGCCTTGGATGCGCACGGCGTTGAGCTGCTGGAACCGCTTGAGCTCTCGGGGCTCGGTGGTGGTCTTCAGCGTGGCGAAGGTCGAGAGCGGCACGAGCTTGCCGTCCTGACCGGTCACGTAGATATCCTTGAGCTGGTCGGGTGTGAGGCGCTCGCTGCGCTTGACCTGGGGGATCACCTTGTAGCTGCGCCCCTGGATGCTGAAGCGATTGACGTAGTTCCCGCCGAGGAGCGTCGAGAGGTCGCGCCCGGTCTGGCTCAGGTCCACGCCCTGCGAGCGCACCTTGTCGCGGTTGAAGACCACCTCGGCCTGCGGCTGGTCGAACTTGAGGTCGGCGTCGGCGAACATGAACATCCCGCTCGCGAACGCCTTCTGCACGAGCTGGTTCGCGAACGCCACGAGCTGCTCGGGCTCGGCGGTCGAGGCGATGACGAAGTCGACCGGGAAGCTCCCGCCGCCGGGCAGCGAGGGCGGCACCAGCGAGATGACGCGCACGCCCGGGATCTTCGAGAACCCGGCCGCCGCCGCCACCTGCAGCTGTTCGGTGCTCTTCTTCCGCTCGGTCCACGGCTTGGTCACCATGCCGCCGAACCCGCCGGTCGGGAAGGTGAGCTGGAAGGTGTTCTGGGTCTCCGGGAACGACTTGTACACGTCGTTGATCGCCGTGGTGAAGAGCTTGGTCTGGTCGAGGGTGGCGTTGGGCGCGGCCTGGACGATCCCGAACACCACGCTCTGGTCCTCCTTCGGCGCCAGCTCCTTCTGCGAGAACATGTAGAAGGGCACGATCAGCAGGAGCACGATCGCCCACAGCACCAGCACCACCGGACGGTACTGGAGCGTTCCCGCCAGGGTCCGCATGTAGGCCTCGCGGACGCCGTCGAACTTGCGGTTGATCCAGCCCGAGAAGCCGCGCTCGGTGTCGCCGGCGCGGAGCAGCTTCGAGCCCATCATCGGCGACAGCGTGAGCGCCACCACGCCGGACACCAGCACCGCGCCCGCGAGCGTGAAGGCGAACTCGCGGAACAGCGAGCCGGTCAGCCCGCCCTGGATCGCGACCGGCGTGTAGACCGCCGCCAGCGTGATGGTCATGGCGATGATCGGGCCCACCAGCTCGCGGGCGGCGTGGATGGCGGCCTGGAACGGAGGCTGGCCGCCGGCCAGGTGCCGCTCGACGTTCTCCACCATCACGATCGCGTCGTCGACCACGAGCCCCACCGACAGCACGATGGCGAGCAGGGTCAAGAGGTTGATGGTGAAGCCGGCCACCTGCATCAGGAACACCGCGCCGATCAGCGAGATCGGGATCGCCACCACCGGGATGATCAGGGCGCGCATCGAGCCCAGGAACAGGAAGATGATGAGCACCACGATGAGGAGCGTCTCGGTCAGGGTCTTGACGACCTCGTGGATGGCGCTCTTGATGTACTCGGTCGAATCGTAGGGAATGCCGAGCGTCATCCCCACCGGGAGCTGGCCCTGGATCCCGCTCAGCTCCTTGCGCACGCGGGCGATCACGTCGAGCGCGTTGGCGGTGGGGAGCACCCAGATGCCCATGAAGGTCGCCGTCTGGCCGTTGAAGCGGACGTCCTGCTCGTAGTTCTCAGCCCCCAGCACCACGTCCGCGATGTCTCCCAGCCGGACCACGGTGCCTTTGTCCTCCTTGACCACCAGGTTGCGGAACTCCTCCGGGGTCTGGAGGTCGGTGTTGGCGACCAGGTTCACCGACACCATCGACCCCTTGGTGCTGCCGAGCGCGGCCAGGTAATTGTTCTGGGCCAGCGCGTCGCGCACCTGCGAGGGCGAGATGCCCATGGCCGCCATCTTCTCGGGCTTGAGCCACACCCGCATCGCGAAGGTGCGGCCGCCCAGGATCTCGGCGCGCTGCACACCGGCCACCGCGCTCAGCTTGGGCTGCACCACACGCGTGAGGTAGTCGGAGATCTGGTTCTGGTCCAGGTCCTTGGAGGCGAAGCCCAGGTACATGGCCGCGAACTGGTTGTCCGCGGTCGCTAGCTCGATGATCGGCGCCTCGGCCTCGGGCGGAAGGTCGTTGCGCACCTGCGCCACCTTGGCCTGGATCTGGGTGAGCGCCGCGTTGGTGTCGTAGTTGAGCTTCAGGTGCACGGTGATGGTGCTCACGCCCTGGGCGCTCGACGACTCGATGTAGTCGATCCCGTCGGCGCTGGCGATCACCCGCTCCAGAGGCGAGGTGATGAACCCGCGCACCAGATCGGCGTTGGCCCCCACGTAGGCGGTGGTCACCTGGACGACGGCGATGTCGCTGCGCGGGAACTGCCGGACGCTGAGCGAGCGGATCGACTGGATCCCGGCGATCAGGATCACCAGGCTGACGACCAGCGCCAGGACCGGCCGGCGAATGAAGAGATCGGTGAGTCTCATCAGCTGTCCTCCGGGCGCGGCGCGGGGTTGTTGCCGGGTTGCCGGGCGTTGTTGACGAAGATGGCGGCGCCGTTCCGCAGCTTGAACACCCCCGAGGTCACGACCTCGTCGCCCGGCTGGACGCCGGAGAGCACCGCGATCTGGTCGCCGCGGGCGCCGCCGAGCTTCACGAACTGCTGGCGGACGCCGCGGAACGTCTTGCCGCTCGGGCCGCGGACGTCACCCACGATGAAGACCGAGTTCCCGTAGGGCGCGTAGCTGATCGCCGAGGCCGGGAGCGCGATCACCCGGCTGCTGCTCCCCAGGACCACCTGCACGTCCACGAACATGCCGGGACGCAGCTCCCCTCCGGGGTTCTGGAACGTGGCCTGGACCTGGACGTTTCGCGTGGCCTCGTCGACCACCGAGTTGATCGCCGTGATCCTGCCCGTGGCCCGGCCGATGGCGATGCTGTCGGCCGCCACGTTCACCTCGGCCCCGATCCTCAGCGCGGCGACGTCCTGCTGCGGCAGGGAGAAGTTCACGTAGACGGGATCCATCGACTGGAGCGGAACCACCGCGTCGCCGGGGTTCAGGTACTGGCCCAGGTTGACTTGCCGGAGGCCCAGCACCCCCGCGAAGGGAGCCCGGATCACCTTGCGCTGGATGGTGGCCCGGATCTCGCCGACGCGGGCCTCCGCCTGCTTGGCCTCGGCGGCGATCTGGTCGTACTCGGCCTGGGCGACGACTCCCTTGTCGAGCAGCTGCCTCGACCGATCGAGATTGAGGCGCACGAGGTCGCGCTGGGCCTCGACGGCCGCGAGCTGGGCCCGCTCCTGGCTGGTGTCGAGTTCGACGAGCACGTCGCCCGCCTCGACCCTGTGACCCGAGTCGAAGCCGATCTTCCCGACCATGCCGGGCAGATCCGCGCTCACCGTGACGCCGTGAACCGCCGCCACGCTCCCGATCCCGGAGAGCGAGGCCGGCCACTCCTCCTCCTGGGTGACCACGGTGGTGACCGCCTCGGGAGGCGGCTGCCACGACATCCCCTGCGCGATCGCGGCCCGGATCTGGAGCATCTTCACCAGCCCGATGGCCACGATGAAGATCGCCACCGCGGCCAGCATGAGCATCATCCGCTTCTTCATGGAAGCCTCCTCATCTCCGAACCGGCCGGCCGCGTCTCGGCCGGCGCCTCGTCAGCGACCTGTTTCATCCACGTGAATGCCGCGGTCCTCGATCAGCGATCCCGTCGCGCGAGCCAGCTCGGCGCGCGCCCTGCGGTAGTCGGTGAGGGCCGAGATCTCGTCGAGCCGCGCGCGGGAGAGATCGTTCTGGCGCGTGAGCACCAGGAAATTGGTGGAAAGCCCGGTGGCGTACCGGTCGCGCTCGGACGAGAGCTGGATCTCGGCCGCCGCGCGCCCCGAACGAGCCGCGTCGATCCTCTGGCCCGCGGTCTCCACCGCGGCAGCGGCGTCGAGCACCTCGGCTCGGATCGCCTTCCGGACGCGGGACAGGTCCGCCTCGGCCTGCCGCTGGACGTGGCCGGCCGCGGCCGCCGTCCCCCGCGCCGTGCGATTGACGATCGGGAGCCCCAGCTCCAGGCTCAGCCGGGCGGCGTTGAAGTCGCCTGTGCCGAGCGAATGGAAGGAACCTCCGAGATCCCCTTCGAGCCCGGCCGGGACACTCCCGCTCGCCAGGGCCGCGTTCCGCGAGCCCGCGAGGCCGAAGCGATCGTAGGACACGACCGCGTCGAGACTGGGCCAGACCCCGTTGCGGGCGAAGGACGCCTCGGCGCGCCGCCGGCCCACGACGGCTTCCGCGATCGCCAGCTCCGGCCGGGCCGCCAAGGCCCGCTCCAGCGCGGCCGCGACGTCCACCCGTACCACCTCCACCGCCACGCTCTCGACCGGGGCCAGCGACTCCTGCCACAGCGGGTCGCCGGCGCCATCCAGGATCAGAAGCTTGAGATCGTTCTCGGCGCGTGCCAGGGCCTCGCGCGCGGCGAGAAGCTCACCGCGCCGTCGGTCCAGCTCGGCCCGGGGCTGAGCCAGCTCGGTCCGGGGCACCGAGCCGCTCTGGACGCGAGCCCCGGTCTCCTCGAGCTGGGTCTGGGCCAGGCGCACCGCCTCGTCGCGCACCTCCACCCCGAGGCGAGCGGCGACCAGCGTCCAGTAGGCCTGCTCGACCGCCGAGACCGTCTCGCTGACCGACCGCCGCAGGGAGGCGGTCGCCGCCTCGCGCCCGGCGTTGGCCACCCGCACCGAGAGCCGCGCCTCGTCGGTGGTGAGATCGCGCAGCAGCGGCTGGCGAAGCTCCACGCCCACCTGCGTGTCGTAGGCCGGAGAGAGGAGCGCCAGGCTGCCGTCGGTCGTCTGGCGCGCGCCGCTGGCGCGTAGCGACACCTCGCCGCCCGTCGGGAGGAGCTGTCGGAGGCTCGCTCCGGCGTCGCCGCCCTCGGCTTCGGGTGCGGCCTGGCCCGCAGGAGCGCCCGAGAACAGGGAATTCGCCGGCCGCACCGACTTCTGCCATCCGCCCTGCAGCTCGAGCAGAGGATCGTAGGCGCCGCGCGCCGCCATGACCTCGGCCTTGGCAGCCGCCAGGGATTCTCGTTCGATGAGCAGCCCCTCGTTTCTCTCCAGGGCCAGCGCGATGGCCTGGTCGAGCTTGATGGGACGCTCAGCGCTCTCCGCCGCGGAGGCTAGGGCGACGACGAGCGCGATCGTCGGAGCGAGGGCTCGCGCCTTGAGGCTCACGCCGGGCCTCCTTCGAGATCGGTCTTCTGGAGGCGGGCGTCGATCGCGTCGGCGAAGCGGGTGAGCTCGGCCGGATCGAGGGCCGCGAGCGCGTGCCGCTCACACGGCGTCAACTCGACGCCGTTCTCGATCAGTTGCTGGAGCGCGGCACGCGGGTTCTCGGCGAATCGCCGGCGAAACGCCTCGTCCGTTGCCAGCACTCCTATGACCCGCTCGACATTCGGTTGACTCATTTGGTCTCCTCGGTGCGCCGCTACCCTTGCGCCTCCCTATGACGACGTTTGAGCGGCACCGAAATGGACAAATCAAGGCGCGTGCCGATCCTGCGTAGGCGGGGCGCGGCGCCCGCGACACGATGCGCGCGAGTGAGTTGCGGCGCTCGGTGAGTTGACGGAACCGGAAGCGACGAGCGGCGGTGACCTGCGGGGAAATCAACAGGCTGTCGATTTATCTGCGGGTGCCCGCGGCCGCGGGGAGAGGCCGGGGCGGTCGCTTTCCCCTAAGCTAAGAAGCGCGGGGCCGGGCGTCGCCCTTCGGGCAAGGCCGGTAGCGCGGGCGTGGGGTTTGCCGAGATCCCAGGTGGAACTACTCGACGCCGTACTTCTCCAGCCTCGAATAGAGCTGGGCTCGGCTCAGCCCCAGGAGCCTGGCAGCCCTCGACTTGTTCCCCTTGGCCTGGGCGAGCGCCTTCTTGACCAGGCCCCGCTCCACCGCCTCGAGGTCCAAACCACCGGGGGGGAAGGGCAGATCCCAGCCCGACCCGTTGAGCTTCAGCCCGAGCGCATCCTCGTCGCGCGGCATGCCGTCGGGGAGATGGTCGCGCGCGATCAAGCCACCGTCGCAGAGCAGGATCGCGCGCTCGATGGCGTTGC
This sequence comes from Candidatus Eiseniibacteriota bacterium, assembly GCA_005893225.1. Classification (GTDB taxonomy): domain Bacteria; phylum Eisenbacteria; class RBG-16-71-46; order RBG-16-71-46; family RBG-16-71-46; genus WS-3. Next base: position 6,612 of record VBOT01000126.1, read on the forward strand.
GCAGCTCGCGCACGTTCCCCGGCCACGCGTAGGAGAGCATCCACTCGCGCGCGTCGCGCGAGATGCCCGCGGCCGGACGCGCCATCGTGTGCCCCAGGTCCTCGAGGAAGGCGTGCGCGAGGACCAGGATGTCCTCTGGACGCTCGCGCAGCGGCGGGATCGGGATCTCGAATACGTTGAGGCGGTAATAGAGGTCCTCGCGGAAGCGCTGCCGCGCGATGGCGTCGGCGAGGTCGCGGTTGGTCGCGGCGATGAAGCGCACATCGGCCTTGAGCGTGCGGGTCCCGCCCAGGCGCTGGAACTCCCGCTCCTGGAGCACCCGCAGGAACTTGGCCTGCACCATCGGGCTCATCTCGGCGATCTCGTCGAGGAACAGCGTCCCTCCGGCCGCCTGCTCGATGCGGCCGATCTTGGTCGCAATCGCCCCGGTGAAGGCCCCCTTCTCGTGGCCGAAGAGCTCCGACTCGAGAAGCTGCTCGGGAAGCGCCGCGCAGTTGATCGCGACGAACGGCTTGCCGGAGCGTGGCGAACCCTGGTGGACCAGCCGGGAGATGACCTCCTTGCCGGTCCCCGACTCGCCGGTGATGAGCACCGTGGTGTCCGACGGGGCAACGCGCCCGACGTGGCGTAGCAGGTCCTTCCAGGACTGCGAGACCCCCACCACGGGGCGCTGCTCCCTCGCCTCCAGCTCGCGGGTCAGCGTCTCGACCGTCGCCGCCAGCCGCTCGGCGCGCTCGCGGGCCTCGGCCGCGATGCGGGCCTCTTCCGCTAGCTGCTGGTGGGACAGCGTGAGAGCGACGCGGTCGGCGAGACGCCACGCCACCTCGGCGTCATCGCGCGAGTAGCGGGAGGGCTCGCGGTGGAAGAAGCTGAGCCCGCCGCGGACCTCTCCCGAGAGGCCCACGGGAACCCGGAGCCAGGAGCGCATCCCGGTGGCCCGGATGAGACGGTCGCGCTCGGTCGCGGGCTCGACCTCGGCCGGGATGTCGCGGAAGATCTCGAACTCCTGGGCCCGGCGCATCAGCTCCCCCTCGGTCAGAGCGACCGGCTCGGTCGGCGCCGGAACGTCCGACTCCCCGGTGGATGCCACGATGCGGATCGAGCGGGATCGCGCGTCCAGCTCGGTCAGCACCATCAGGTGATGGGGAAGCATGGGCCGGATCGCTTCTGATAGCCGCTCGAAGATCTGGCGGACGTCGAGCGACTCGGCGAGCGTGGCCAGCAGCGCCTCGACGCGGTCGAGCCGCTCGCGGCGGCGGCGCTCCGCGTCCCAGAGGCGCCAGTGCTCGACGGCCTGGCCGAGCAGGGCCGCGATGGGCTTGAGAATTTCTCGATGTTCATCCGAGAAGGCGTTGGGGGTGCGGGAACAGAGCCAGACGCCCCCGGCGAACGCCTGGTTGACCCGGAACGGCTCCCACAGCGCGGATCGGACGCCGGCCTCGAGGATGTCGCGGTCGCCCGGGTACGACGCGTCCAGCACCGTCGGGGCGTCGCAGATCGGCTGGATCGGCCCCGGTCGCGGGCGGATGCGCTCCGACCATGAGGAGAGCGGCACGGGGTTGGAGCACTCCGGGCAGTCGGTGTGGTCCAGGGTCGTGGCATGCTTGACCGCCCAGTCGCCCTCGATGATCCGGACCACCCCCATGTTGTCGAACGGGATCACCCGGCGAACGGCAGCCGCGACGCGGTGGAAGACGTCCTGCAGCTCGAACGTCTCCGAGGCGATCTCGGCGATCTCGATCAGGACAGAGGCAAGCGATTCTGAATCGGTGACTTCACGGTCGTGAAGTGCGACCCTCATAGTTGGGGTTTGGATGCATCTGTCCCGCGCCGGCTTGAAGTCGGCCCAGGCAATTAAGAGAGTTAACATAATTCTGACATGCGGGGGGGGCTCCGAGAGCCGTCCGGGATCCGGTATTTCGTCTCCCGCCGGTGGAGCTCGCTCGGGCCTCGGATTCCGGTCGCTCGGCCCAGGGGGTCTTGTCACGCAGAGCCCCACCCAAGCCCAAACCAAACAGCGAAGCGCTCCAGGCCGCCTGCCATCCAAAACCCACGGCTTGCACTTCGGGAGGGCTTGAAGATGAACGGTTACGGCATCGCCATGTTCGTCCACATGATCGGACTGATCGCTCTCTTCGGGGGGCTCGAGATCGTCCATCACGGCGGGACGCGGCTGCGCGCCGCCTCCACGTGGGAGGACGCTCGCACCTGGCTCGGCCTGCTTCGTCCCATCCGCGGCATGTTCATCGCCGGGGGCGTGTTCCTGCTCGCGAGCGGCATGTACATGGCGCGCGTCGAGTGGAGCTTCGGGACCCCGTGGGTCGTGGTGGGGACGATCGTGGTCCTGCTGTTCCTCGCCACCGGGGCCCTGGTGTCGGGCCGCATCTTCGCCCGGATCGGCAGGGCTTCGGCCCAGGCCAAGGGACCGATCTCGGACGAGGCGAGGGCGCTCATCCGTTCCCCCTTGCTGTGGTCGTCCACCTTTGGCATGAACGGGGGCGCTCTGGGGATGGTGTGGTTGATGACCACCAAGCCGGGCTGGACCGGCTCGATCGGGATCCCGCTCGCCGCCACGGTCCTCGGCTCGCTGATCGGCCTGGGCATGACGCGGTCCGGCCGAGCCCGAGCGGTCGGAACACACGCCCACGCGCCCGCCGGCACCACGTGAAGCCCTAAAGAGCCCCGGCCTAGCCTCCTCGCGCGCTCAGCGCCGCGAAATACCCTCGAGCAGCCGCTGCGCCTCGCCCTGCCCCGGCGCCAGCGCGAGCGTGCTCTCGGCCGCCGCCCGCGCCCCGGTCGTGTCGCCTAGCTGGAGAGACACCTGGGCGAGCGCCAGCCACGCCTGCGCCATCGGCGCCGCCTTGCCGACCAGCCGCAGCAAGACCTCGCGCGACTTCTCGAGCCTTCCGCGGTCGGCCTCGGCGATGGCCCAGTCGTAGAGGAGCCGCGGACTCGGCGCCAGCTCGGCCGCGTGCGCGTAGGCATCCGCGGCGGAGTCGAGCCTGCGGAGCGCCGTGTAGCGGGTGCCGAGGTAGTGGTAGGCCAGGGCGCGCTCGCCGGGCTCCCTCGCCGGCGGCTCGCTGAGGAAGGCCTCGACCCGCGCGAGCCCGCGGTCGACCTCGTGGTTGTGCAGCAGCCACTGGAACGCAGGCGAGGCCACACCCAGAACGACGACCACCGCCAGAACGGCGGGGCTCCCGGACGCGATGGGCCCGAGAGCCGGGGCTTGTCGCGGGTCTCGCAGCGCCTCGCCCACGAGCCAGGCGGTGACGAGCGAGAGCGCCACGCCGCAGGCCGCGAAGTCGTCCCAGTCGCGGAACATGCCCTGGCGCGGATGAACGAGGAGCAGGGCGCCGAGGAAGGGGACGAGGAGCGCCAGCAGCACCGCCCCCGTGCCGCGCGAGAGGCGCTGGGCGAGGAGCGGGCCAAGGACCGGCACGGACACGGCGAGCGGAGAGAGCATCAGGACCAGGTTCACGAGGTCGGCGGCGCGGGTCCCCGCGAATATCGACCGGATCACTCCGCCCGAGGCTCGGACGTCCGCCGATGCCAGATGGGTCGGCAGGTCGACAGTGACGAAGGTCGAGATGAGGCGGGGCAGCACACCGCCGAGGGCGACGAGCGGAAGTGCCAGGCCCGCGATGGCGGCCGGCCGCCGCCAAGCGGCGGAGCGGGCGAGGTGCCTGAGCCCGAGCGCCCAGGCGGTGACCATGGCGGGGACGAAGGCAAGCGCCGAGCGGTGCAGGGCGAGTCCGAGCGTCACCGTCGCGCCGAGGAGAAGGAGCGATTTCCCTTCCAGCGCGAACCTGAGCCCGAACACCGCTACCGCGATGGTGAGCACGCACATCTCGCGGAACGCCTTGCCGTAGCCGGTGAAGAGGCCGAGGTATCCGCCGAGAAACACGACCGCCGCCGCGGCCGAGGCGGCGGCGCCGCGCAGCCGGAGCGCGCGCGTGAAGGCGAGCGACAGCATGGCGGCGAGCGCCGCTTCAGCGGCACCCAGCACTCGCTCGACCAGCGTGGGGTCGGGGGCGTGGATGGCGGCGGGCAGGTCGTGGTGGAGCAGGAGATCCAGCGGCAGCGCCTGCGGGAACAGGAAGTCGGTGGGGATGTTTCCCATCGCCGCACCCATCCGCATCACGAAGTCGCCGACGAACCAGGTCGTGTCGGGCACGAGCCAGACCAGCAAGGCGGCCGACATTGCCGAGGCCGGCCAGGCAAGCCAGGGAGACTCGCCGATCGCATCGCCGGCCCCCTGGAGCGCCGGTGCGAGCAGGCGAGAGAAGGCCGGAACGAGGGGAAGCGCCGCCAGCGCCCAGAGTGACCAGGCGGGGCCCGCCGGCAGGAAGCGCTGCAGGCCGAACGCCCACGCCCACGTCGAGGGGACGAACGAAAGCGCCGCGCGGGCGACTGCCAGCGACGCCAGCGCGATCCACAGCGAGCCGCGGGCGGCGCCCAGGTCCCGGGCGGCCGAGCCTCCTGGAGCTGCGTCGCGGGCGTGGGACTTCGGCGCACGGCGCCCCTCAGGGCGCTGCTTCGTCATCGATCCGGAGCAGGGTTTCCGTCTCGTCGGGAAGATGAAGGTTCCGCTCCAGGGTCGCGCTCACCGCCGAGCCCGCGAGCCGCTGGAAGAGGCCGGGCCGCGGGCGCCGGTACTCGACCAGGCGGATCCTCTCGCCCGCGGGCACGCCCGCGCGCCGCCGCGCCTCGGCGATCGCCTCATCGAGCCCGCCGATCTGATCCACCAGCTTGCGCTCCACGGCGTCGTCGCCCATCCACACCCGCCCCTGGGCCACGCGGTCCACCGCCTCCCACGAGAGGTGCCGGCCCTCGGCCACCGTCGATACGAACTCGCGGTAGTCCTGGTACACGGACGAGTCGGCGCTCGCCTGCATCTCGGCGTCCCAGTCCCGGCCCTGGGACCAGCCGCGCATGGAGGGCCCGCGCTCGAAGACGTCCTGGCGCACGTGGTGCTCCGCGTACCAGCGCTCGAACGAGGGCCTCACGAACAGCACCCCGATCGAGCCCGTGCGGGTGAAGCGATCGCAGTAGATGCGGTCGCCGGGCACCGAGATGTGATACCCGCCGCTGGCGGCGAGCCTTCCCATGGAGATGATGAGGGGCTTCTTCGTCTCCCGCTTCATGCGCTCGGCGGCGTGGTGGATCAGGTCGGAGCCGAGGCTCGTCCCGCCCGGGCTCTCGACTCGCAGCACCACCGCCTTGACGGCTCGGTTCCGGAACGCGCTCTCGATCTGGCGCGCGACGGTCTCGGACCCCATGTAGGGGCCGTCCAGGAGGTCGTTGCCGCTCTTGCCGCTCTCGATCGCGCCGCTCGCGTAGATGACGGCCACCGGGGAGGGAACGGTCCATTCGCGGGGCGCCACATCCTCGTCCGAGAGCCGCCTGGCGCGTGGCTTGGCCCCGAGTCCGGCCAGCTTCCCGAGGATACGCAGCGCGTCCTCCTTGTATCCGATCGAATCGATCACGCCGAAGTGCTGGAGATCGACCGGCCGCCACGAGCGGCCGTCGAGCACGGTGAGAAGGCGCTCCCTGTCGATGTGCCGGTCGGCCGAGACCGCCGAGACGAAGAGATCCTGGCTCACGTCGAGCTGATGATCGATGTCCTCGCGGTCGGCCGCCGAGGTGGAGTCCACGCTGTAGTTCCGGTACGCCGACTTGTACTTGCCGTACGAGCTGCGGTCGAGACGCACGCCCCAGTCGTGGAGGAGCCGCCGGTAGTAGCGCCGCTCGGCCCTGAGCCCGAGCGCGGCGAACATGGCCTCCGGAGTCGTCACGATGCGGTCGCAGGCGGCCGCGAGGTAGAGCCCGGGGCGTCCCGCGCCCGACTCCAGGTAGGCGACCACGGGCTTGCCGGCGGCGCGCAGGCGGGCGATCCGCGGGCGCAACTCCTCGATCTGGGCCATGCTCGACACCTGCCCGAGATCGATCAGTACCCCGCGGGTGAGCGGATCCTCGAGCGCGCGCTCGAGCTGGCGGCGGATCGGGCCGACCGGGGTGGTCCCTACCGGGCCGAGCAGTGAGAAGCCGCTCAGGGCGTCGTCTCCGAGATCGCCGGCCACCCGCACCAGAGCGACGCGCCTCTCGGCCGGGCCGGCGAACACCGTGGCATCCTCCGCGCGATGGAACGAAAGGGTGTGCGCGGCATAGCGCGGCCGTCCCTCCTCGTCGTAGCCCGACCGCGATTGGAGCCCGGCGCGAACCCCGTGCAGCGAGATGCCGAGCTGGAAGCCGTGGTCGCGTTCCAGGTACAGGCCGCGGAGCTCGAGCCCCGGCACGATCTCGAGCTCGGTCCCGACCGTGAAGTGAGCCTGGTCCGCCCGCTCCCTCTCGCCGAGCTCCGCGTCGCCGGTGAGGGTCCAGCGCGTGCCCCAGCCGTGCGCGCCGGTGGGCGACACCGCGAGCGGCCTCAGGCCGATCCCGAGGGTATAGGCGCGCTCGAGCCGCATCCCGCCGATGCGCGGCGCGCCGAGATGATCCGCCACCGCGCCGATCGAGATCCACGGCGCCGGGCGCGAAAGGATGCCGGCCCTGTGATCGGCGGAGTGGCCGTCGCGCTCGGGGAGCCACGAGGTCGCGAACCCGATCCGCATCGCCTCCGCCCCGCCGGCGAGTCCCAGCTCGAAAGCCGTGCGGCGGCGCTCCGCTCCGGTCGCCGAGAAGCTGAACCCGCCGGAGGTGCACGCGGCGCGATAGAGCTCGGCGCCCTCCCGGGGAACGAGCGTGGTGAGCGCGAGCTCCGAGGGATAGCGAACCCCCGCGGCAGCCGGATTGAAGAGCAGGCTCGCGGGACCGTCGGGGAACGCGGCGCTCTCGCTGTCGTGAGGCAGTACCTGGGTCTGTCCGGAAGACGCGGTGGGGAAGAGGCCCAGAGGCAGGGCGAGAAGCGCGCTCGCGACGAGTCGTTTCACGCGCGGGGAGCCATCAACTGGCCGCGGTCACCCCGATGCGCGGGCAATGCGGGGCGAGCGGGCAGATCGAGCAGCGTGGCTTGCGGGCGACGCACACCTGGCGCCCATGCAGGATCAGCCAGTGAGAGAACACCGTCCATCGGTCCCGAGGGATGAGCGGCATGAGGGCGAACTCGATCTTGACCGGATCCAGCTCGCGGGTGAGCCCGAGGCGCCTGGTGAGCCGCGAGACGTGAGTGTCGACCACGATGCCCGGGATGCCGAAGGCGTTCCCGAGCACCACGTTCGCGGTCTTGCGTCCCACGCCGTGCAGCGCGGTCAGCTCTTCGAGCGTGCGCGGCACCTCGCCGCCGTGCTTGGAGACGATGTCGGCGCAGCACGCCTGGATGGCGCGCGTCTTGTTCCGGAAGAAACCGGTGGAGCGGATCATCGCCTCCAGATCCTCGCGCCGGGCGCCGGCGAGCGCCGCCGCGTCGGGGTAGCGCGCGAACAGCGCCGGGGTCACCTGGTTGACGCGCTCGTCGGTGCACTGCGCGGACAGGATGGTCGCGATCAGGAGCTGGAGGGGATTCTGGAAGTGGAGCGCGGTCTGCGCCTCGGGGTGCGCGCGGTCGAGGATGCCGAGGATCGCCTCGATCCGGGCCGGATCGGGCGGGGCGAAGCGCGCCGGCCGCTTGCGGACCAGGGCGGGACGGGGGCGCCGGGTGAGCGCGCGAGCTCCGGCCTGGACGGAGCGGCGTGTTCGCTTCGCGGGGTGAGCGGCACGGGCGGCTCCGCGGCTCGGGGCTCGCGCCCGTGCCGCGGCGCGTCGGGTTCGCGGCGTGGCTCGGGTGCGCGAGGCGCGCGGAACCCGCGATGCGGGCGTGCGCTTCTTGCGCGAGCGCGGCGACTTGCGAGCCATGCCGCCGAGACTATCGGAGGGGGGAATGAGGGGCAAGGATCGGGTCGCGAGATTCGCCTTGAGGCCCGCCGCCCGTAGGACTAGGTTGGCTGCCCGACGCCGGACTTCCGACCAGGCACCACTTCCCGCCCGACACTTCGGGGCCCAGCGTCGTCGTGTTGGTGCCGCCACTCTCCGTCAGGGCCGCGCCCACCTGCCACATTCCACGGCGACCGGTTCCGGCAAGGGTCGAGCGGCCTGGGCCTCACCGCTTCATCTTCCCTCAGGAGGTCGCCATGACACCGCCCAGGAAGACAATCACCTCCATCCTCACGACGCTTGCGATCGCGGCCACGATCGGAACCGCCGCGCTCGCCGAAGATCAGGACCAGCTGCCGCCCTGGCCGAACGACCTGTCACCTTCCGGGCTCTACGCCGCCGGGGTGGTGAATCCCGACACGTCCGGAGGCGAATCGCTGCTTTCCCAGGCGATCGCGGCGCGCGCGCAGGCCTTCCTGTCCGAGACGCGCGCCATGGGGCTCAAGCGGCGCGCGGGGCTGGTCTCGCTGAGCTGTCCCCTCAACGTGCGCGCGAACGACCCGACCGGTGACGCGGTCGGCGAGACGCAGTCCGAGGTCGCGGTCGCGGTGTTCGGCGACACCGTGGTCATCGGCTGGAACGACTCCAGGGGGTTCTCCGCGGGGTTCACGATCTCCAGCTTCGGCTACTCGACCGACGGCGGCGCCACGTTCACGGACGGGGGCAACGTCGCGCTGAGCCTGTCCACCGACCAGGCGTTCGGGGATCCGGGCGTCGATACCGACGAGAAGGGCAACTGGTACTACAACCAGATCTACGTGCGCGGGACCACGCAGCAGAACATCGCGGTCCACCACGGGCGCTTCAACGCCCTGGGCCAGCTGGTGTGGAATCTTCCCACCCAGGCCTCGATCGGAACCGGGGCGACGGGGTTCCTGGACAAGTGCCTGCTCGCCTGCGACCGGGTGACCGGGAACGTCTACACCGCTTACACGCGCTTCACCGCCAACCCGCGGATCGAGATCGTGCGCTCGACCACGCAAGGGGCGACCTGGGATCCCCCGATCGTGCTCGACAACAGCACGACCCCGACAGGGTCGAAGCAGGCCGCGCGGCCCTTCTGCGGCCCGAACGGCGAGGTCTACGTGGTTTGGGAGAAGGGCGCCAACTTCATCAACTGCCCCGACGCCTCGGGCAACCTGGCCAACACCCAGGGCTCCATCGGGTTCACGCGGTCCCTGAACTTCGGGGTGTCGTTCGATCCCTTCCAGACCATCGGCACCGTGGACCACTCGTGGACCTGGTCGGGGCCCGGTGACCTACGCGAGCGCGCCAACGAGTTCCCCGACATCGCCGTGGATCGCTCGGGCGGAACCTTCAACGGCAACCTCTACGTGACCTGGCACGAGTCGGCGCCTTGGGCCACGAACATCTCGGCGGGGCCGGTCAAGGCCGAGACCAACGACGCCGCCAACAACAGCCCTCTCACGCCCGAGACCTTCAGCGTCGGCGACAACGTCACTGGTTCGATGTCGAGCAACGCCGACCTCGACTACTGGCAGTTCAGCGCCACGCAGGGTCAGAGCCTGTTCTTCAATCTCGACCCGCAGGGCTTCAACTGCGGCGTCACGGGCACGAGCCGCGGGATGCGCCTGCGGATCTACGCCACGCAGTCCAGCTACACCGTGCCTGGGGCGTTCCCCGATACGCTGCTCGCGGCGTCCGCGCTCGGGACGTTCGCGCAGCGCATCGTGTGGACGGCACCCAAGACCGGCACCTACTTCGTCCGGCTGCAGCGCTCTAGCGGCACCACGCCGTTCACCTATCTGCTGAGGGTGCGCAACCTGACCTTCGGCGCTCCCAACCCGGCGCGGGACGCCCGCGACGTGGTGCTGGTGCGCTCGTCGGACCAGGGGACTTCCTGGTCGGCCGAGCAGCGCATCAACGACGACCCGGCGGGGCTCGAGAACCGGCGGCCGTTCCTCTCGGTGGACGGGCTCGGCCACGTGCACGCGTTCTGGCACGACTCGCGCGAGTCCGGATTCGGCACCAACGCGGCGCTGACCTCCGTCTACGGAGTCACCTCGCGCGACGGCGGCCTCACCTGGACGCCGAACTATTGCGTGACCGACGAGCTGTCGTTCTTCTCGTTCAACACCATCGCGGTCCCGAACCTGGGCGATTACAACCAGGCCGCGTCCTCGGGCGCGGTCACCCATCCGGCGTGGAGCGACCAGCGCCTGTCGACCGGGGACGTGCGCAACCCCAGCCCGCCGCCCACCTACACCGCCGGGCTCGGGCCCGAGTCCTACACCACGCGCGTGGTCTTCGACCTCGCGGTGAGCTGCGCGGCCGACACCACGGTCGGGCCCGGTGCGGTCACCCGGCACTTCACGCTCACCAACGCCGGCACCGTGCCGGACCGCTACAACTACACCATCACCGACGACGTGGGCTGGATCGGCGGGCCGATCAGCGGATCCACCGGAACCGTCGAGGCCGGAGGGACGGTCTCGATCCCGGTCAACGCCACGGTCGGGCCGGTCTGCACGCCCACGACCGACCACATCGTGTTCACGGTCACGCCGGTCGGCGACCCCGATGGCACGAAGTCGTGCACCTCAGGCATCACCAACGGGAACCACGGTCCGGTCTGCGGCGGCGCGGCGGCCGTCCTGCCGGCGACCTGGCCCCCGAACCATTCCTTCGCCCCGGTGAGCATCTCCGGCGTCACCGATGCCGATGGCGATCCGCTGGTGATCGTGGCGACGGGCGTGACCCAGGACGAGGCGCTCCAGGGCAAAGGTGGGGGCGACGGAAACACGTGCCCGGATGCCACGATCGTGGACGGCGCCGCGTCGGTGAGGATCGAGCGCAACGGGACGACGACCAATCCGGGCAACGGCCGCGTCTATGCGGTCAGCTTCACCGCCACGGATCCACAGGGGTGTCAGTGCACCGGGACCGTGAGCGTTTGTGTGCCGCTGGACTTCACGCCCGGGCACAGCTGCGTGGACGACGGGCAGACCTTCAACTCGCTCGGTCCGTGCAAGGGCGGGCCCGGTTCCAAGACCGAGCCGGTGGTCGCGAACGTGGATCTCATGGTCGAGGCGCAGGGCAAGACCTCGACCCTCGAGTACTCGCTGGTGAACGACGGTGATGTGCAGATCGCGGTGTTCGACGTGTCGGGGCGTCGGGTGGCGTCCCTGGTGACCGGGCACGAGACCGCGGGCACGC
>VBOT01000127.1 GCA_005893225.1 Candidatus Eiseniibacteriota bacterium
TGGCGGGGCCCGGTGCAGCGGATGTCGAGCCGCTGGATCATCTCGCGCGCGTGGCGCCGGATCCCGCCGGAATCGAGCAGCCGCAGCGCCGCGATCGGGCCGGGAAGCAGGAAGCGGTTGCGCGCCTCGATGGCGGTGAGCGCGATGTTGAGCTCCACGCTCTCGTCGGGGAGGATGCCCACGCCCCGCCGGTCCTCGGAGACGAAGGCCAGGCCGGCGTCGATCGCCGCCCGGGGATCGTTGAGCCGCAGCGGGCGTCCGTCCTTGAGGACCGCGCCGCGCGCCGGGAAGAGCCCCATCAGCCCGTTCGCGGCGCCGATCTTGCCGTGGCCAGCGAGCCCGCCGAGACCGAGCACCTCGCCTTTCTGCAGCGTGAACGACAGGCCGTGCACTTCCTCGCCGGGCATCTCCACGTGGAGATCGCTCACCTCGAGCGCCGGCGGGCCTCCCGGGAGCGCACGGGCGGCCCGGTCGGGGGCCAAGATGGCGGCGCGCCCCACCATGAGCTCGGCGATGCGCCCCACCGTGGCGCCCTCCGGGGCGAGCCGGGCCACCACCTCGCCGTCGCGCAGCACTGTGATCTCGTCCGCGACCGCCAGCACCTCGTCGAGGCGGTGGGTGATGAAGAGGATCCCGAGCCCCTTGGCCGCGAGCGCCTTCATGACCCGGAGCAACTCGGTGGCCTCGCTCTCCGCGAGCACCGCGGTCGGCTCATCGAAAATCAGGAGCCTGGCGTTCTTCTTGTCCACCTCGCGGGCGATCTCGACGAACTGCATGTGGCCGACGGGGAGCCCGGCCATCGGCAGCCACTCGTCCACGCCCAGGCCGACGGTGTCGAGCGCCGCCCGCGCGTCGGCGCCGATGCGCTGGCGGTCGAGCGACTCGAGCTTCCGGCCGGCGATCCGCGACAGCGGGTTCGGGCGGGTCGGCTCGCGGTTGAGCTTGATGTTCTCCGCCACGGAGAAGCCCGGGATCAGCATGAACTCCTGGTGCACCATCCCGAGGCCCGCCGCCATGGCCTCCGAGGGCGAGCCGAACCGCACCTCGCGGCCCTCGAGCACGATCCTTCCACCGTAGCCTCCCGTCTCGTGGATCACCGGCATTCCGAACAGCACGTTCATGAGCGTCGACTTGCCGGCGCCGTTCTCGCCCACGATGGCGTGGATCGTTCCCGGGCGAACCGCCAGCGACACCCCCTTGAGCACGCGGTTGCTGTCGTACTGCTTCGTGACGTCGTGGAGCTCGAGGATCGGCGGGGTCATGGGGGTGGAGCCGCTCCCTGGAGCTCCGCCGGCCCGGGCGCGGGATGTCGCGCCCTCCACCACCGGTGGGCGGCATGGATGACGAGGCCGCTTCCCACGGCGATCGAGGCATCGCGAAGCTCCCGAGTGCCGCTTCGAGCCAAGAGCCACAGGCATGCCGCTAGGGCCAGAGGCACGACGAGACCCGCGGCCGGGACCGAGAAGAGCGCCGGTCGATCCCGCTCGCGGCGCCGGAACACCACCAAGGCGCCCGCCGTGCCCAGGTAGGTCGCGAGCCTGGCGATGACGTTGAGGCCCAAGAGGTACGTGAAAGTGCCCGAGACCGAGAGAGCGAGCGCGACCGCCCCGGTGACGAGGATCGCCCGGTGGGGCGTGTGGAAGCGCGCGTGCGTTGAGCCGAGCCAGCGCGGCATCTGGCTCCGCTCGGCCATCGCGAACAGCAGCCGGGGACCCACGAGCAGAGAGGCTCCCAGGGTCCCGATCGTGGAAACGAGCGCGCCCAGGGCCACCATCGACGCGCCGGGCGCCCCCATGAACCGCCGGGCGGCGTCGGCCAGGGGTTTCTCGGAGGTCGCGAGGGCGGGGAGGGTCCCGATGCACACCGCCTGGATCAGCACGTAGAGCAGCGTGACGCACGCGAGGGCCGCGAGCAGCGCGAAGGGGACGTCCCGGCGGGGATCGCGCGCCTCGCCCGCCGCGATCACGACCGCTTCGAATCCGCCGAAGGCGAAGATCAGCTGCAGCACCGCCTGAGAGAGGGAGCTCGCGTCCGGCGGGCTCGGGGCCGCGAACCGCCGCGGTTCGATGAAGAAGACGCCCACGCCGACGAACAGGAAGAGCGGCACCAGCTTCGCGATCGCCAGGACGCCGCCGACCCCGGCCGCCAGCCGCACGCCTGCCAGGTTGATCGCCGTCAGCGCCAGCATCGCGGCGCTCATGGCCGCGGCCCGGCCCCACCCGGAGCCCGCCGGGGGCCAGAAGAACGACAGGTAGCTCGCCATCACGTTGCTGATCAACCCGAGCGCGGTCACCCGGGTGATCCACATCAGCCACCCCACCAGGAATCCCGCCCGCCCCCCGAAAGCCCTCTCGGTGTAGAGATAGGGTCCGCCCGTGTCCATGAACCGGCTCGACACCTCCGCGAAGCACAGGCCGATGCACCCGACCACGACGGCGCAGACGACGAACGCGACCAGGCCATAGGGCCCGGTGAGGGAATGGATCCTGGAGGGGAGCCCGAAGATGCCGGCGCCGATGATGCCGTTGATCATGAGCGCCACCATGGCCCACCGGCCCACGTCCCGCACCAGGCCCGGAGCGGCGGGACCTGGCGGCATGGGCATCGACGGCGGGCCCGAAGCGACCATGCCTCCGCTCACCCCGATACGATCCGGAACACCGAGCCGCTCATGGTGAGAACGTAGAGCTCGCCGCGCGCGTCCTCACCGAAGCTCGTGACCGATTCGCGGGGGTCGAGGAAATGCCAGTCGGTCCTCGAGGTCGCCTGTCCCCCCGAGAAGACGAAGCTGCGCACCCAGCCGCAGAGGTCGCCGTAGAAGTACGTGCCGCGCAGCGCCGGGATCGCCGACCCGCGGTAGACGTATCCGCCGATCACGCAGCAAGAGACCGGATTCCACGTCCCGTGCTCGTACTCGAGAACCGGCGGCGTGAGGCCGGTGGTATCGCAGTGGCCGGCGTCGGTGCAGCGCGTTCCCTCGAGGATCTTCCAGCCGTAGTTGGCTCCCTTCCCCCGGCCCTGGGCGGTCGGGGCGACGTCGATCTCCTCGCGGCTCGCCCTTCCTACGTCCCCGATGTAGAGGTCTCCGGTCGCGCGGTCGAAGCTGAAGCGCCAGGGATTGCGCAGCCCGTAGTTCCAGAGCTCGGGTCGCGCCGGCGGGGTGGTGAACGGGTTGCCCGCCGGGATGGTGTAGCCGCCCGCTCCGCTCACGTCGATGCGCAGGATCGAGCCCAGCAGGTCGGTGAGGTCCTGCCCGTTGTTCAGGGCGTCGGCGGTCTCTCCGTCGCCGTCGCCGAGGCCAACGTAGAGGTAGCCGTCGGGCCCGAACACGATCATGCCGCCGTTGTGGAGCGGGTCGGGCTGGTCGACGCTGAGGATCGGCTCGGCGGATGCGGGGTCGCCGGCATCGGGGTTGGCCGAGACCCGGTAGCGCACGATCTGCGAGGTGCCGGCGAGGTCGGTGTAGCTCACGTAGAAGCGACCATTGCGGGAGTAGCCCGGGTCGAACGCCAGGCCCAGGAGGCCCTGCTCGACGCCTCGCGAGACGCTTCCGCTCAGGTCCAGGAACGGTCTCGACCGCAGGGCGCCGTCCTCGATGATGCGGATGAAACCGCCCTTCTCCACCACGAACAGGCGCCTGAAGTCACCGGGGGGAGCCGTGAGGAAGAGCGGAAAGCTCATCCCGGTCGCCACGGTCCGGAGCGCGAGGCGAACCGGGCCCGGGTTCGTCACACCCCCGTGTCTGCCGCACGCGCTCGACGCCGCCACCGCGGCGATCCCGAGCAGCTTCGCGGCCTTCGATATCTTCACATTCCGGTACGTGAAGTACGCGAAACTAGTACGTGATGTGGTTCAGGATGACGAGATACTGGTTCCCCTTCTCGTCGTACCTGCGGATCTTGACCGGCGTGTTGCCGGTCTCGGCCTCGAGGTAGCGCTTCACCGTCGCCATGTCCTTGTAGTCGGCCTTCTTGTCGACCGCGTCCACCAGCAGGTTCACGGCCGCGCGCGCCGCCACCATGTCGATCGGCGCCACCCAGGTCCCGAGGTGCCCGCTCAACCCCTTCTCGGCAATGAGACGCTTGTTCTCGGCGTTGATGAAGTCCATGTCGCCGGCCTTGTCGGGCGGGATCTTGATGCCGAGGGCGGCCGGGTAGCCGGCGGTGGGAGCCGGGACGTCCTGCTCGACGAAGTAGGCCCCGGTGGCGACGATCGACTTGATCAGGGGCTCCTGCATCCCGTCGTTGGTGGTGTAGAAGGCGGTCTGCTTGCCGAGCTTCTGCACCTCGCGCGGCACGTCCTCCAGGATGAACTGCTGCGCCGCCGGGAGGCCGCCTTCGCCCATGGGGTCGGGCGCGGTCACGAAATGGAACTGGATGCCGTGCTTCTCGCATTGCTGCTTCATGATGTCGCGCCGCTGGGCCATGAGGGGCTGGGACATGTGGCGGGGGAACGAGTAATGGACGAAGTGCTTGACCCCCATGCGGGCGGCTTCCTCGATGATGCTCACCCCGCGCGACGGCTCGTCGGCGCGGACCACGATGTCGCACGACCGCTCCACGACGTCCGGGTCCTCGTGCGGGTTGATGAACCCGAGCAGGATGTCGGGACGCTGCTCGCGGATCTTGCGCGCCGCGGCCACCGAGCCGGGGATCGCCTGGGCGACCACGATGACCTTGGTCGCGGGATCGGCCGCGAGCCCGCTCAGCTGCGCGATCACGGTCTCCTGCTCGTTCATGAAGTTGTCGGGATAGGTGACGTGCGTGACCCGCGCGCCGTACCGCTTCGCCACCTGCTGCCCGGCGCGGAAGTCCTCCTCGCCCTGGCTGACCGTGCCGGTCATGATCCCGATCTTGAAGCCGCCCGCGGGGGCGGTGGCGGCCGAGGTGTGGTCCTGCTGAGTCGAGCATCCGACCGCGGCCAGCGCGAGCGCGGCGGCGCCGAAGGAGAGAGCGAATCGGTGGTGCATCGGTCCGAGCTCCTCGCCCGCGGGGCGCGGGCCGTGAAGGTCGATCGGCCGGCGGCGTGCCGGCGGGTTCTCCGAGTAGATGAGCGAGCGCGAACGCGGAGTCTAGCACACCCTCTTGGGGGCTCGGAGCCCACGTGTGGCGGGGCTCCCCGGGTGCCTGGGGTCGGGGGGGCGCGGAGCACGGGGCCGGTCTCGTGTGGCAGGGTGACGGGGGCATCCGCATGCGCGGCGACCGCACGCGGCAATATCGTGGCCCTTGAGCGTGCCCCGATGGGGAAGGGCCCTACCCTCCAAAACGCTCTCGCACTTTCGCCGCAATCTGACGATCCGTCATCTTGTCGACCGTCTCAACACCAACGATACGGGCACCCAGTCCGTCACGCTCGAGACGCGTCTTCAGCTCTCCCTTTGCCTCGCCAGGTCCCAAGATCAGGATCGCTTCCGCATCACGAATACGCGCTATGACCTCGTCATAGTACTTGCTGAGCTGACCCTCGAAATGTCTCTCCCGCGTGTCCTCTCCCTGGCCCGGCCGTGATTCGTGCGATGCACCAGATTGCGAGCGGCCGGAATAGCGGACGTGTCTCTCGACGTTCGATTCAACCAAGGTGGTGGCGTCCCCTTCGTCCGAGAGGGTCACGATGACCGCCTTCCGATGGTCGATCCACAGGCCCACCTGCGTCGTCATGGTTCGCTCCTTCGTTCACAGGGACCGCTTTCGAATGGGAGATCGTTCCCCCTGCCTGAGATTACCCCCGTGCGAGGACGCCCGAAGGCCGCTGGCTTGCCGACGATGCGCCGAACCGATCCGGTCATTCCGCGGCGAAGCGACGGTAGAACCACGCCTTCACCACCTGGACCATGGCGAGGTAGGCGGCGGCCATCCCCGCCAGGATCAGGAAGAACAGCCCCGGCAGCGGCACGAATCCGAGCCGTGCGCCGAGCGGGGTGAAGGGTAACAAGGTGGCGGCGGCCACTACCGAGAGCGAGGTTGCAGCCAGGATCGAGCTCGGTCTCGAGCGGAACGGATTGCCCCGCGTCCGGATCACGAAGATGACCAGCACCTGCGTGGCGAGCGACTCGACGAACCACCCGGTGTGGAAGAGCCCCTCTCCCGCGTGAAACACATGACGCATCACGTAGAACGTGAGGAAGTCGAAGATCGAGCTGACCAGGCCGACCACGATCATGAAGTTGCGGATGGACGACACGTTCCAGTGCCGCGGCCGCTCGAGATACTCGCGGTCCACGCTGTCCAGGGGGATGGGAATCTCCGAGACGTCATAGAAGAAGTTGTTCACCAGGATCTGAACCGGGAGCATCGGCAGGAACGGCAGGATGAGGGTCGCGCCCGCCATGCTGAACATGTTTCCGAAGTTGGAACTGGTCCCCATCTTCACGTACTTCATGATGTTGGCGAAGGTGCGGCGGCCCTCCAGCACGCCGCGGTGGATGACTCCCAGGTCCTGGTCCAGCAGGATCAGGTCGGCGGCTTCCTTCGCCACGTCGACGGCGCCTTCGACCGATATGCCGACATCCGCCGAATGGATGGACGGCGCGTCGTTGATGCCGTCGCCCAGATATCCCACCACGTGGCGGCGGCCGCGGAGCGCGTGAATCACGCGGTTCTTCTGCGGTGGCGTGACGCGACAGAAGAGATTCACACTCTCGGCCCGCGCCGCGAGCGCCGGGTCGGTCATCATCTGGATCTCGCCGCCGGTGAGCACTCCGGTGACCTGCAAACCCAGCTCGGCGCAGACGTGCTCGGTCACGAGCTCGTTGTCGCCGGTCACGATCTTGACTGCGACGCCACTTGCTGTCAGCGCCCGCACGGCTTCCGCGGCACTGGCTTTCGGCGGATCCTCGAAGGCGACAAACCCGGCGAACACGAGCTCGGTCTCATCGTCCACGACCGCGTGAACCTGATCGCGAGCGGTCTCCTTCCAGGCGATCCCCAGCACCCGGAATCCCTCGCGACTGAGCGACTCGAAGCGCTGGGTGACGCCGCGCCGCGCCGTGTCGTCGAGTGGCGACAGGTTCTGCGGGCCATCGGCCTCGTAGCGGGTGGAATGCTTCAGCACGTCCTCGCAGGCCCCTTTGAGGACGAGCAGCCGCTCGCGACCGTCGTCGGCGAGCACCGAGACCCTGCGCCGCTCGAAGTCGAACTGGACCTCGTCGATCTTCCGCCAGCCGCTGACGTCGACCTCGGTGTGGCGGAGGATCGCCTCGTCGAGCGGGTTCTTGAGTCCAGTCTCCATCGAGCTGTTGAGGAACGCCAGCTTGAGCACTCGGGCGCGGTCCCGCCCGAGCGGATCCAAGTGCTTCTCGAGGCGGATCTGCGCCTCGGTGAGCGTGCCGGTCTTGTCGGTGCAGAGAACATCCATGCTGCCGAGATCGTGCACCGCCGGCAGGCGCCGGACGATCACTCGTTCCCGGGCCATGCGCAGGGCGCCCCGGGCGAGCGTCACGGAGACCACCATCGGGAGCAGTTCGGGGGTGAGCCCGACCGCGAGCGCCACGGCAAACAGGAACGATTCGAGCCACGGCCGGTGAAACAGGGCGTTCACCAGCAGCACGAACAGCACCATGAGGATCGCGAGCCGCAGGATCAAGAGGCCGAAGTTGCGGATCCCGCTCTCGAAAGCCGTCGCCGGCGGCTTGGCGACCAGGCTGTCGCTGATCTCTCCGAGCGAGGTCGCAGCCCCGGTCCGGCACACCAGCATCGTGGCCGTCCCGCTGATGATCGAAGTCCCCATGAACACCGCGTTCGAAGCTGCATTCAGGTCGGCCGCCCGCTCGCCGCTCTCGCCGGCGTGCTTCTCGACCGGATAGGGCTCTCCGGTCAGCAACGCCTGATTGACGAAGCAGTCCCGCGCCTCGATGACGCGACCATCCGCGGGAATCAGACTGCCGGGCTTGAGCAGGACGACATCGCCGGGAACGATCCGGTCGGCCGTGATCTCCACCGGCCGGCCGTTCCTCACCACCGTGGCCCTCAAGGCGACCGACTGCTTGAGTCGTTCGGCCGCCCGCCCGGCGCGGTATTCCTGGACGAAGTCCAGCGTGACGCTGAGCACGACCACGATGGCGATGATGACGAAGCTCGGGACATCTCCGGTAAAAGCCGAGAGGGTCGCGGCCGCCAGCAGAAGAATGATCAGCGGGTTACCGAACCGGGAGAGGAACTGCAGCGCCAGCGCCCGCTCGCGGTGCGGCCGCAGAACGTTCGGGCCGTAGACGGCGTAGCGTCGCGCGGCCTCGGCCTCATCGAGACCCGCGCCCTCGGCGCGCAGCTCGGCCCGGAGCGATTCGAGGCTGGACTGCCAGAATCTCGCTGAGCTTCCAGCGTCCGTCCTGCCCATCCAGCCCTCCCGGCGAACGATACGCAGCGTAGCGATCATGCCACCGGAGCGATGGTCGGAGAAACCGATGGGCCACTCGCGCCCGCGTGCACGGGGGGAAGATAGCGTGCGGATCCCGGCCGGACCGGCTACCATGCCCCACGGCCATTGGCCACCGCGATCTGGCTCTCCCGGAGATCCGATTGACGAAGTCGAACGAGACCCCGCCCGCCACGAATGGGCCGCCCCTCGCTTACCGCGACGACGACTTCCTTGACAGCGACGAAGGCAGGCCGCTGCGCATCCTGTCCGAGTACCTCCAGCCCCTGCGGTCCTTCAAGAAACACCGCGTCCACGACACCATCGTGTTTTTCGGATCGGCGAGACTGCGCGAGGATGGGCCGATGGGTTCCTGCTACGCCGAGGCGCGGGAGCTCGCCCGTCTTATCACCGAGTGGTCGAAGCAACTGGGATCGTCGGCAGGTCGCTTTCTGGTCTGCTCGGGCGGAGGCGGCGGGATCATGGAAGCCGCCAACCGCGGCGCGGTCGATGCCGGCGGGCGCACCATCGGGCTCAACATCAGCCTGCCCCACGAGCAGCGCCCCAACCCCTACATCACGCCTGGGCTCTGCTTCGAGTTCCACTATTTCTTCATGCGCAAGCTCTGGTTCGCTCACCTCGCGCGCGCCATCGTGGCGTTCCCGGGAGGCTTCGGGACCCTGGACGAGCTCTTCGAGATCCTGACGCTCTCGCAGACCGGCAAGCTCGACCCGCGGGTGATCGTGATCCTCTACGGCTCGAGCTATTGGAACGAGGTCCTGAACATCCCCGCGCTGGTGCGGCACGGGATGATCAGCGCCGCGGATCTCGCTCTGTTCCACGTCGTCGACAGCCCGACGGAGGCACTCGACATCCTCAAGCGCGGGCTCGTCACGGAGATGGCGCCCGCCACCCCAGCGATCGCGAAGTCGGTCACACGCGGCGGCGAGTCATGAGTCACCTGGACGGTGGCCAGCGTGCGTTGCTGCTGCGCGTGGCCCGGCAGGCCATGACCGAGCGCGGGCTCGAGCCCGACTTCCCGCCCGCGGCGCTGGAGGAGGCCCAGCATCTCGCGGCCCCGGGTTCCCCGTTCGACGCCGATGTGCGCGACCTGAGAGACCTCGTCTGGTGCTCGATCGACAACGACGATTCGCGCGACCTCGACCAGCTCACCGTAGCCGCGGGACTCCCCGAGGGCAATGCCCGCGTCCTGGTCGCCGTGGCGGACGTCAGCACCTCGGTGCGGCCGGGCTCGGCAGTGGATACCCACGCCGCCACCAACACCACCTCGGTCTATACTCCGCCGCGGAACTTCCCGATGCTGCCCGAGCGTCTCAGCACCGACCTCACCTCGCTAGGCCAGGACGGGGACCGGCTGGCCATCGTGATCGAGATCGTGGTGGATGAAGTGGGCTCGGCCGGCGCCTCGAACGTCTATCGGGCGGCGGTGCGCAACAAGGCCAAGCTCGCCTACTCGAGCGTCGGCGCGTGGCTCGAGGGCAAGGGCGGGATGCCGCCCGCGATCGGCGCCGTCCCGGGACTCGCCGACAACCTTCGGCTCCAGGACCAGGTGGCCCAGCGTCTGCGCGCCCATCGTTGCGAGCACGGCGCGCTGGAACTCGAGACGCTCGAGGTGCACGCACGGCTCGAGGGCGACGCCGTCGTCGGGCTCGAGCGGGAAGAGCGCAACCGGGCGAAGGAGCTGATCGAGGACCTCATGATCGCCGCGAACGGCGTCATCGCCCGGTTCCTCAAGGGGCACGATTTCCCGATCATGCGCCGGGTGGTGCGCTCGCCCGAGCGCTGGCAGCGGATCGTCGACATCGCCCAGCACCTGGGAGACCGGTTGCCGCCCGAGCCCGACGCGAAGGCACTTCAAGAATTCCTATTGCGGCGCCGCGCCGCGGACGCCCTGCGCTTCCCCGACCTTTCGCTCTCGGTGATCAAGTTGCTGGGCCGAGGCGAGTACGTGGCCAGCTTCCCCGGCCAGGAGGTGACCGGCCACTTCGGCCTGGCCGTGAGCGACTACACTCATTCGACCGCTCCGAACCGGCGCTACCCGGATCTCGCCACGCAGCGGCTGGTCAAAGCCGCGGTCGCGGAAACGGGGGTCCCCTACGCTCGCCCGCAACTCGAGGCCCTCGCGGCCCACTGCACGCAGAGGGAGGACGACGCTCAGAAGATCGAACGGCTGCTACGCAAGGCGGCCGCCGCATGCCTGCTGAGTGAGCGGATCGGCAGCGAGTTCGACGGCATCGTCACCGGCGCTTCTCGCAAGGGCACCTGGGCGCGCATCTTCGATCCGCCCGCCGAGGGCCGCATCGAGCGCGGCCAGGAGGGGCTCGACGTCGGGGATCAGGTACGCGTGAAGCTCACCCACACCGACCCCGAGCACGGCTTCATCGATTTCGCCCGCGTCACCCACGTCGCGGTTGGCCCGCGACGCCGATGAGCTTTCAAACCCCTCGCCGCTGCCGCAGAAGTCCGAGGCGCGCTGAGCCGGGGCTCCGCCCTACTAATGATTCGGCAAAGGCGCGAACTAGAGGACGAAAACCCCGAACTCAGCGGCGAAGTCGGGAAGGCGCGCCGTTACGCGCCCCCCGCGGACATCACTTCTCGTTAGAAGCCGACCTTCGCCAGCTGTCCATTCATCTGGATGCGCACTTCACCGGTCGTGATCTCCGGCGCACGCGTCGCGAAGGTGGGGAGCTTGTCCTTGAGCCAGGTCGCTGCCACCCGGTTTGATTCCTCTGCTCCCGTCCGGTCCTCACACACTGTGACCGAGACGGCGCCGTCATTCGTCTTGACCAGGTAGTAGGCGTGGAATCCCTTGATCGGCTGGAGCACGGACTTGATGTCGTCCTGCTTCTTGGCCAGCTCGTCGGCCAGCAGGGGCGCTCCGTTGTACTTGCGGATGCTCGCGAACATAGGCGTATTCATCTCAAGACTCCTTCTCCCTTTGTCGGGAGGCGAGTGGGCATCGCGTGCCCACCTGTAGCTGTTTGCGGCCAAGGTGGCGCGGGGAGGTTCCCTGCGCATCGGAACAATCAGCCATCCCGGCGCCAATGAGAAATAGAAAGTTATGATGCAACTCATCGTTAAAAACGATGAATGCCGGGATGCATGGAACGGCCGTGGCTGGCCGGTACGAGTAAGACCGGGCGAGTCATTGCCTCAGTCGACTCCGCTCGGAAGCGCGTCCCAATGCGGAACCGAAGTGCAGATCATCGTCGTTGATCGGCTCACGGTGCACGTCTACGCGGTAGCCAAGGAGGCGCTCACATGAGTGCGCTTTTCGGGTTTCTGGTCTTCGCGGTTTTGCTTGCCATCGTCGTGCTCGCCAATTCAATCCGCATCGTGCGGGAGTACGATCGGCTGGTGGTGTTCCGGCTCGGGCGCGTCATCGGCGAGCGCGGCCCAGGCCTGGTGCTGCTGATCCCGATCGTGGATCGGCCGGTCAAGGTCGGCCTGAGAACCGTGACCATGGACGTTCCCCCGCAGGACATCATCACCAAGGACAATGTCTCGGTGAAGGTGAACGCGGTGATCTACTTCAAGGTGGTGCATGCCCAGGAAGCGGTGGTCGAGGTTGAGAATTTCCTCTATGCCACTTCGCTGATCGCCCAAACCACCCTGCGCTCGATTCTCGGCCAAGCGGAGCTGGACGAGTTGCTCTCCGAGCGCGAGAAGCAGAATCAGGCGCTCCAGCAGGTCATCGACCGCCATACCGCGCCCTGGGGCATCAAGGTTTCCACGGTCGAGGTGAAGAACGTGGATCTGCCCCAGGAGATGCAGAGGGCAATCGCGCGCCAGGCCGAGGCCGAGCGCGAGCGGCGTGCGAAGGTCATCAACGCCGAGGGCGAATTCCAGGCGGCGGCCCGGTTGGCCGAGGCGGCCGCCGTGATCGGCCGCGAGCCCGTCGCCATCCAGCTTCGTTACCTGCAGACCCTGGCGGAGATCGCGACCGAGAACAACTCGACCACCATCTTCCCGGTCCCGGTGGACATGCTCAAGGCGTTCATGTCTTCGCTGGACAGGAGAAGTGCGAGCGCCACTTAACCGAGAGCTCACCGGTGGTAAGCTCCACCACCTGCGCATCGGGGACTATCGGGTGATGTACCATCCGGGACCGCGGGCTTGTGGTCCTGATGATGAAGGTAGGACACCGGCGCGAGATGTAGCGGCACTGAGCGCCGCATTCGCCCCGGGAAGCCAGGCTTGGATGCGGTGCATGGTGAGGCGGTGCGTGCACTGCCGTTTTGAGATCCGCCGAACAGGAGGAAGGACGATGCCTGTCGTACGTTGGGACCCACTCCGGGATTTCGAGGAGATGAATGAGCGACTAAGCCGCGCCTACGGTCGTCAAATGCTCGGTCGCCCCGCCGAGGGAGGCAAAGAGGCTCTCACGGTGCCGGATTGGGCGCCGGCCGTGGACATTGCCGAGACAGCCGAGGAGTTCTTGATCATGGCCGAACTGCCGGAGATCAAGAAGGAGAACGTCAAGGTCACCGTGGAGAGTGGCGTGCTCCGAATCGAAGGTGAACGCAGGCAGGAGAAGGAGGAAAAGACCAAGAAGTTCCACCGCATCGAGCGAGCCTACGGCTCCTTTGTGCGCACGTTCATCGTGCCGGACAACATCGACGAGGCGAAGGTCTCGGCGGAGTTCAAAGAAGGCGTGCTGAACGTTCACTTACCTAAGACGGAGAAAGCGAAACACAAGGCCATCGAGGTCAAGGTGGGTTAGGCCATGCCCGCGGCGGCAGGCCTCACGGACTCCCCCGCGGAAGTCGCGTCGGGTGCGCGTCCTTCATGGAGAACTCCGGCGGTGTCGACTGCCCTGGGTTCGGTTTCCCTTCAGGGAGTAGTGTCCCGGGTCAGAGATTCGTCTACGAACCTCTGACTCGGGAACGAGCTAGTTCAGGCTCGCGAGGAGCTGCCGCAGCACCGCCGCATGCCGCTCGATCGCCGGCCGGTCCGGGGCCGACGGCGATGCCTCGAGATAGGCGCGCAGGCAGTCGAGCGCCTTGGCCCACTGGTTCAGGCGGTAGAGCAGGAGCCCCCGGTCCCGCATCTCGTCGGTATCGTGGGGGTCGAGCACCAGCAGGCGATCGACCGCGGCGAGCGCCAGCGCGTCCTGACCGGCCCGCAGGTAAGCTCCCTTCAGGTTGTTCAGCAGCCGCGCGATCATCTGACGCTTGCCGACCGAGGCGATCAGCCGGTCGTTGAACGCCATCTTGCCGCCGGTGGTGTCGAGCAGCATCTTGCGGCAGTCTTCCTCGTGGACCGACATGCCGCGGCGGTAGGGATCGAGCAGCAGGTCGCGCGGCTCGCCCGCGAGC
The DNA here is from genome assembly GCA_005893225.1 of Candidatus Eiseniibacteriota bacterium. Lineage (GTDB taxonomy): Bacteria > Eisenbacteria > RBG-16-71-46 > RBG-16-71-46 > RBG-16-71-46 > WS-3. The sequence continues at coordinate 13,689 of VBOT01000127.1, forward strand.
CGCACCAGGAAATGCCCGGGAAAGCCGACGCCCTCGAAGGGGATGCCGATGCGCCAGCCCAGCTCCAGCATCACGATGCCGAGCGTGAGCGGAATGCCGAGACGGCGCCGGAGCACCTGGTGGAGAAGCGAGTTGCTGGGGCTGAAGTAATCCTGGCGGTCGCCGCGGAAGCCGAGCTCCTCGAAGACGAAGGCCCGCAGGCGGGCGAGCCTTTGCAGGTTGTTCCAGCTTGGATCGATGCGGCGGCCGAGCTCCTGGGCCCAGCCTTCCAGGATCCCGAGCTCGCCCTCGACGTCGACGTCGGGATCGGACTCCGCCGCGATCAGCAGGGCCGCTCGGGCGAGATCGATGGCAGGCTCGGGTTGTTGCACCATCTGGATGAAGTCGGCACGTATTCGATCGGGACCTGACATGACGCATGAACTCCTGAACAAGGCGCCGGCGGGGGGATCCCACCCCTCGCCGGAATCACTCCACCGTCGGCTCCTGCCCTGGTATCGGCGGCAGCGCCGCCGGCTGCCCTGGCGCGGAGCCGGCGACCCCTACCGCGTCTGGGTCTCGGAGGTCATGCTCCAGCAGACCCAGGTCGCGACGGTGACACCATTTTATCAAAGATTCATCGACCGCTTCCCCACAATTGCCAGGCTCGCGCGCGCGCGCGCGCCGGACGTGCTGGCCGCGTGGTCCGGACTGGGTTATTACCGCCGCGCCCGCAACTTGCACGCCGCGGCTCGTCTCGTGGCGCGCGAGCATGCGGGGCGTATCCCGGCCGACCCGGTGCGCTTCGGGCGGCTCCCGGGGGTTGGCCGCTACACGGTGGGCGCGGTCCTCTCTATAGCTTTCGACCTTCCGTTGCCCGTGCTTGACGGAAACGTGGCACGCGTGCTGTCGCGCCTTTACGCCTTGCCTGCTTCGATCCGCGAGCCGAAAGGCGCGCGCGCCCTGTGGAGGCTCGCCGGGACGCTGGTTCCGATGCGGCGGGCCGGCGATTGGAACCAGGCCCTGATGGAGCTCGGTGCGACGGTTTGCCTGCCGCGCGGGCCGCGATGCCCGGCTTGCCCGGTGCGCGCGCTCTGCCGTGCGCGGGCACTCGAGCGCGTCGAGGTCCTGCCGCCTCCCGCACCCAGGCGCCGCACCGTGACGGTGAAGCGCGCCGTGGCGTTGATCGAGCGCGACGGGAGGCTCCTCATGGTCCGACGCGAGGGAACGCTCCTCGACGGCATGTGGGAGCCGCCGGGCGTGGAGCTCGAGCGCCGGGCCTCGGCGCGCGCCGCGCTCGGCCGCGCGCTCAAGAAGCTCGGCGTCACGGCGCGGCTCGAGCCCACCGGCCGGCGGGTGCGACACCGGATCACGCATCGCGCGATCGAGGTGGAGGTGTGGCGCGGCGTGGAAGGGGCGCATGCGCCCGGCGCGCGCGTCCGCGGCGCGCGCTTCGTCGGCCCGCGCGCGAGAGGCCTGGCGCTCACGGCGCTCGCGCGCAAGCTCCAGAGCTGATGGGCTCCACTCCGAAGCCCACGCCGCACGAGCACGCAGTCGGCCGGGCCGCGAGACGGCGCGGCGCTGCTGCTCGCGGGGAGCCGGTTCGTCCTGGACGCGAGCGGCAACGACGTCGCCCCCTGCCCGATACGGCCTGGGCGGCCCTCGGCGCGCTCTCGCTCGCGGTGCTTCTCTTCGCGTGCCGCGGCGCGCCGCTCGGGACGCCGGTCCTCGACGACTATTCGTTCCTGGATCGGCTGACCTTTCAACCTCCCCTCGACCCCTTCGATTCCATGGGCGGGGCGTTCTACTGGCGTCCGCTGAGTCGCCAGCTCTACTTCTCGCTGATGGGCCCCTGGCTCCTGACCGCCCCGCGAGCGGTGGCGGCGCTCCACGTGCTCCTGCTCGTCGCGCTCTACGCGGCGATCTTCCGCTCCGCGCGCCGCGGCTTCGCGGCGCCGGTGGCGGCGGCGATCGCCGCCTTTCCGCTCGTGAGCGAGCCGGCCCGCGTGCTCCTCGGATGGCCGAGCGCCGTCCAGCACCTGCTCGCCATGCTGTTCGCGGCGGCCGCGATCCACGAGGCGCTGGCGGGCCGGCGAGTCACGGCCGCGCTCGCGGCCCTCGCGGGAGTTCTGAGCCACGAGTCGGTCGCGCTGGCGCTTCCGGCGTTCCCCCTCATCGCCTACTTTCGTACCCGCCGCGCACGGGCGGCCCTCGAGTGGGTGGGCGCTTCCGCCGCCGTCGGGGCGCTCTGGGGTGCGGGCTACCGGATCGCGCTCGCGCACGGCGTGAGAACGCCGCTCGGCGGGGGCGGGATTCCATTCGCGGCGATGGGCACGGTGCTGGTCAAGGCACTCGGCGCCGCCCTGAACCTCGAGGAGCTCGCTCCCGAGACGCGGCTCGCCGTCGCCTGGGGCTACGTGGCCCTGGCGGTGGCCGCGGCGCTGCTGGCGGCCCGGGGAAGGGTTCGCTCCGCGCTCGCGGCGCGCGCGCCCGTGATGCTCGGCGGCATCGCGTGGTTCGCGCTCGGGACCTTGCCGCTGGCGTGGATCTGGCCCGACTGGAACGCCTGGCGCAACGTGACGCCCTCGCTCGGCCTCGGCGCGGCGCTCACCGCGGCCCTGGGCGCCGCCTCGCCGTGGCTCGCGGGAGGCCTCGTGGTGCTTCGCGCGGCGGCGGTCCTCGCCGCGCCCGGGGCGCCTCAGGCGGCGGAGATCCGCGTGCCGCAAGCCATCACCCATGTTTCGTTCGAGCGGCTGGTCCGGCTGCAACGGATCGTCGACTCGACTCGAGCCGCGCTCGCCTCGCGCTACGCCCGGCTCCCGCACGGCGGCGTCGTGGACTTCTGGGTGATGCCGGCGCTCTCCGAGGTCGGCTACCAGGGCTCGCGCGCGCTGCGCGTCTGGTACCGGGACTCGACTCTCGTCTGGCAATCGATGCCGGGCCGGATCGACGACGCGCCGCCTGCCGCGGCCTACGTGGGCTACAACAAGTCGTCGCGGGCGCCGGCCGTCGTCCTCAATCCCGCCGCTTTGAGAGGGTACGCGCGCGCCGAGGCCGCCCTCCGGGCTGGCCGCCTGGCCGAGGCCGACTCGTTGCTGGGCGCGGCGCTCGAGGCGCAGAGACCCCTGGCCCAGCTTTTCTGCGCCCTGCTCGCTTACCGCCGCGCGCGGGTGGCATGGGAGCTCGGCGATCGCGCGCGCGCCGACTCGCTCAACCGCCAGAACTTCGAGTGGGTCGGGGAGAGCCCCGAGTACTACGTGATGGAGGCCCGGGTGGCGCTGGCGGGCGGCCGCCGCGACCAGGCCGCGCGCGCGGTGCGGCGCGCGCTCGCGATCAAGCCCGGCTTCCCGGAGGCGGTCGCGCTGGGTCGCGAGCTGGCGGCCGGGGCGTCGCCGCCGTGAAGGCGGCGCCCGTGGACACGGCGGGAGCGGACGGCGAGGCGTGCGGTGGCCACGCTAAAGGCGGCTCGGTCTCTCGATCGCGCCGCCTTCTCGCTGTGTCGATGACGCTCCGATGCCCTTATTGCAGCACCACGACCTTCCTGCTCACTGCGCGGTTCCCCTGGGTCAGGCGCAGCCAGAAGACGCCGGACGGGAGCCCCTGTCCACCGGAAAGATCCACCCGGTGCTGGCCCGCCCCCAGGAATCCGACCTCTCGCCACGCCACCACTCGCCCGCCGACGTCCAGGACCTCGAGCCGCGCGGCACCGGCGCTGGGGAGAGAGAACGTCACGTCGAGCCCCCCCCGCGACGGTCTGGGCTGGCCGTCCAGCGATAGGGTGGGTGCCCGCGGATCACTGCTCCCCGCGCCCGGCTCGCCGGGCACGGCTGGAGGCGGATTCGCCGCCTTGAGTGGAGGGCCGGCCCCGCGGTCGAGACTCAACCCCCACACGTCTCCGAGCGGCATCCCGTCGTTTCCTCCGTACAGCACGAGACGATCGTTCCGCGGATCGAAGACGATGGTGTGGAAGTCCCTGACCGGTGGCTGGTCGGAACCTCCCGCGATCGGACTCCAGGTCGGCGTGGCCGAGAGGTCGAGTGCGAACCCGTCGTCGAGGAACGCTCCATTGTAGCCGCCGAAGACCACCATGCGGCGCGACACCGGATCGTAGGCCGCCGCCTGACCGTAGCGGGGCGACGGCGGTCTCCCCCTGGTCTCGACCTTCGTCCATTGCGGGATGCCGGAGAGCGCCAGCGCCCAGGTGTCGTTGAAGAAGGTGATGTCGTTGAAACCACCGAAGACGAGGATGCGGTCGTTGACAGGATCGTAGACTGCAGTGTGCCCCCGACGGGGCGCGGGCAGAGTTCCACCCGGGGCCAATTGCTCCCACGTGGGGGTTCCTGAAAGGTTC
>VBOT01000151.1:0-558 GCA_005893225.1 Candidatus Eiseniibacteriota bacterium
GTGTAGGCCAAGGCCGGCGAGGCCGCAAGCAGCACGAGCCACAGCGAGACGCTTCGAATCAGGCCCGTCAGGACCCAGGCGCTTCTCATTTCGACGGTTCTCCCTTCCGAGTCAATGGGATCGTCACCGAATAGTCCTGACCGTCGGCCGACAGCTTGACGGTCATGTCGGTGCGGCTCAAACGTTGGACGACGCCGTTCATGACCTTGTCGCCCTCGCGCAAGACCAAGCTGTTTCCACGCGGGTCCTCGACCAAGGCAAACCTGTCCTGCGCTCCCCAGACGATTCCGACCACCGTGAGGCCGCCCACGTCGGGAGGCGCGTTTCCGCCCACGTCGGCCCCGACGAAGCCGCCGACCAGCGGCTGGAAGGGATCGCGCCTGCCGAGAGTGTTGTAGTGGTAGGTGACGTGCTCGTCCTCGGGCACCGCCTCCCGAAGCGTGGCCCCGGAGGTCGCGGCGCCGGAGGGCGGAGCCGCCGTCATGATTGGGGACGACGAGGAGGCGAACTTGGTGCCGCGCACCGGCGCGGAAGCAGCGCTCGTGCGCTGAGTCGTTC
>VBOT01000151.1:622-6630 GCA_005893225.1 Candidatus Eiseniibacteriota bacterium
TGGCGGCGACGGCATCGCCTGCCGTTCTCGTGGTGCCGGCGGCGCCGGTCTTCGACGTCGCGGCGCTCGAAGTGCCGTGAACGGAACGGCTCGCCACGGTCTCGAGGCTCGAGCCCGCTGCTCCGGGCGGCGAAGCAGCCGCGCGCGAGGCCGACGTCCCGGTCTCGGAGCCGGTCGGAGCCGTGGAAGCAGGTCTCCCACTCGACGACCCCGCGCGGCTCGACTGAGCTCCCGGGGTGACGCCGGAGGGGCTCCCCTTGAGGGCCGCCACGGGTGTCGGGGAAGACGAGGTACTATTCGTCGTCGCGGCTTTGGCCGAAGGCGACCCGCTCGCGGTCGGGGTGCGCGCCGCGGTCGAGGTCGCGCGGCTGGAAGGCGCGCTCGTCGAGGACCCCGCGATCACGTTGACCGCCGGGCTCGTGCGCTGCCGCCGGCTCCCGGCGCTCTTCCCGGAGATTGCCGTCTTCGAGGCCATGGTTCCCGACTCGCTTCCACCGGCGCGGGATCCTGTCGCCGTCGAGCCAGTGGAGGGTGCGGACGTCGTGGTCCGCGCGGCGCCCGCGCCGCTCCCGACCATCGAGGTCGAATCCGCGCCGGCCTTCGGGTTCTCGCCCTGGGTCACGGAGCCGGTCGCCGGAGGAGCGGCCACGTCCCCGTCGAGCGCGCTCCCCTCGGCTGCCGGGACCGTCGCCCAGAGCCACATCGCCGTCGACCAGCGATCAGGACGACTTGCGACCATGGCGTTCTCCTTCCTTCTGAGGCTCGGCCGGCGTCGCGCTCGGGGAGGCTCCCGGCGCCGGCGGCCCCGCCGAGTTCAACGTGTACGCGGAGGCTGTGAACTCGGCCGCCGTGGTGGCGGTGCCCTCTTCGTCAGCCTTGGAGGTCTTGAGCTGAAGGCCGGACACCGTGACGATCCGGCGCATGTTCGCGAGCTCGGCGATGAACGAGCCGATCTGGTGGTAGCCACCGTAGACCGAGAGCTGCATCGGCAGCTCGACGTAATGTTCCTCGGTCTTGACCTCGTTCGGCCGGAACACCACGAACTCGACGCCCGTCTGCTGGGCGGCGAGCGTGATCCGGCGCAGCAGCACCGGCAGCTGCCGGTCGGCGGGAAGCAGCTCGGCCGCCATGGCCCAGCGCTCGTGGAGGTGCTCGTACTCCGCCTCGAAGCGCGGCAGGTCGGAGACCGTGGCGCGGGCTCGCGCCAGCTCGGTCGACTTCTTTTCGTACTCGGCCTTGAGCGCGTTCAACCGTTCGCGCTGGTTCTGAAAGCCGAAGGGCACCAGATGGCTGAAGAAGAACACCCCGAGCACCCCGAGGCTCATCATCACGCTGAGGGCGAGCTTTTGGACTCCGGGGTTCTTGAGATCCAGTTTAGGCATGACGTCTCCCTAGTTCGCAGGCTCGTCCGGCGTGACCTTGCAGGAAATGTGGAACTTCACGACGTTGTGATCCGAAAGCTCGGTCCGCTCCGCGACCTCGAGCTCGACGTCTGAGAACATCGCCGAGCGTTCGAGCCGGGACATGAAGTCGGACACCACCAGGTTGGAGAACGTCACTCCCTCGAGGCTGATCGAGCCGGACGTTTCCTGGGTGGCGCCGTTGAGCCACAGATGATCGGGCACGCAGCGCGCCAGCTCGTCCATCAGCCGCACGCTCAGGGTGCGTCCCTTCTCCAGCTTGCTGATCACGCCCAGCCGGAGGTCCAGCTCGGCGCGCTCCTGGGCCAGGCGGTTGACGCGAGCGATCTGGGGCGCCAGCGCCCGGGACTTCGCGTCCACGTCCTCGATCGAACGGCTGAGCGAAGTGATGCTCATGCGCTGGGAGAACGACGTGCCTGCGATCACCGCCCCGGCGCCGATGATCAGCAGCACGGGCAGGACCAGCTCGCCGAGCTTGAAATCGAAGCTCGTCTGGCGATGCCCCTTTTCCTCGCGCGGGAGGAGATTGATCCGGATCATTTCTTGTCCCCCAGTCGGCGAAGCGCCAGCCCGATTCCCACGGTCAGGAGCGGCGCCACCTTCATGACTTCCTGGCCGGCGAACAGAGCCGGGTCGTACCCGATGCGCGAGAGAGGATTCGCGACCTCGGCTGTGACGTTGAAGCGCCGGCTCAAGAAGTCCGCGATCCCGGGGGTGAGGGCGCTGCCTCCGCACAGCATGATGCGCGTGACCGAGCCGGCCTCGCCGGCGGTCCGGAGGTAGGCCTGGGCGCGCTCGAGCGCGAGCGCCAGCCCCTCGCAGGCCTGCTCGACCACCGGGACCACCTCGAATCCGGAGGTCTCGCCGCGCACCACCGCCGCGGCCTCGGACTGGCTCAGGCTGAACTTCCGTTGCGCCGCCTCGACGAAGGTGTTGCCGCCGAGCTGGAGGTCCTTGGTGAAGTACGGCACGCCAGCCCGGGTGATGTCGATGTTCGTGATCTCCGAACCGATATTGAGGATCGCGACCACCTCGGTGGGCCCGAAGTCGTAGTTGGCCTCGAGCGCGTTCTGGGCCGCGAACGAGTCGACGTCCACGATCAGCGGCTGGAGCCCCGCCTCGCGGATCAGGTCACTGAACGACAGCACCATGTCCTTCTTCGCCGCCACCAGCAGGACCTGCATCTGCTTGGGGTCGTTCGGCGCCGGCCCGAGGATCTCGAAGTCGAGCGACACGTCGTTGATGTCGTAGGGCACGTGCTGCTCGGCCTCCCAGTACACCGCCTGCTGGGCGTCCTCGGCGGACAGTCGGTTCATCAGGATCTTCTTGACGATCACCGCGCGCCCGCTCACGGCGGCGACCACTTGCCGCGACTTGATCTCGCGCGACTCGAACAGATTCGAGATCGCGTCGGTGACGAGCTGTCGGTCCATGATCTCGCCGTCCACGATCGCCTCGGCGAGCGGCGGAGAGATGCCCCAATGGACGAGCCGGTGGCCTCGGTTGTTCTGAGGCTCGAGCTCGACCGCCTTGATCGTGTGGCTGCCAATGTCCAGCCCCACGAGGGATTGCTTCCTTCCGAAGAGCATGTCGTCACTCCCTGAGAGCTTTGCGGGCCTCGGCCGGCTCGCCCGGCGTCCGCCGGGGCGTGGACCGAGGGGTCTCCGGGTCCGGGCTCGAGGCCCGTTCCGAAGGGTGCGGTGCTCGGATCGGCATCCGGGCGGCCACGTCCCTTGGCCGGCCGTCCCTAGCATCGGACGGTCCTACCGGTTTCTTGAGGGCGTTGTGAGGGATTCGTGCTTGTTTCATCGCGGCCTCCATCCAACCATCGTGCGAAGAGCCCGGGTCACTCATCACTCGCGTTGCGAAAGGAACAGATGAACGCTGGATGCAAGGAGCCTGGCACGCCCGCGACGCATCATGAACCATCCGGGCTACGGCTCGGCCTTCAGCAACACTTGCGGAGCGCCCAGCTTCTTCATCGCCAGCTCGTTTCGGCCCGCCGCCAGCGCCTCCTGGATCTTGCTCATCTCCTGCCGCGCGGCGTCGCGCAGGTAGGGATTCGGCGACGTCCGGAACACGTCGGCCCACAGCTCGTACGCCACCCGCAGACTCCCGGCGTGCTGGGTCGCGAAGGCGGCGAAGCGTGATGCCTGCGGCGGGGCGTCGGGCTGGCGGGCCGCCTGCTCGAAGTACTCGGCCGCCCGGATCAGGTCGCGCCCTCCGGGGCGAACGTAGTAGAGGAACCCGAGCTCGAACGCGAGGCGCCCGCTGGTGGGATTGGCCTCGATGCCTTTCAGCATCAGCCCCTCGGCGGAGCGGAAGTCGTGCCCTTCCTGGGCGAGCGCGAACGCCCCGAACACGTAGGCGGGGATGAACCTCGGGGCGAGCGAGGTCAGGATGTCGAACACGTGGGCCATGCGGTAGAAGCGATTGTCGCTGTTGCGGTGCTCTCCGTAGTACTGCACCGCTCGAATCCAGGCCAGATCGGCGGCGGTCTCCGGGTGGCCGAGCGTCGCCGGCTTGAGGAGCTGGCCCGAAGGGTAGTAGGAGAGCTCCTCGATCGACCGCGGATGGGGGAGCCTTCGATAGGCGACGTGCGAGAGCACGAGGGCCGCGCCCCCGGTGAGGATCGCGAGCGCCCACGCCTGCACGAACCGCGGCGGCAGCAGCGAGGCCGTGGCGCCGGAGCTCACTTGAAGTCGCGCTTTTCGAAGGCCGCCGTGGCGAGGCACAGCGCCGACGTGCAGTAGAGCGCGGCGTAGGCGCTCGCCACGCCCAGGTGCATCAGGCTGGTGGTGTGTCCGTCGGCCGCCAGCGTCCTCATGTTGAAGAGCGGCAGGTTGGGCACCAGGTTGGCCGCCACTTTCAGCATTTGCCCCAGCATCGGCGGGAACTGGGACGCCAGGGCGCGCAGGTCATAGCTCCACTGCCCGACCGCGTAGGCCCCGACGGTGTAGAGCGCCGAGAGCATCGGGGTCGAGATGGCGGAGAACAGCACCGCCACGGCGGTCACCACGGTGAGCTCGAGCGCCACAAGGTAGGTCGCCTCGAGCACCGCGGGGCCGTGATCGGCGGATCCCCGCAACGCGAGCACGATCCACAGGGCGAAGCCGAGAGCGGCCGCCACCACCCACAGCGTGGCGGAGAGCCCGCCCCACTTGCCGATCAGGTAGGCGTGCCGGGAGATAGGGCGCGAGAGGAGATTGTAGATGGTGCGCTTCTCGATCTCCTTGGCCACCAGGCTCGTCCCCACCATCAGCACCACCAGGAACCCGAGCACCGAGATCCCCGAGAGCCCGAGATCAACGGTGAGCCGGCGGCCCTCACCGAGCACCAGCGGGCTCAGGAGCTGGGTGGCGAGCAGCAGCACCAGGCCGGCCGCCACGACGCCTCCCAGCACGCGGTCGCGGGTCGCTTCGCGGAAGGTGTTTCGCGCGATCAGGTAGGCGGTCATGCGCTGCGAACCCCCGGAACCGGCGGCGCTTCGTGGGCGGCCGCCATGAACAGCTCCTCCAGGGTCGCCCGCTGCGGCGTGATCGCCCGCAGCCGGACCCCGTTCGAGTGCAGCCACCCGACCACCTCGTCCACCATGCCGGCGTCGGCGAGCACAAAGGCGGTCCCCTCGGGGTGCTCGACGCGACTCAGATGCTCCCGCCAGCGCGGCGGGGTCTCGAGCAGCGGAGTCCCGACGCAACGGATCTCGACCGAGCACCGCCCCTCTCCCATCAGCTCCCCCACCGTGGCGGTGCGGATGAGCCGGCCGCCGAGCACGATGCCCACCCGGTCGCACAGCATCTCGACATCGGGGAGAATGTGCGAGGAGAGCATCACCGAGACGCCGAGCTCGCGCTGCTCCAGGATGATCTCGCGCACGTCGCGGCGTCCGAACGGATCGAGTCCGCTCATCGGCTCGTCGAGGATCACGAGCTCCGGCTCGTGAAGCAGCGTGGCCGCCAGGCCGAGGCGCTGCAACATCCCCTTGGAGTACTTCCGCAGCACCAGGTGCGGCCGATCTCCGAGCCCGACCCGGCCGAGCCAGTGCTTCGCCCGCTGGCGCGCGTCGTGAGCCTGGAGGCCCGACAGCCGCCCGGCCAGCTCGAGGAACTCGGGACCATTGAGGTAGTCGTAGAAGTAAGGCTGCTCCGGCAGGAATCCCAGCCGCCGCCGGCACGCCGATCGGTCGATCGGGAGCCCCAGCAGCCAGGCCCGCCCGCGGGTGGGACGGAGGAGTCCGGTCAGGAGCTTGAGGGTGGTGGTCTTCCCGGCGCCGTTGGGCCCCAGGTAGCCGAACACCTCGCCGCGCCGCACCTCGAGGTCGAGATTCTCGAGCGCTCGCGTTTGCTTCAGCGTCCAGGGATGGCGGTAGATCTTGGAGAGCCCGCGGGCGCACACCGCCAGCGACGGGTCGGGCGGCCCCTCGCCGTGCTCGCGCTCACGACTCGCGGAGCCCTCCCCCTTCCGGACCTCGACTTCACGCATGCGCACCTCGGTGACCGGTTGAGCGGCAGGTCCCGGCGCCTCGCCACCCGGAGCAGGGCCCTCGGGCAACCGCGCCGGTCCGCGGCCGCTGGCAATGCAACCCTC
>VBOT01000160.1 GCA_005893225.1 Candidatus Eiseniibacteriota bacterium
ACACCGCTCCGGCATAGTCGTGGTTCAGGAGGTTGCCGAACTTCTCGGCGTGCTGGACGATCACCTCGCGATACGGGAGATAGATCATCCCCGCCGGGTTCCAGTAGGGCGCGGTGGCATCGTCGGCGACGGCGCAGAAGCCCCCTCCCATCCCGATCGCCCTCGCCCCTACGGGGATCTTGAGGAACTCCCCCGCGTACTTCGTGGCCTGCGCCGGCGGCGCGGCCCACCACAAGGTGGCCGAAAACGCGGCGCAAAGGAGCAGGGATGGCCGGGGGTCGAGGCGCCTCATTCGATTCCTCATTTGAAGTGCAGGGGCGGGCTCGACGGCAGCGTGGAGCCTCCCGATCGGGATGTCAACCGTCGTGAGCCCGGTTTCGCTTCACCTACACCGCTCTACCCGCCGCGATTCCCGGGGATTTGGGCGGGAGATGCGGGGAGGAGCAGTACCTCGGGCGCGATGTACCGCGCGTGGCGCCGCAGGGCCCTCTCGAGGAACTTGACGGAGGAGGCGCCCCGATCGGGGCGGTCCCTTCTCTCCCGCGGCTAGATATCGATCGCGGGCGGCGCGGGCACCGGCTCGGACGGGCCGTCGTCGTCGAGCGCTCGCTCGAGCAGCCACTCCCCGTGAACCTTGACGAGCTCGCTGCTGTTCACGAAGTAGCGGTCCCGTTCCGCGCCCTGGGGCCGGAAGCGCACGGCGTAGGACACCACCACCCGCGCGCTCGTCACCGTCACCACCCGGAGCGAGTCGATCGCCACGCTCTGGATGGGCGGGAGGAACCACAGCATGCCGGCGGCGGGAGTAGCGAGCTCGCGATCGACGAAGCACTCCGTCACCGCGGCGACGTCGTTGGACCGGACCGCTTGCCAGTAGGTCCTCAACGTCTCGCCCGGGCTGCAGAGCCGGGGGTCGATGCGGCACCGCTCACCCTGGCCGAGCAGGCTCAGGCAGGCGAGGGAGAGCGCGAGCCATTCGCTCGCCCTGCGGCGCCGGATCCCGGCGAGCGACCCCGCCGCCTCGAGCCTGGGTTCCGCGACGAACGGCACACCGGAGAAGGGCTCTCCCATTCCGGGAAGCCGCGTGGTGACGATGCGAGGTGGGACGCGATCGAGCTGCAAAGGAGGGGTTCCGGCCGAAGTCGTGCGCGGGTGTGGGGCATGGCGTCCTTGCCGGAAATGCGGAACCGATCCGTGCGCGGAGTCGTGGGAGGCGCGGGACCGGTCCGTTGCTGAGGCTCAAACGCACGAAGCATTCCGGCCCGCGAGCGCCGGGGGCGAGACTCACGCCAGTTGCGGCGGCACTCGATGTGAAGCGGCTAACCAATTGGCGGGTAGCCCAATCAGAGACTCTAGGAATGGGATGGGCGGATCGAGATCAGGTGCGGCGGCGCGGTGCCCCGCCGCTGCGGCGCCGCGGGCGCCGGTTCCGTGAGCGAGCCTCCGCACCGCGCCGTGTGATTCGACCCAGCTTTCGGCGCGACGGCTTCCCTCGGAGCTCGCGGCGGGCCGGCGTCCAATCCCCGCGCGGCGTGACTCGGCCCAGCTTTCGGCGCGACGGCTTCCCTCGGGGCTCGCGGCGGGCCGGCGTCTCATCCCCGCGCGGCGTGACTCGGCCCAGCTTTCGGCGCGACGGTATCCCTCGAGGCTCGCGGCGGGCCGGCGTCTCATCCCCGCGCGGCGTGACTCGGCCCAGCTTTCGGCGCGACGGCATTCCTCGAGGCTCGCGGCGGGCCGGGGTCTCAGCCCCGCGCGGCGTGACTCGGCCCAGCTCTCGGCGCGACGGCATCCCTCGAGGCTCGCGGCGACCGGGCCCGGTCGCGAGCGCCTCGCTGGCCGGCGTCCCTTCACCGCGCGGCCGAGACCTTCTCGCCCGGCCGCTCGTGTAGCTCCGCTGGCGCGCTCCCCGTGGGCGGGATTGCGGCCGCGCCACCGCGGCCTTGAGGAGCTTCACCTCCTCGTCCGACAGCTCGCGACACATACCGCGCTCGAGCGGCCCGAGGTGCAAGGGACCGTAGGCCGAGCGGTGGAGCCTCAGCACTCCCAGCCCCACCGCCTCGCACATCCGGCGCACCTGCCGGTAACGCCCCTCGTGAAGGGCGATCTCCAGCAGGGGATCGGTTGCCCCCGGGCGCGGCACGCGCACCCGGGCCGGCGCGCTCACCACGCCGGGCTCGAACTCGACGCCGCGGCGCAGCCGCGCGAGCTGGTGCGGGTCGGGCAACCGGTCGATCCACACGCGATAGACCTTCTCCACCCCGTAGCGCGGATGCATCAGGTGATGGGCGAGCTCGCCGTCGTCGGTGAGGAGCAGGAGACCGCTGGTGTCGGCGTCCAGCCTTCCGATCGGGAACAGCCGGCGCCCGGGAGGCAGCAGCTCGCGAACCGTACGCCGCCCCTCGGGGTCGTGGAGGGTGGTGATCACGCCGACCGGCTTGTGGAGGGCGTAGTAGCGAGGCGCGGCTGGCTCGGGAAGCGGACGCCCGCGCACCAGCACGCGGTCACGCCCGGGCTCCACTTGCGTGCCGGGCTCCGTCACCAGCACGCCGTTGACCCGCACCACTCCCGACTGGATCAGGGCGTCGCACTTGCGCCGCGCCCCGAGCCCCCGCTGGGCGAGCAGCTTGTTGAGGCGGACGCTCAAGAGGCTGCGGGGTCGGGCTCGGAGATGACCTCCGGGTCTTCCGCCGGAGCGGCCTCCCGCTCCTCGTCCCGCGGCTCGGTCCCGGCCGCCTGGCGCGGCCCATCGTCGCCGGGCTCTTCCCCACCGGGCTCTTCCGCGGGTCCCCTCTCGCCGGGCTCGAGCGGCTCGATCTCGTGACGCGACGGGGCCGCGCCCGAGGCGGCTTCGCTCGCCGCCAGATCGGAGGCCACCCGCGAGACCACCTCGAGCTCCATCATGTCGAGCTGCTCGGGCTCGCGTGCGGCCACCAGCGCACGCAGCTCCTCGGGCCGCGGCAGCTCGCTCAGATCCTTGAGGCCGAAGTAGTCGAGGAAATCCGGAGTGGTGCCGTAGAGGAGCGGGCGGCCGACCACCTTCGAGCGGCCCCGGATGGTGACCAGGTTGCGCTCCAGCAAGGTGGCGAGCACCGCGCTCGCGTCCACGCCCCGGATCGCCTCGACCTCGGCCCGGGTGACGGGCTGCTTGTAGGCGATGATCGCCAGGGTCTCGAGCGCGGGGCGGGAGAGCCGCATGCGCCGCTTGCCGCGCAGCATGCGACCCACCCACTCCGACTGCTCGGCCGCGGTGACCAGCATGTAGCCGCCGCCGATCTCGCGCAGCTCGACCCCCGCCGAGCGCCGCGCGTAGGCCGCGCCCAGCTCGTTCAGGGCGTCCGCCACCGCCTCCGCCGGCACCTCGAGCGACTCGCTCAGCAGCGTCAGCGAGAGCGGCTGGTCGGAGGCGAACAGCAGCGCCTCAGTCGCTGCCAGGAGATTGGACGGAGGCATTCGTCATGCTCCCTTCGGGGATGCGGAACAGGATCGTGATGTCGCCGAAGCTCTCGGCCTGCACGATCAGCGCCTGGCCGAGCTTGATGAGCTCCAGCAGGGCGACGAAGGTGACCACCATCTCGGCCCGGTCGTGGCAGCGCAGCAGAACGTCGGCGAACGAGAGGGTGCCGTGTTCGGCGAGCCCCGACGCGAGCCGCGTCATGGTCTCCTCGACGTCGTACGCCTCGGCCCGGACCTCGTAGACCGTGGTCTCCGGCGCCCGGCTCAGCACCCGGTTGAGCGCGTCGATCAGGTCGAACAGCGAGACCTGGGCGAGCGGCAGAGGTCCGGCTTCCTCCTCGCTCGGCAGCATCCCGCGCTCGAACAGCAGCCGCCGGTCCGCCTCCCGGATCTGGAGGGTCCCGGCAGCCTCCTTGAACTGCCGGTACTCGATCAAGCGCTGGACCAGCATTTCGCGCGGGTCGCCCTCTTCCTCCTCCTCGCCGACGGCGGGCAGCGGGAGCAGCATCTTGGCCTTGATGCGCATCAGGGTCGCGGCCATGACCAGGAACTCGCCCGCGACCTCGAGGTCGAGGGCGCGCATCAGCTCGAGATAGGCGAGGTACTGCTGGGTGATGTGCGCGATCGGGATGTCGTAGATGTCGATCTCGTCCCGCTTGATGAGATGGAGCAGCAGGTCGAGCGGCCCCTCGAAGCGCTCGAGCTTGATCGTGACGGTGCTCGCCCGCACGCCCGGATCGCGCGATTCCGTCACGACGACCTCCTCCCCGCCGAGGCCGCCGGATGCAGCGGGGCGTCGCTCGATAGACCCATCGCGCTCCGCACCTCTTCCATGGTGCGAGCCGCCACGGCGCGGGCGCGGGAATTGCCATCGGCGATCACCTCGCGCACCCGGTCGGGATCGGCGGCGTAGCGCGCGCGCCGCTCGCGGATCGGCCCGAGCGCGTCCGCCAGCACCTGGGCCAGGTGGCGCTTGTCGGGGACGCACGCCAGCTCCCCGGCGCGGCAGCGCCGCGCGATCGACTCGGCCTCGGTGGGGTTGAACTTGCGGTGGTACTCCCACACCACGCAGCCCCCGTGCCCGTCGCTCGGGTCCGGCTCGGGACGCCCGGGGTCGTTGGCGCGGATCTTCTTCGGGTCGGTGTAGGCCGTGCGCACCTTGGCGGCGATCTCCTCGGGCGGGTCGGAGATCAGGATGGTGTTGCCCACCGACTTGCTCATGCGGTGGCCGTCGAGGCCGCGCAGCCGCGCGAAGGCGGTGAGCTGCGCCTCGGGCTCGGGGAACACCGGGGCGCGATCGCGGCAATAGAGGAAGTTGAAGCGGCGCGCGATCTCGCGGGTCAGCTCCACGTGCGGCACCTGGTCCTCCCCCACCGGCACGTGCGTGGCCTTGTAGATCAGGATGTCCGCGGCCTGGAGCACCGAGTAGCCGAGGTGTCCGTACGAGATGGTTTGCTCGTCCAGGTGCAGGTCGCGGATCTGCTCCTTGAGCGTGGGGATGCGCTCGAGCCGCGCCTTGCTCACCAGCATCGAGAACAGCAGGTGGAGCTCGGCGTGCTCCTTCACCGCCGACTGGACGAAGATCACGCTCTTCTCGGGATCGAGCCCGGCCGCCAGCCAGTCGAGCACCATGTCGTGGATGTCGGACTGGAGGGTCGCGGTGTCCTCGAAGCCGGTCGTCAGCATGTGCCAG
>VBOT01000172.1 GCA_005893225.1 Candidatus Eiseniibacteriota bacterium
CTGGTAAGCGTCGCGAACCTCGCCTGGCTGCGGCAGACGTGCTGTTCCCCAAGGACGATCCCAAGCAGGCGCATCGGATCAGGCAGTACCTGATCGCGGTGGGCACCTCGGTGCTCGTGTGGGCGCTGTTGTTCCTGCTCTACTGGGAGGGATACCTGGAGAAAGCCGGCGTCGTGCACGTCACGGGCGCGATGCTGTTTTTCTTCGGCCTCTTCTACGCGCTATTTCGATCCGGGCTCAACCTCAGGTTTCGCGATCCCAGCCTGACCATCGAGATGATGGAGAGCGCGATCGTCGTCCTCATCTGGGCCATGTATCACGCCACCCCCGCGGGGCGCGGCGTGATCATTCTGATGCTTCCATTCATATTTTTGTCTGGACTGTTCCGCCTCGGAACCCGGGACCTGCTGGGAGTCGCGGGTTTTTCCGTGATTTGCTATGGGGCGATGACCTTGCTGCTCCTTCACTTTCGGGCGGCAACGATCGATCTGCGGCTCATGCTGCTGCACTGGGCGGCCCTTGCAGCGGTTCTTGTCTGGTTCGCATTCATGGGCGGGCACATGAGCCGGATGCGCATGCAGTTGGCGCTGAGCAAATCCGGCCTGGAGAAGGCGCTCCACGCGATCCAGGAATTGGCCACGCACGACGAGCTTACGGGTGTGCACAACCGCCGCCATCTCATGGAAATGCTCCGGCACGAAAAGAACCGCTGCGCGCGGAACGGATCGACGTTCTGCATCTCCATCGTGGACCTCGATTTCTTCAAGCGGATAAACGACAAATTCGGCCATCAGGCGGGCGATGACGTGTTGTGCGGCTTTTCCCGCAGCGTCGTGCAACGCATGCGGGCGTCGGACTATTTCGGACGCTTCGGCGGGGAAGAATTCCTGCTGATTCTCACGGATACCAACCTGGAGGGAGCCCGGATCGTAGCCGACCGGTTGCGACGCGAGACCGAGCAACTCGGCTTTAGCGATACCAACCCCGACCTGCGGATCTCGGTGTCGATCGGTTTGGCCGAGCACCGACCCGGGGACGAAATAGAGCAGACGCTGAAACGCGCCGACAACGCTCTCTACAAGGCAAAGGCCGCGGGACGCAATCGGGTAGAGATGTAGCCCGTTACGAATTGTCACAGCGTTCGCGCCGCGGCACGGCGATAATCTCGCCGACCTTCAGGAGAACACCTTATGAGACTCTTTCTCGCCGCGGCCGTGCTCGCCGCCTCTTCCTTCGCCGCCGCGCAGGCGCACGCCACCGGGCTGGCCACCTGTGACTCGGGGCCGCAGGAGAAGTGGCAGCCCCAGGAAAAGCTCCAGAAGATGCTGACCGATCGCGGCTGGCAGATCCGGCGCATCAAGATCGACGGGGGTTGCTACGAGGTCTACGCCATAACGGAGAAGGGCGAGCGCGTGGAAGCGTATTTTCACCCTCTGACTCTCGCGCCGGTTCCGACACAGCGGCGCTGACCCCGGCGCCGGCCGCCGTGCGGGTCTGGGATCTCTATGTTCGCGTCGTCCACTGGCTGCTTGCAATCGCGGTCCTGCTCGCGTGGGCGACGCGCGAGGGATGGGGCCTGTGGCACGACTGGCTGGGGTACGCCGCCCTTGCGCTGACGGCAGCGCGTCTGCTCTGGGGCTGGTTCGGCCCCAAGCATGCACGCTTCGGCAATTTCCTGTACGGGCCGCTCCATACCCTGGCCTATGCGCGTTCCTTCCTGACGGCGGCGGCGCCGCGTTACCTGGGCCATAACCCGCTGGGCGGCTGGATGATCGTGGCGCTCCTCGCGGGCGTCGCGGCAACGTCCGCCACGGGGTGGCTCTATACGACCGAAACCTACTGGGGCATCGAATGGGTCGGGACGCTGCACAAATGGTGCGCGAACGCGCTGCTTGCGCTCGCGGCGCTGCACGTCGCGGGCGTTGCAGCCGCTTGCTTCCGCCACCGCGAGAATCTCGTAGCGGCTATGATTCACGGGCGCAAGCGGACGCCGGGGCCGAATGACATCGTCTGAGCCGGAACAGCGTCGGAAAGATTTCAGACGTTGGACCTTCACGATCGCCGCCGCAATCGCGGCGGCGGCGCTCGCCCACGCCCAGAGCTACCCGGCCAGGGTAGTGAAGATCGTTTCTCCCTTCGTGCCGGGCGGGCCCGGCGACCTGCTGCCGCGAGCGGTCGCGGCCGGCCTCTCGCCGCTGCTCGGACAACCGGTGATCGTCGAGAACCGGCCGGGCGCGGCGACGATCATCGCGATGCAGGCGGTGGCCAAGTCGCCGCCCGACGGCTACACGCTGATCTTCACCAGCGTGAGCAGCTTTATCAACCTGAGTGCGTACAAGAGCCTTCCCTACGATCCGGTCGGGGACTTCGCGCCGATCGCGCTGTGCTTCACGACGCCGCTCTATCTCGTCGTGCATCCTTCCCTGCCCGCGAACTCGGTCGCCGAGCTGATCGCGCTCGCGAAATCCCGTCCGAGCAAGCTCACATTTGCCTCGGGCGGCACTGGCACTACGGCGCATCTGGCAGGCGAATTGTTCAAGTCGCTGGCGGGCGTGGACATGCGGCACGTCCCGTACAAGAGCGCAGGACCCGCGATGATGGACGTCATGGCCGCGCACGTAGACCTGATGTTCGGATCCGCCGGGCTCTCCGAAGCGCGCGCCGGAAAGGTGCGCGTGCTCGCGGTCACCAGCGCGCGCCGTAGTGCGGCCGCCCCCGAGCTGCCTACCGTGCAGGAGTCCGGCCTGCCGGGATTCGACGCGACGCTCTGGTTCGGCATCCTCGCGCCCGCCAAGACGCCTGCGGCCATCGTCGCCCGGCTCTCCGGCGATATCGGCCGAGTGCTGGCCCAGGCGGAGCTGCGCGAGCGCTTCAACACCGTGGATGTCACGCCGAGCACGCCCGAGGAATTCGCCGAGCTTATCCGGCGCGAGATACCCAGGTGGCGCAAAGTCTTCGAGGCCGCGAAGATCCAGCCCGAATGACCTTATGACGAACCTTCGCCTTGGAGCCTGGGTCTATCCGCTGCTGCTCGGTTGTAGCCTCACTTCCTCGCGGGTTTCGACAGGTAATCCCTGGACTGCGCCTCGCCCTTCAGCGGCGTGACTTTGTCCGGATCGAAGCGAACCATCAGGTAGCTGATGTGATCGTCGATCCTGGTGAACCAGTGGCCGGTGCCCGCGGGAATGACGACGACGTCTCCCGCCTTGATCTGGTGCGCGACGCCGTCGCGAATGTCCGATCCGTTGTTCCCCGGCCCGTTGAACTCGACGACGGTGCGCAGCGTCGCGGGACGCCGCTGACGGTTGACGATGTCGGGTCCGAGGACGAGCGTCGCAGAGCCTGAGATGATGTGGTAGACCTCGCTGACCTGGTCGTGTTCGGCGAACGAGTCCGGCGCGGGCCTGTCGAGCTTGCCGCGGTAGACCATGCCGATGCCGACGTGGGCCTTGCCGATATCGATGTCTCTCACCTGCTGATCGACCAGCTTCTCGGCGACCGCTTTCTTCGTATAGGCCTCGAGCTCGGCGAGCGGGATGAGCGTGCCCGGGCACATCGCGCAGGTCGGCTGCGGGTCGGTGGGATTGATTCTCTCTTGCGCCATCAGCGCCGCGGGAAGAAATGCGGCCGTGGCGAATACGAACAGAAAATTCTTCATGGGCTTCCTCCTGGGTATCGGGTCCTGTCGTAGAACAGATCATGCCGGGCGGCCCGTCAAACGACAAGTTGGGCTTAGAAACAGCCGTAGTTTATGATTCAGCCATGGCCGCAAAAAAATTCGAAATCCTGGTGCTCAATCAGATCTCGCAGGTCGGGCTGAGGCGCTTCCCGGAGAAAGAGTACAAGGTCTCCAAGGACGCTGCGCATCCCGACGCGATCCTGGTGCGCTCGCACGACATGAACGCGATGAAGATCGCCGAGAGCGTGCGCGCGATCGGGCGCGCGGGTGCGGGGACGAACAATATCCCGGTGAAGGCGATGAGCGAGCGCGGCGTTCCGGTGTTCAACGCCCCCGGCGCGAACGCCAACGCGGTGAAGGAGCTGGTGCTCGCAGGGATGCTGATGGCCGCGCGCAATCTCGTTCCCGCCGTCCGCTTCGTGGGTTCGCTCAACTGCGACGACGAGGCTCTCTCCAGGCGCGTCGAGGCGGAGAAGAAGCAGTTCGCCGGGATCGAGCTGCCGCGGCAGACGCTGGGGGTGATAGGCCTCGGCAAGATCGGGAGCCTGGTCGCTGACGCCGCGATCAAGCTCGGGATGAATGTCCTCGGCTACGATCCCGAGATCACGGTCGACGCCGCCTGGAGCCTGCCCTCGCAGGTGAAGAAGGCGCACTCGATCGAGGAGGTGCTCAAGTCGAGCCAGTTCGTCACGCTGCACGTTCCGCTCCTCCCGGTGACCAAGCACCTGATCAACGCGAAGAACCTCGAGCTGATGCACGGGGGCGCGATCCTCCTCAACTTCTCGCGCGAGGAGATCGTCGACGCGAAGGCGATCGCGGCGGCGCTCGCCTCCAAAAAGCTCAAGTACTACGTGACCGACTTCCCGGCGCAGCCGCTCTGCGAGAACCCCTCGGTGATCGCGCTGCCGCACCTCGGAGCCTCGACGCGCGAGGCGGAGGACAACAGCGCCGTCATGGTCGTCGACCAGGTGCGCGACTACCTCGAGCACGGCAACGTCCAGAACGCCGTCAACTTTCCCGACGTCCTGATGGGGCGCGAGTCGCCGTACCGCGTCGCCATCGCCAACGCCAATGTGCCGAACATGGTGGGCCAGATCTCGAGCGCCATGGCCGGGGCGGGCCTGAACATCCACAACATGACGAACCGCTCCAAGGGCGAGATGGCGTATACCCTGGTCGACGTGGACAGTCCCGTGAACAAAGGCCTGATCGAAGGCCTCGCGCGCATCAAGGGCGTGCTCGCGGTCCGCTATCTGCCCACGGCCTGAACGCATGGCCGACGACATCGCCAGGCACCGCGCCGAGATCGACGCGCTCGACGAGAAAATCGTCGCGCTCCTGAACGAGCGCGCGGAGCGCGCCGCCGCAATCGGAAAGCTGAAAGCGAACGGCGGCGCGTACCGCCCCGAGCGCGAGGCCGAGGTGCTGCGCCGCGTCGTCGCAGCCAACCGCGGGCCGCTCG
>VBOT01000128.1:0-20345 GCA_005893225.1 Candidatus Eiseniibacteriota bacterium
TCATCTCCTATTACGACTACTACCAGCCCGAGGCGTACGTCCCTTCCACCAACACCTACATCGCCAAGGACGCCACCATCAACGACGACATCGACCGGCTTCGCCTCCAGGCCACCTCGATGCTGCTGGAGCGCGACGACGTCGTGATCGTGGCCAGCGTCTCCTGCATCTACGGCCTGGGCGCGCCGGAGGACTGGCGCGGCATGCGGCTCGACGCCAGCGCCGGGGAGCGCGTCACGCGCCGCGAGCTGCTCGACCGGCTGGTGGCGATCCAGTACGTGCGCAACGACGTCGAGGTCGGCCGCGGCTGCTTCCGGGTGCGCGGCGACGTGGTCGAGGTCCATCCCGCCTACGAGGACCACGTGGTCCGGCTCGAGCTCGACGACGACGTGGTGGCGCGCATCTCCACGGTGGACCCGGTCACCGGGCGCGTGGTCCGCCCCATGGACCGGCTGGCGCTCTATCCCGCCAAGCACTTCGTCACGCCCGAGCCGCGGCTGCTCACCGCCCTCGATTCGATCCGGGCCGAGCTCCAGGAGCGGCTGCAGGTCTTCCGCGCCGAGGGCAAGCTGCTCGAGGCGCAGCGGCTCAAGCAGCGCACCGAGTACGACCTCGAGATGCTCGCCACCATCGGCACCTGCCCCGGCGTGGAGAACTACTCCCGGCACCTGTCGGGCCGCGCCCCCGGGGAACGCCCGGGATGCCTGATCGACTACTTTCCCCGCACGCCCGGCGGCGAGCCCGACTTCCTGCTCGTCATCGACGAGTCCCACGTCACGGTGCCGCAGATCGCCGGTATGTACGAGGGCGACCGCTCGCGCAAGCAGACGCTGGTCGACTTCGGCTTCCGCCTGCCCTCGGCGCTCGACAACCGGCCGCTGCGCTTCGACGAGTTCGAGGACCTGACCGGGCCCATCCTCTACGTCTCGGCCACGCCGGCCGAGCACGAGCTCGGGCGGTCGAAGGGCGTGATCGTCGAGCAGATCATCCGCCCCACCGGTCTGGTCGATCCCGTGATCGTGCTCAAGCCGGTGCAGGGGCAGGTGGACGATCTGCTCGAGGAGATCCGGCAGCGCGTCGCGCGCCGGGAACGCGTGCTGGTGACCACGCTCACCAAGCGCATGGCCGAGGACCTCACCGACTACCTGGGCGAGATGGGGGTGCGGGTGCGCTACCTCCACAGCGACATCGACGCGATCGAGCGGGTCGAGATCCTGCGCGGGCTGAGGCTCGCGGACTTCGACGTGCTGGTGGGCATCAATCTGCTGCGCGAGGGCCTGGATCTCCCCGAGGTGTCGCTGGTGGCGATCCTCGACGCCGACAAGGAGGGCTTCCTGCGCTCCGAGCGCTCGCTGATCCAGACCGCCGGCCGCGCGGCCCGCAACCTGAACGGGAGGGTGATCCTGTACGGCGACCGGGTCACCGACTCGATGCGTCGCGCGCTGGCCGAGACCGACCGGCGGCGCCAGAGGCAGGTCGAGTACAACCGGGTGAACGGCATCACGCCGCGCACCATCGAGAAGAGCGTCGAGGAAGTGCTCCAGGCCACGTCGGTGGCGGACGCGATCGGGAGAGACGAACGGCAGAACGTGCACGCGCTGCTGGCCGACGTGGGACGCGAGGGCCCCGAGGCGTTGATCGCCCGGCTCGAGGCCGAGATGATGGAGGCGGCCCGGGGGCTCGAGTTCGAGCGCGCCGCCTCGCTCCGGGATCGCATCGAGGAGGTCGAGGCCGCGGTGGCGGAGGTCCGGCGCCTGGGTGTCGACGGCGCGCCGCGCCGGACCGCGGGGGCTCCGACTCGCGAGGGCGGCGGCCGGCGGCGGGGCGGATCCGGGGCCCGCACCCCTCGCGCGAGGCGCGGGGCCGGGCCGGGACGATGAGGGGAGCGGCCCGGACCCCTGATGAGGGGAGCGGCCCGGACCCCTGAAGGAGAGTGCCGATGGAGTGTCGAGGGAAGCTCGAATCGTACCTGCGCTCGAACGGTGTGCCGTTCGAGGTGCGGCATCACCCGCAGGCGTTCACGGCCCAGGAGCTGTCGGAGCGCGAGCACGTGCCCGGCAAGACGCACGCCAAGGTGGTGATGGTGATCGCGGACGGCAAGATGGTCATGCTGGCGCTCCCGGCGCCGTGGCGGGTGGATCTGGAGCGCGCGAGGGGCGCGCTCGGAGCCGGGGAAGTGCGCCTCGCGCGGGAGGACGAGTTCGTCGCCGCCTTCCCCGACTGCGAGCTGGGAGCGATGCCGCCGTTCGGCAACCTCTACCGGCTGCCGGTCTACGTGGACCCGGCGCTCGCCGAGGACGACACCATCCATTTTCCGGTCGGTACCCACACCGACAGCATGAGCCTCAAGTACCGCGACTTCGCGCGTCTCGTAGAGCCCACCGTTGCGGCGTTCGGACACCACGTCTGAGCCGATCGTCCTGGAGGCGGTGGCGCTCCAGCTCGTGCGCTACGCGCTCTCCGAGGACGTCGGCACCGGCGACATCACCACCCTCAACTCCATCCCGGCGGGCGTGCACGCTCGGGCGGCGCTGGTGGCGCACGAGGATGGCGTGGTGTCCGGTGTCGACGTGGCCCGCCTGACGTTCCGCGAAGCCGACGCCTCGGTGCGCTTCCGCGCCCTGGCTCGCGACGGCGACGTGGTGAAGCCGGGGAGCGCCGTGGCCCAGGTGGTCGGCGACGCCGGGAGCATCCTCAAGGCCGAGCGCACCGCGCTCAACTTCCTCCAGCACCTGTCGGGAGTCTCCAGCCTGACGCGGCGCTTCGTGGACACGGTGAAGGACACCGGGGCGATCATCCTGGACACCCGGAAGACCACGCCCGGCCTGCGCTTTCTGGAGAAGTTCGCCGTCCGGGCCGGGGGCGGCGAGAACCATCGCCTGGCGCTGTGGGACATGTACCTCGTGAAGGACAACCACATCCGCGCCGCGGGAGGGCTCACGCCCGCGATCGAGCGGATCCTGCGCACCCGCCAGGGGGACCTGCTGCTCGAGGTGGAGGTGGAGTCGCTCGACCAGCTTCAGGACGCGCTCCGTCCCGAGGTCGATCGAGTCCTGATCGACAACCGCCCGGTCGAGGAAGTGCGTCTCGCGGTGGCGGAGGTCGATCGCTGGAGCCGGGCGCATCCGCCCGACAGTCCAAGGATGCGGCCGGGGGCGAAACGCTGGCCCGAGATCGAGGTCTCGGGAGGCATCCGGCTCGACAACGTGAGAGCTTACGCCGAGCTGGGAGTGGACTATATTTCCGTCGGGGCGCTCACTCATTCCGCTCCGGCGCTTGATATTAGCCTGGAGGTCGAGATGCCGGCGCCTGCCGGTCCCGCCTCGACACCCGGTGGATCGGCCGCCGGCTCGAGGTGTGGCCCGAGCTCGAGTCGACCAACGATGAGGCCTGGGATCTGCTCGCAGCCGGCGCCGCGGTCGGCACCGTGATCGTGGCCGATGTCCAGACCCGCGGCCGCGGCCGCTCGGGTCGGACCTGGCATCAGGCCCCGCGGCGCGGCCTCGCGCTCTCGGTGCTGCTCCTGCCCCGCGAGCGCTGCCCGCTCACGCTGGTGCCGCTCCTTGCCGGGCTCGGGCTCGCCGAGGGTCTCGAGAGCCTCTCGGTCGAGACCGAGCTCAAGTGGCCGAACGACGTCCTGATCGGGGGCCGGAAGGTGGCGGGCGTGCTGTGCGAGAGCCGGTCGGGATCGGGCCCTGCCCGCACCGTGGTGATGGGAGTGGGGGTCAACGTGGCCGAGGGGCCCGAGGATTTCCCGCCCGAGATCCATGGCTCGGCCACCTCGCTCCGGATCGAGGGTAACGACCTCGGCCGCGAGGAGGTGGCGGCGGCGTTCCTGAACCGGCTCGAGCGACTGTGGATCCTGGCCGAGGAGCGCGGCGGCGCGCCGATCGTGGAGGGATGGCGGCGGCGCGCGACTTTCTGGGGGCGGAGGGTGGCCGTGGCCACTCGGTCGGGGCGGCTCGCCGGAGTGGCCGAGGATCTCGACGCCGAGGGGCGCCTGCTGGTCCAGCTCGATGCTGGCGGCCGGGCGGCGCTCTGGGCCGGGGAGCCCGAGCTCGACCCGGGGATGCGGATCGAGCGGTGAGCGAGGATCCGCGCGCGACCGGGCAGATGCCGTTCCTCGAGCACCTCGCGGAGTTCCGATCGGTGATGATCCACTCGGCGTCCGCCTGCGCGATCGGGGCGATCGCCGGCTGGTGGCTCGCGCCGCGCGTGCTCGAGGACCTGATCGCCCGCACCGTGAAGCAGGCGGTGCTGCTCTCGCCGGTGGAGGCCTTCAACGAGCGGGTGAAGCTCGCGCTCCTGATCGGGCTGATGCTGGTGATGCCCTACGTGCTCTACCGGGTCTGGCGCTTCGTGGTGCCGGGGCTGCTGAAGCGCGAGCGCTCCCTCATCCTGCCGATGGCGATGGCCTCGGTGGTGCTGTTCGCGATCGGCGTGTGGGCGGCCTACGGCTACGTCGTGCCGCTGGTGGTGGAGGTCCTGGGCCAGTTCGCGACCCCGAGCATGAAGGCCGACATCCGGCTCGGGACCCTGCTCGGCTTCTTCTACAACATCGCGCTGGCCTGCGGGCTGGTGTTCCAGCTCCCGCTCGTGACCATGCTGCTGACCGCGCTCGGCGTGGTCACGCCGGGATTCCTGATGCGCCAGTGGCGCTACGCGCTGGTGCTGGTGTTCCTGGTCACGGCCCTCATCACTCCGGGGGACGTGGTCACGGCGCAGGTGGTGATGGGCGTGCCCATGACGCTGCTCTACTTCGCCAGCGTCGGACTGTCGTGGCTGGTGGCGCGGCGCAGGACCCGGGACGAGACCGTGGAAGGAGGGGAGCATGCCTGAGAGGAGTTCGAGCAGGACCCGCTCGCGCGCGGGGCTGATCGCGGTGGACGTGGGCAACAGCGACACGGTGGTGGGGTGGTTCCAGGGTCCGGATCTCAAGGGCTTCTGGCGACTGACCAGCGGACGCATGACGGCCGACGAGGCCTCGCTCCAGATCGAGGCGCTGCTGCGATCCGCCGACGCGGCGAGGAGCGGGGGGCCGCGCACCGGGGCGGCGCTGTGCTCGGTGGTGCCGGCCCTGACACCGGCCTGGGCGGCGGCGCTGGAGCGCCGCACCGGCCGGCCTCCGCTCGAGGTCAACGCCGCGAGCGCGCGAGGCCTCGTCATCCGCTACCGCGACAAGGGCTCGGTCGGCGCCGATCGCATCGCCAACGCGATCGCGGTGCGCGCCTTCTACGGCACGCCCGCGATCGTCGTGGACCTCGGCACCGCGACCACGTTCGACTGCATCTCGAAGAGCGGAGCCTACCTGGGGGGCGTGATCGCCCCGGGCGTGGGCACTTCGGCGGAGGAGCTGTTCCGGCGCGCCGCGCGGCTGCCGCGCGTCGAGCTGCGCAAGCCGGCGCGCGCGCTCGGCCGCACCACCGAGGAGTCGCTGCGCGCCGGCGTCCTGTGGGGCGCGGCGGGCCAGGTGGACGCCCTGGTGCGACGGCTCGCGCTCGAGATGCGCGGCACCCCCCACGTGATCGCCACCGGCGGGTATGCGAGCATCGTGGCGCCGGAGTGCGAGACCATCAACCGGGTCGACGAGTCGCTGACCCTGAAGGGCATGCGGATCCTGTGGGAGGAGAGCGCGTGAGGCGCGCGAACCTCGGGCGGCATGGACTGGCGCCGAGGGAGGAGTGCCCGGGGGCCGCCGCGAGACCCGCGGCCTCCGACGAGGGAGGAGCGCCCGGGGGCCGCCGCGAGACCCGCGGCCTCCGACATCCTGTCTCCGGCTCGCTGACTCGCGACGCGCGCTCCGGCTCCTGCCTCCGCGCGCTGCGAGAGTCTCGTTACGGCCCTCGGGCGCTCTTCCCTCGCAGACCCATGTCTAAGGTGCTTCCGATCTTGGTCGCGGCAGCCGCCCTCTGGGTAGTGTGCGCGGCCGCCGGCGGCGCACCGGGCCCGCCTTCGCTGATGGACGTGGTCCGTCATCTCGCCGACCCGCGGCTCGAGGGCCGGGGCGTGGGCACCGCGGGGCTGGACTCGGCGGCCACCTACCTGGCCGCGCGCATGCAGGCGCTCGGGCTCGAGCCCGGAGGGGACGAAGCGAGCCCCTTCCCGGACGACTACTTCCAGTCGCTCGAGGTCACGACCGGAGTCGAGGTCGGCGAGCCGTGCGCGATCGAGGTGCGCGGCCGGCGCTTCCCGGCGGGCGACGATTTCCAGCCGCTCGGCTTCTCCACCAACGGCGTGCTCGTCGCGCCCGTGGTCTTCGCCGGCTACGGCATCACCGCGCCCGGCTACGACTACGACGACTACGCCGGCATCGACGTGCGCGACAAGCTGGTGCTGGTGCTCACCAACGAGCCCGGCGAGATGGACTCGACCAGCCGCTTCGACGGGAGCGTCAACACCCCGCACGCCGAGCTGCGCACCAAGGCGATCAACGCGCGCGAGCACGGCGCGCTCGGCATGCTGGTGGTGAACGGCCCGCGCCACCACTCGGGCGAGCAGCTGCGCCGGCCGCGCTCCGACGGCGGGGGCTACATGTCGAGCGGCCTGATCGCGGCCACGATCTCGGAGAAGGCGGCGGCCGAGCTCCTCCCCCCCGGCGTGCGGCTCGAGGATCTCCAGCGCTCGATCGACGAGCGCACCCGGCCGCACAGCATGACGCTCGCCGAAACGGCGCGGGTGAGCGTCACGCTCCGGCGCACCCGGGCCCGCATCCGCAACGTGATCGGATGGATCCCGGGCCGCGACTCGAGCCGCGCCCTGGTGATCGGGGCCCACTACGATCATCTAGGGTTCGGAGCCGAGGGCTCGCTGGCGCCCGACTCGAAGCTCCCCCACCTGGGCGCCGACGACAACGCCTCGGGCGTGGCGGCGATGCTCGGGGTCGCGGCCCAGGCGAGCGAGAGCGCTCGCGCCGGACGGCCTTCCTTGGACATCCTGGTGTTCTGCGCCTTCACCGGCGAGGAGATGGGACTGGTCGGCTCATCCTACTACGTCGATCATCCGGCCCGGCCGCTCGAGAACGTGGACGCGATGCTCAACATGGACATGGTGGGAAGGCTGCGCGACAACCGGCTCATGGTGATGGGCACGGGCACCGCCGCCGAGTTCCCGGTGCTGGTCGGCAACGCCAACCGCGCCGCGGGCTTCGATCTCAAGACCTCGAGCGACGGCTTCGGCCCGAGCGACCACTCGTCGTTCTACAAGGAGAAGGTCCCGGTGCTCATGCTGTTCACGGGCGCTCACGCCGACTACCACAAGCCCAGCGACACCCCGGACAAGATCAACGCCGCGGGGCTCGAGCGCGTCTCGCGCTTCGCCTGGGCGCTGGTCGAGTCGCTCGACGCCCGCCCGCGCGTCACCTACCAGCGGGCCCGGGCCGACAGCGCCATGGGGCGGATCGCCGGAGGCGGCGGCTACGGGGCCTACCTCGGTACCATCCCGGACTACATGAAGACGGAGGGCGGGGTGCTGCTCTCGGGGGTGCGCGCCGGCAGCCCCGCGGACAGCGCCGGGCTGCGCGGCGGCGACACCGTCGTGCGCTTCGACGGCATCGCGATCGACAACATCTACGACTATACCTTCGCGCTGCGCTCCCGGAAGCCGGGCCAGAGGGTCCGGATCACCGTGGCGCGCGGCGGCCGCGAGGTGGAGCTCGCGGCGACCCTGGGGAGGAGACCGTGAGGCGTGGAGCCGTGAAGCGACTGATCCTGGGGCTGGCCGTCTCCCTGGGCCTGGGTTCCGCGAGCGGAGGAGCCCCGCGGCCCCCCGTGCCTCCTGGGGCCGCCCCGGCCGACAGCCTGATCCGGCCCGGCGAGACCCACTTCGCCCACCTCTGGCAGCTCACCTTCGGCGGCGAGAACGCCGAGGCCTACTGGTCCCAGGACGGGCGCCGGCTGATCTTCCAGTCGACCCGGGACGACTGGCCGTGCGATCAGATGTACGTGCTCGACCTCTCGAGCGGTCGCCTCGATCGGGTCAGCACGGGCAAGGGGCGCACCACCTGCGGCTACTTCTACGATCGGGACCGGCGCATCCTGTTCTCCTCCACCCACCTCGCGGGCGACTCCTGTCCTCCCCGCCCCGACTACTCCAAGGGCTACGTCTGGCCGGTCCATCCCGGCTACGACATCTTCACGGCGCGCCCCGACGGATCGGACCTCCGGCGCCTCACCGACACGCCGGGCTACGACGCCGAGACCACGGTGTCGGTGGACGGCCGCTGGTTCGTCTTCACCTCGCTGCGCGACGGCGACCTCGACCTCTACAAGATGCACCCCGACGGCTCGGGGCTGGTGCGCCTCACCGACCGCGCCGGTTACGACGGCGGGGCGTTCTTCTCGCGCGACGGCCGGTGGATCTGCTACCGCGCCTACCATCCCGCCGACTCGGCCGAGACGGCCGATTACCAGGCGCTGCTGAGCCGCAATCTCGTGCGCCCCACGCGCATGAACCTGTGGGTCATGCGCGCGGACGGATCCGGGAAGCGCCTGGTGACCCACCAACCCGGGGCTTCGTTCGCGCCCTACTTCACGCCCGACGGCAGGTCGCTGATCTACGCCTCCAACTGGGAGAATCCCACCGGCCGCAACTTCGATCTCTACCTCGTCGACGTGCAAGGAGGCGAGCCCCGGCCGGTGACCCGCGACCCCTCCTTCGACGGGTTCCCGATGTTCAGCCCCGACGGTCGGTGGCTGGCGTTCTCCTCGAACCGGGGCGGCAAGCAGCCCGGCGAGACCGACCTGTTCTTCGCCGAGTGGAGGCGCTAGAGATCATGGGCAAGCAGATCCGCTTCGACGACGCCGCGCGCGAATCGCTGCGCCGCGGCGTCGACCAGCTCGCCGGCGCGGTGCGGGTGACCCTCGGGCCGCGGGGGCGCAACGTCGTCATCGGCCATCGCGGCGGGGCACCCACGATCACCAACGACGGGCTCACGGTGGCGCGCGAGATCGAGCTCGAGAACCCGTTCGAGAACATGGGCGCCCAGCTGGTCAAGGAAGTGGCCCTCAAGACCAGCGAGGCCGCGGGCGACGGCACCACCACCGCCACGGTGCTGGTCCATGGGGTCGTGGTGCGCGGGCTCGGGGCGATCGCCTCGGGTCACAACCCGATGGCGGTCAAGCGCGGCATCGATCGGGCCGTGCAGGTGGTGGTGGAGGATCTGCGCAAGCAGTCGCGCCAGGTGCGCGACCGCGCCGACGTGTCGCGCGTCGCCGCCGTCGGCGCCCGCGCCGACGCCCGGGTCGGCGACCTGATCGCCGACGCCATGGAGCGGGTCGGCCGGCAGGGGGTGATCACCGTGAGCGAGGGACGGGGCATGGAGACCACCCTGGAAGTGGTGGAGGGCGTGCGCTTCGACGGCGGCTACGTCTCGCCCTACTTCGTCACCGACGCCGACAGCATGGACGCGGTGCTCGAGAACGCGCTCGTTCTGCTCGCCGATCTCAAGCTCTCGGGCGTGCAGGAGCTGCTCCCGGTGCTCGAGCACGCCGCCCGCGCGGGCCGCCCGCTGCTGGTGGTGGCGGAGGACGTCGAGGGCGATGCGCTCGCGACCCTGGTCGTCAACCGGCTGCGCGGCACCCTCACCAGCGTGGCGGTCAAGGCGCCGGGCACCGCGGGACGGCGCCGCGAGATGCTCGAGGACCTCGCCGTGCTGACCGGAGCGAGGCTCCACGCGCCCGAGCTCGGGGCGAGCCTCGAAGCGTTCCGTCCCTCCGACTTCGGGCGGGTCCAGCGCGCGGTGGTCGATCGGGACACCACCACCCTGATCGAGGGCGGCGGCCATCCCCGGGAGATCCGCGACCGCATCGCGCAGCTCGAGCGCGAGCTCGCGGCCAGCGACTCCGACTACGACCGGGACTGGCTGCGCGAGCGTCTCGGCCGGCTGTCGGGGGGGGTGGCGGTGATCCACGTGGGCGCTCCCACCGAGCTGGCGATGGCGGAGCGCAAGGCGCGGGTGGAGGACGCGCTCGCGGCCACCCGGGCGGCGGTCGAGGAAGGCGTGGTCCCGGGAGGCGGCGTGGCCCTGCTGCGCGCCCAGCCGGCGCTCGAGACTCTCGGTCTCTCGGGAGCGGAGCAGGTGGGGCTCGAGATCATCCGGGCGGCGCTCGAGGAGCCGGCGCGCCAGATCGCGGTGAACGCCGGCGAGGAGGGCCGGCTGGTGGTGGAGCGGATCCGCTCCGGGAGCGGGGCGTTCGGGTTCAACGCGCTGACGCGGGAGTTCGGGGACCTCGAGGCCTTCGGGATCGTGGACCCGGCCAAGGTGGCGCGCTGCGCCCTCCAGCACGCGGCGAGCATCGGGGCGCTGGTGCTGACGACGGACGCGATCGTAGTCGACGCTCCGGAGGAGGAGGAGGAGGAACCGGGTCCCCCGGACGGCGAATCGTAGCCCGACTTTTCTCGCACCGGGGACTTGGTGCCGCGGTGCCAGTGTCTTATGTTTCCCCCGCTCGTCGCGCCGAATCGACCGTGCCCGCGGCGGGGCGCCTGAACTCGCGCGCGGGGCCGCTTCACTCACGGGAGAACATCCTCTCATGCGCTCGACAGGCTGGGCGTTGGCGTTGCTCCTCGGGTCCGCGATCCCCGCGCAAGCCGGGAACTGGAGCATCGGGTCCAATTTCGGGTTCGTCCTCGTCCCGGGCGGCAGCTTCGACAACCGCGTCAGCGTCTCGGCCGCCGGGGACGTGTTCTACTTCATGCCCGGGCTGCGCTTCGGGCTCCAGAGCGCGAGCCAGCGCCACGAGTGCTTCCTCGACGGCGGCCTGAGCCTGGTGAGCAGCAGCGAGTTCTCGGAGACGGCCGCCCAGGCGACGGCCAACTACCAGTACAACCTCGGCACCGGCACGAGCATCCTCTACCTGACGGGCGGCGGCGGCGTGGCGACCCGCTTCATCGGGGATCTCGGCCCGGGCGGGACCACCGTCAATCCCGTCAGCTTCGTGGGAGGCGGGGGCGTGGGCGTGCGCCACAAGGTGGGACAGGGCCACGGAACGCTGCGCGCCGAGGCCCGGCTCGACTACGTGACCGAGGGAAAGGACTGGGACCAGGTGCTGATCCCGAAGGGCACCGCCTTCGGGGTGAAGCTCGGCTTCGACCTGTGGCTCAAGTGATGCCGCGGGCGGCCGGGCTGGCGGCCGGCCTCCTGGCCCTGGGGCTCGCCTCGTGCGACAAGGGGACGCGGCTCGAGGTCGCTCCCCGCCAGGCCAGCCTGCCTCCCGGGGGATCGCAGCAGTTCACCGTGCTCGTCACGCGCAGCGCCAGCACGAACGTGCGCTGGCGGGTGGCGAGCGGCGGGGGAGTGATCTCGCCGTTCGGCCTTTACAAGGCTCCCCACTACACGCCGGTTCCGGTCACCGTCACGGTTCGCGCCCAGATCGACGAGCGGAGCGACGCCCGGACCGCTGCCGACGTGCGGGCTGGTGTCACCGCCAGCCCGCACGACGACGCCCTGGTGACCCGCGAGGCCGGCGAGTTCCCGGGCGCCGCCACCTGCCGCGACACCTCCCAG
The DNA here is from genome assembly GCA_005893225.1 of Candidatus Eiseniibacteriota bacterium. Taxonomy (GTDB): domain Bacteria; phylum Eisenbacteria; class RBG-16-71-46; order RBG-16-71-46; family RBG-16-71-46; genus WS-3. The sequence continues at coordinate 11,504 of VBOT01000128.1, forward strand.
GCCCGGCTGCCCGAGCTCGGCGAGGCCGTGACGGTGGACTCGCTCCCGCGGCCGCTGGTGAGGGTGAGCCCGATCTATCCGGACACCGCGAGAAGCCGCGGCGTCCAGGGGACCGTGCGCCTCGCCGGGCTCCTGTGCCGCACCGGAAGGATCGCCGACACCTGGGTGTTCGAGTCGGTCCCGCTGCTCGACCGGGCGGCCGAGAATGCGGCCAGGCAGTGGGTGTTCGCTCCCGCGCGAGCCCGCGGCGACTCGATCGCAGTGTGGGTCTTCTTCTCCTTCAGGTTCTCGCTCCACGGTCCGGTCACCGCCGCGGCCCGATTCGATCCCTCCCCGCTCGGCATGGAGCCCGAGCCGGGGGAGGCCTCGCACCGCTGACGGGCCCGGGGCCGGCTTGCCGGCGCGCGGCAAGCGCGGTGTCGGAGGGCTTACCGGAGCCCCGCCGGGCGTGTCGCGGGGAACACCTGGGGCGGGCCCACCGGCCCGGCACCCGCCACCTCGAGAGCCGGCGGCCCGTCGAGCGCCTCGTTCCGGATCACGGCGAGTCCGGACCAGCCCGGTCCCGCCCCCGCGGCGCTGGTGAGCACGCCCGCCACCTTGCCCCGATCCAGGATGTCACGCGGCACCCCGGGAGCGCCGCCCGTACCGGTCACGATCGCCAGCCGGCGTCGCACCCCGCCGTAGGTGACGAGGCGTAGCAGCGCTTCCTGGCCGGTGAAGCAGCCCTTGTCGAGATGGACCTCGTGAGCCAACCCGACCTCGAAGGGATTGAACGCCGGCGCGATCTCGTGACCGTGGCGCGGTCGCCCGGCGAGGATGCGAAGTCTCTCGGCGTCGGGATCGGAGCTCCGCTCTCCGACCTCGAGCCCGAAGGAGGGGCCGATCTCGAGCCGGAAGGGCGCCCCGCCCTGCTCCACCACGGTGCCGGCCGCGAGCCCGAAGCCACCGGGCACCGCGCGCACGCCGCCCCGGTGCGCCGCATCCTCCTCCACCCGGACGTTCTCGCGGAAGATGTGACGGTCCAGGTGAGCGGCGAGCTCCTCGGCGGGAGCATCTTCGCGCACCAGCCAGACGGCGCCATCGCGGACGCGCGCCACGGCGGCCCGATGGAGCAGCCGGCCGCGGAAATCGCAGAACAGCGTCACGCGGCAGGAGCCCGGCTCGAGATCGACCACCGACTGGGTGGAGATGCGGTGGAGGATCGCGAGCGCGTCGGCGCCGGTGAGGCGCAGGATCGTCGCGGGCGTGCCGGAGAGGGACTGGGGCCGCGGATCGGGGACGAGTGCCATGAATCGAGGCTAGCGAGGCCCGAAGCTCGGGCGCAAGGAACCCGCCCGCGGCGCGACGCCGCCGGTGGCGGGAGGCCGCGGGCCGATGCTAGTGTTTGGCACTCACCGCCATGACCTCCGAAGCCCTCGCCGACCTGCTCGAGACCCTGGTCAACATCCCGAGCGAGACCGGCCACGAGGCCGCGATCGCGGACTGGGTCGCGGCGCGGCTCCAGGCGGTACGCGGCGGCGAGTGCCATCGCTCGGGGAACTCGGTGGTGTGGAGGCTCGCGGCCCGGGACGGCGCCGCGGCGCGCCGGCCGCTGCTGGTGGTGGCCGGTCACCTCGACACCGTGCCGGCGCAGGGCAACCAGGCCGCCCGCCGCCTCGACGGCAAGCTCTACGGCCTGGGATCGAGCGACATGAAGTCGGGCGACGCCGTGATCCTGGCGCTGCTCGAGACCCTGGAGCGGGACGCGATGCGCTTCGACCTGGCGGCCGTCTTCTACGAGGCGGAGGAAGGTCCGCACGAGGCGAACGGGCTCAAGCGGCTGATCGGCGAGATGCCGTGGCTCCGCGAGGCGCGGCTCGCCGTCCTTCTCGAGCCGACCGACCTCAGGGTCGAGCTCGGGTGCAACGGGGCCATCAACGCCGAGGTGCGCGTCAAGGGACGCAGCGCGCACAGCGCCCGTCCCTGGACCGGGCTGAACGCCGTCGAGCGCGCCGCTCCGTGGCTCGTGGAGATCACCCGGTTCCCGTCCGCTCCGGTCCAGGTCGGCGGCGCCGAGTTCGTCGAGACGGTGCAGGTCACGACCCTGGCCGCCGGCCGCGCGCGCAACGTGATCCCGGACGAGCTGGTGGCCAACCTCAACTACCGCTTCACGCCCGATCGCGGCCTCGAGGAGGCGGAGCGGCGCCTGCGCGCTCTGGTCCCGCCGGACTTCGAGTTCCGGGTGGTGGATCGCGCCGCGCCGGGGCGCGTGTGCGCCGACCGCGCCGAGGTGCGCGAGTTCATCGACCGCTTCCGCGCCCCGGTGGCGGGAAAGCAGGGCTGGACCGACGTGGCGCAGTTCACGGCCGCGGGAGTGCCGGCGTTCAACTTCGGCCCCGGGATTCCCGAGCAGGCTCACAGCGCCGGCGAGTACTGCCCGATCGAGAACCTGGGGGTCGCGTATCGCTGGCTGCGCGAGTTCATCCTCGGAGACCGCGCGTGAGCGGGCGGCGCGCCCCGGCGGGCGTCTCCACTCCCGGCCCCCTCAACCCCCTGCTGGAAGGCCGGCGCGAGTACCCGTTCGTGACCCTCGATCGCAAGCGCCGGGAGCTGGTTCCCCCCGGGATCGAGGCGATCGACTTCAGCATCGGCGATCCGCGGGAGCGCACCCCCGCCTTCATCCGCGAGGCCCTGAAGGGCGCCGTTCCCGAGGTGTCGAGCTACCCCAGCATCTCGGGGCAGCCGGAGCTGCGCGCCGCGTGCGCGGCCTGGATCGAGCGGCGGTTCGGCGCGCGCGTGGATCCCGCGACCCAGGTCCTGCCCGTCAACGGCACCAAGGAGGCGGTGTTCCTGATGGCGCTCGCGGTGGTGGGGCGCGAGGGCGGCGAGGCTCGCCGCACCGTGGTGATCCCGAGCCCGGCGTATCCGGTGTACGAGTCGGGCGCGCGCTTCGCCGGCGCGGAGGTGTTCTTCTCGCCGCTCGGCTCGGAGGACGGATGGCGCTTCGACCCGGATCGGGTTCCCGACGAGGTGTGGGAGCGCACCGCGCTGCTGTGGCTCAACACCCCGCACAACCCGACCGGGGCGGTGGTCGATCGCACGGCCCTCCAGCGGGTGGCCGAGCGCGCGCGGCGCTCCTGCTTCTGGGTGGCCTCCGACGAAGCCTACGCCGACGTCTACTTCGAGACCGCCCCGCCGTCGCTGCTCGAGTGCGGGGCCGAGAACGTGATCGCCCTGCACACTCTGAGCAAGAGATCGGCGATGACGGGCTACCGGTCCGGCTTCATGGCCGGCGACCCGCGCCTGATCGAGGCGCTGCGCCGCTTCCGCCCCAACGTCGGGGTCGCGACCCCCGAATTCGTCCAGCGAGCCGCGATTGCGGCCTGGAGCGACGACGCCCACGCCGCCCAGCAGCGCGCTCTCTACGCGGCCAAGCGCCGGCTGCTGCTGGAGGCGTTCGGGCGCCTGGGCTGGCAGGTCGAGGCCAGCCAGGCGACGTTCTATCTCTGGGCGCGCGCTCCCGGCGGCGACGACGTGGCGTTCGTGGAGCGCCTCATGAGGCTGGGGGTCCTCGCCACGCCGGGCTCCTTCCTGGGGCGAGGCGGGGAGGGCTACGTGCGCTGGGCGCTGGTCCCGACCCTCGAGCGGTGTCGCGAGGCGCTGGAGCGCCTCGCGGCTCGGGACCTATGACCGGCTACCCCATCGAGCGCTGGCGGCAAGCAGTGGGAGAGGGGTACGAGGGCAGCCGGCCGCTCGAGGATCTGGAGCTCAGGGGAGCCGTCGAGGGGTCGGTCGCGGCGCTCGACGCCGGCGACCTCCGGGTCGCCGAGCCGGTGGATGGCGAGTGGGTCACGCACGGCTGGCTGCAGCAGGCCCTGACGCTCTACTTCCGCCTCCGCACGCCCGTCACCATGGAGGTGGGACCGTTCGAGTTCCACGACAAGGTGCCGCTGAAGCGAGGCCTGCGCGAGGCGGGAGTGCGCGTCGTGCCCCCGGGGGTGGCGCGCTACGGCAGCTTCCTCGAGCCGGGCGTCATCCTGATGCCGGGGTATGTCAACGTGGGGGCGCGCGTCGGCGGGGGGACCTTGATCGACACCTGGGCGACCGTCGGCTCGTGCGCCCAGATCGGAAGGCGCGTCCACCTCTCGGGCGGCGTCGGGATCGGCGGCGTGCTGGAGCCGCCGCAGAGTCGTCCGGTGATCGTCGAGGACGATTGCTTCGTCGGCTCGCGCGTCGTGGTGGTGGAGGGCGTCGTGATCGAGCGCGAGGCCGTGATCGGCGCCGGCGTGGTGCTTACCGCGTCGACTCCGATCGTGGACGTGACCGGCTCCGAGCCGCGGGTGACCCGGGGCCGAGTCGAGTCGCGGGCGGTGGTCATTCCGGGGACGGTTCCGAAGCGGTTCGCGGCCGGGGAGTTCGGCACGCCGTGCGCCCTCGTCATCGGGCGGCGCAAGCCGTCGACCGACCTCAAGACATCGCTGAACCAGGCGCTGCGCGAATTCGGCGTGCCCGGCTAACCCGTTGCCCGCGTCTGCCGACGCCGGGTGGCCCGCCGGGACGGTCGCCGGCCGGCGAGGGCCAGTCTTCAATTGACCGAACACGTGTCTTTGTAGATACTTAGTCGCTGAAGTCACCGCCTTACGTCAATCCCTGTCTTTGCCGCGGCTCGAAGCTTCTGCGCTCGGGAGGTGCGAGAATGAGTGGGCTACGGTGTCTCGCATTTCGAGCCCTTGCGGCCGTCCTGATCTCGGGTCCCTGGCTCGCGCTCGCATGGGGCGAGCCGCTCTCCGATTCCTTGCCGAGCTCCCGGGGCAGCGGCTCGGTCGCCGAGAGCGCCCCGGCGCCTCCCGCGACCGAGGCCGCCTGCTGCGGCGACCCCGATGTCCCGAGCTACGGCACCAAGATCGACTTCGGGAGCCTTCCCTCCGGCCAGGAGGTCACGACCCAGTTCCGCTCGCTTGGCGTGCTCTTCGGTCATGGCGGTTCCTCGTCGGCGGCGGCCACCTACGTCTATCCCGACGGCTCTCGCCCTCCGTGCCCGACCCGCCTGGTGCTCTCCGCCGCCCCCCATTACTCGGGCTGGGAGTTCTTCCTCTTCGTGGATCCGGCGCAAGCCAAGTGGGCGACCGTCGACAAGGTCGGAGCCTCCGTGGGCTACTGCGACGCGGCGCATTCGTGTTTTCTGGCCGCCTACGACGTCGACGGCAACCTGGTCGGCATCGACCGGAACCCGGACCCCGGCTTCGCGTTCCTGTCGGTGCAGAGCTCCTACCACAACATCAGCTGCGTGCTGATCGGGGATTGCGCGGCCGGTCAGCCCACCTGCACCCCCGATCCGAGCGGTTCCGCGACGAACTGCGTCACGTTCTCGACGCCGACCTCGATCGCGCGCTCCCTCCCTCCGCCGAGCTCGGTGCCGATGCCGACCGCGCCGCTGCCCGCGCCCATGACCGGCTCGACGGGTCAGGTCCTGCTCGCCGCGATCCTGATCGTCTCGGGGATCTGGGGCGTGGCGTTCGCGCGACGGCGCGCCCGCGCCTAGCACGACACTAGCTCGTCTTCATCCGATCGAAGACGATCCGCCGTCGATCGCCGCGGCGCGCACGGCGATCGATTCCGAGCGCCCGATCGGCGCGCCGTTGCTTGACCGGTGCATGAGGCGCTCCTAGACTTCATCAGGTTCTGGGCGGTCGGCCCGCGGGGGCCGTCCGCCCATGAACATGGGAGGCGACGGGGTTGGCGACGGTCCGACTCGAGGGGTTGTCGGTGTTCGGTCATCACGGGGCCAGGCCCTACGAGAAGGAAGCCGGCCAACGCCTGGAAGTCGACCTCGAGCTCGAGCCCGTCGACAACCGGGCGGAGGCCAGCGACCGGCTCGCCGACGCCGTGGATTACGATCATCTGTACCGGACCGTGCGCGAAGTGGTCGAGGGACGGAGCTATCACCTGCTCGAGGCCCTGGCCGCCTCGACCGCGGAGGCGATCCTCGAGCGCTTCCGGGTGCGGCGGGTCAAGGTGCGGATTGCCAAGCAGAACCTGGGCTGGACCACCGGCGGCAGAGCGGTGATCGAGGTGGTGAGGGAGCGACCGGCATGAGGGCGTTCATCGGGCTGGGATCGAATCTCGGTGAGCGCGAAGCCATGATCCGCATGGCCCTGGACGACCTCGCGCGGCTGCCCCACACGCGGCTCGTGCGCGCCTCGTCGCTCTACGACACCGAGCCGGTGGGGGAGATCGACCAGCCCAACTTCCTGAACGCGGTGGCCCAGATCGACACCGAGCTCACCGCGCGGCAGCTGCTGTGGAACCTCCTCCTGATCGAGAAGCGCCTGGGCCGCGTGCGCGCGCAGCGCTGGGGCCCGCGCACCATCGACCTCGATCTGCTCCTCTACGGGAACCTGATCGTCGAGGAGCCCGACCTCCGGGTTCCCCACCCCGAGCTCACTCAGCGCTCGTTCGTGCTCGTGCCCCTGGTCGAGCTCGACCCGATCCTCGTCCACCCGGTGACGGGAGAATCGCTCTTGAGCCACCTGTCGCGCCTTCACACCCGGCCTCCGGTGAAGCGGGGAAGTCGCCTCTGGAACTAGTCCTTTGGGTTGGATCGCGACGCTAGATGGCGGAGAACCGCTACATCGTGGTGGAGGGCGTGATCGGAGTCGGAAAGACCAGCCTGGCGCGGCTCTTGAGCGAGCGGTTGAAGTCGCGCCTGGTGCTCGAGGAGGTGGAGGAAAACCCGTTCCTCAAGGACTTCTACCAGGATCGCGCGCGCTATGCCTTCCAGACCCAGATGCACTTCCTGTTCAGCCGCTACCAGCAGCAGCGCGGGCTCCGGCAGATGGAGCTGTTCAGCGAGCGCCTGGTGTCCGATTATCTGTTCCAGAAGGATCGGATCTTCGCCAGCCTCAACCTCTCGGATCGCGAGCTGGCCCTCTACGAGCGGCTCGTCGGCTGGCTCGAGCTCGACGTCATGAGGCCGGACGTGGTGGTGTACCTTCAGGCCCAGCCCGACACGCTGATGGCGCGCATCGCACGCCGCGGCCGCCCCTACGAGCGCGACATGGAACGCGAGTACATCCGGGGGCTGAACGAGGCTTACAATCACTTCTTCTTCCACTACAACGAGGCTCCCTTGCTGGTCGTGAACACCAATGGGATCGACTTCGTGAATCACGCCGAGGACTTCGAGGATCTCCTGGGGCGGATCGTGTCGCACCGGCAGGGGACGGTGTACTACGCCCCGATCGAGCGCGGGACGGCGTCGTGAGCGGAGACCCGAAGCCGGGGTCGGGGGCGCAGGCCCCGCCCGCCGCGGCCGGCCCGCCGCGCGCGAAGCGCACCGCGCCCCAGATCGTCGAGCTCAAGCGGCGCGGCGAGCCGATCGCCTGCGTCACCGCCTACGACTTTCCGACCGCCCGGCTGGCCGACGAGGCGGGCGTGGACATCGTGCTGGTGGGAGACAGCGTGGGCACGGTGCTGCTCGGGTACGACAGCACCCTTCCGGTCACCATGGACGACATGCTCCATCACACCCGCGCGGTGACGCGCGCCCGGCCGAGCGCCCTGGTGGTCGCCGACATGCCGTTCATGTCGTATCAGGTGAGCGTCGAGCAGGCGGTGCTGAACGCCGGGCGGCTGGTCCAGGAGGGCGGCGCCGACGCCGTGAAGCTGGAGGGGGGCGAGCGTGTGACCGGGGCGGTGCGCCGCATCGTGGAGGTCGGCATCCCGGTGATGGGACACCTGGGGCTCACGCCGCAGTCGGTGCTGGCGCTGGGCGGCTACCGGGTCCAGGCGCGCGGGGAAGCGGACCAGGAGCGGCTGCTGAGCGAGGCCAAGCTCCTGGAAGCGAGCGGCTGCTTCTCGGTGGTGCTCGAGGGGATCCCGGCGCGCCTCGGGGCCGCGGTGAGTCGCGAGCTCCAGATACCCACCATCGGCATCGGAGCCGGCCCTTCCTGCGACGGCCAGGTGCTGGTGAGCCACGACCTGCTGGGGATGTTCCTCGGCCACACGCCGAAGTTCGTGCGGCGCTACGCCGAGCTGGCTCCGGAGATCCGCGCCGCCTACCAGCGCTACATCGCCGACGTCAAGGCGCGCCGCTTCCCCAGCGAGCGGGAATCCTACTATTGAGGTCGGACCGCCGCCGGGCCGGGATGCTGAGCGCGCGCCGGGCCGCCGACGTGCGCCGCATCTCTGCCGCGTGGCGCCGCCGCGGGCTCGGGATCGGCTTCGTGCCCACCATGGGAGCGATTCACGACGGCCACCTGAGCCTGGTGCGGCTCGCCCGCGCCTCCGCCGAGCGCGTGGTGGTGAGCGTCTTCGTCAATCCGCTCCAGTTCGGGCCCCGGGAGGACTTCCGCCGCTACCCGCGTCCCAGGACCCGCGACCGGGCGCTGCTGAGGGCCGCGGGCGCGGACCTCGTGTGGGAGCCCGACGTGCGCGACCTCTATCCCCCGGGAGAGCGCACCCGGGTGCGAGTCACGGGCCTCGACCAGCCCCTCGAGGGCGCCTCGCGCCCCGGCCACTTCGAGGGGGTGGCGACGGTGGTGCTCAAGCTCCTGAACGTGGTGGCTCCCGACCTGCTCTGGCTAGGCCAGAAGGACGCCCAGCAGGCCCGCCTGCTCGAGCAGATGGTGAGCGACCTGCTGCTGCCGGTCGAGGTGCGCCGCGGGCCGACGGTGCGTGAGCCCGACGGGCTCGCCCGCTCCTCGCGCAACGCGTATCTCACTGCCGAGCAGCGCGCCCAGGCGGTGGCGCTGCCGCGCGGCCTCGAGGCGGCGTGGGCGGCGCTCGGCCGCGGCGAGCGCTCGGCGGCGCGCCTGCGCACGCGGGTCCGGAGGGTGTGGCGGGAGTTTCCCAAGGTGCGTGA
>VBOT01000128.1:20369-28379 GCA_005893225.1 Candidatus Eiseniibacteriota bacterium
GCTGGTCGCGGTCGCCGCGCGCGTCGGCTCGACGCGCCTGATCGACAACTTCGAATGGGGGCCGCGATGAGCCGCTACCGCCACCCGGACACCGCGGCGCTGGTGCTGGCCGCGGGGCAGGGCAAGCGAATGAACAGCGACCTGGCGAAGGTGCTCCATCCCATGGCGGGACAGCCGCTGCTGGCCCACGTCCTCGGGACCCTTCAAGAGCTGGGCGTGGGAAGGGTGCTGGTCGTGATCGGGCACCAGCGGGAGCGCGTGCGCGAGCAGTTCGCCAACGCGGAGGTCGAGTGGGTGGTGCAGGCGGAGCAGCGCGGCACGGGACACGCCGTGCTGATGGCCGGGCCGGCGCTCGAGGCCTTCGAGGGCACGCTGCTCGTGGTGTGCGGGGACACGCCGCTCCTCAGGGCGGTGACCCTGCACGACCTGCTGGAGTGCCACGCGCGCTCGGGGGCCTCGGTCACCGTGCTGTCGATGCGGGTCCCGGATCCCGGCGGCTACGGCCGGATCCTCCGGAGCGCCGGAGGGGACATCGAGGCGATCGTCGAGGAGCGGGACGCCACCGCCGCCCAGCGCGGGGTGGACGAGGTCAACTCGGGCATCTACGCGTTCCGCTATCCGGATCTCGTGACGGTGCTCTCGCGCCTCACGTCGCACAACGTGCAGGGCGAGTACTACCTCACCGACACGGTGACCTTGCTGAGGAACGGCGGCCGGAGAGCCGCGGTGGTGTGCGCGCCCGACGCCCGCGAGCTAATGGGGATCAACACGGTGGAGCAACTCGCCGAGGCGGAGCGGGTCTACCACTCGCTGGGGGCACGCCCGGTCCCTCGCGGAGGAGCGGGCTGACATGGCGGGCGAGCAGAAGCTTCACCGCCTGTGGGCTCCGTGGCGCATGGAATACATCCGTCGCGCCGAGGCTGCCGCGTCCATCCGGGCCGCGAAGCGCCCGGCCGAGCGCCGCGCGCGCCCGGGCCCGGCCAAGGCCACGGGAAGGGGGCTGGAGGAGACGGGATGCTTGTTCTGCCGCATCCGCCGCACCCGGCGGGACCGGGGGGACCTGGTCCTGACGCGCCGCCCGCACGCGTTCCTGATGCTCAACCGGTTTCCTTACAATCCCGCGCACCTCATGGTGGCGGTGGCCCGGCACGCGGCTCAGTTCGCGGACCTCGAGGCCGAGGAATGGGAGGAGATGGTGGGGCTCACCGCGCTTGCCGAGCGGGCCCTCGAGGCGGAGTATCGACCCCATGGTGTGAACTACGGGGCCAACGTGGGCCGGGTCGCCGGGGCCGGCTTCCCGGGCCATCTTCACCTCCACCTCGTGCCGCGCTGGAACGGGGATACCAACTTCATGCCGCTGGTCGGAGGGACCAAGGTCTTGCCGGAGTCTCTCGGGCGCACCTGGACGAGGCTGCGCCGGGCCCTGGGCGTGATCGAAGGCGGATCGCGGGTGGTGGGGCGTGCGCGGACCCGGTAAGCCCGCCGCGGTCTGGGTGACCGCCGGGCTTGCGGTCGCGGTGGCAACACTCGGGCTGTCGGCGGTCTACGGCCGTTTCGTGCCGCGACTCAAGATGCGGACCGGGGGTCGAGAAGGGCGAGTGATCCGGGTCCAGGTGCTGAACGGGTCCAGCGAGGGCGGGGTCGGATCGCGGGTGGCGGCGTTCCTGCGCGAGGGCGGTTTCCACGTGGTGGAGGTCGGCAACGCGGACCTCTCGGATTACCCGGCCACCCTGGTGGTGGCCCGTGCCGCCGACCCCGGGGCGGCTCGGGCGGTGGCGCGCTACCTGGGAGGGCTGCCGGTGATCCGACAGGCCTGGAGCTCGGACCTGGCCGAGGTCACGGTGGTTCTCGGCAAGGATTCCGGCCGGCTCAAGATCGAGCCCTGACCGCTTCGTTCACGAGTCCGAGCGGGCTCAGGGACGAGACGGGCTAGCGGAAAACAGGAGGCAAACGTGTTCGGATTGGGTGGAACGGAGCTCGCGGTGCTCTTTCTCATCATCCTGCTGGTCTTCGGACCCAGCCAGATCCCCAAGATGGCCCGCGGCCTGGGCCAGGCGCTGAGGGAGTTCCGGAAGGCGCAACGCGAGATCGGCGACGAGCTGAATCGCGAGGACCCCCCGCCGAGCAAGCCGCCCGACAACAAGCCGATCCAGTGACGCTCGCCGGTCGCCGGCCCGCCGCGCTCCGGCCCGGTCCCCGCGCGAGGAGGAGGCCTCACTCGAACGCGCTGCGCAGATCCTGGACCTTGGCCCTGGACCTCAGGCTCGCCAGGTAATTGCTGAAGAAGGTCTGCTGCCGGTTCTGGAGCAGCTCGTTCGAGAGCTGGGCCTTGACCTGAAAGAACATCGTCGAGTCGGGAGAAGTGATCTCGTCCAGCCGGCCGAAGGCCCACCCCGAGAGTGACCGGAACGGCCCCACCACCTGTCCGGTTCGCGCCGCGAACAGGGCGCCGATCAGCTCCGGGGAACCCGAGATCCGCGGATCGGGACGGAGCCGCGTCGTTCCCTCGATCTTGAAGGCCGTGAGCCCGGTCTCCTGGGTGGCCTCCTCGAGGCTCTTGCCGCCAGCGAGCGCCGCGGCGACCCGATCAGCCTTCGGCTTGGCGCGATCGACCGCGGCGTCGGCCGCCGCCAGCCGGCGGAGCTGATCGACCACCTCGTCCCGCGGCGCGGGCCCGCCCGGGCTCTGCTTGGCGGACTGCACGATGGCGAACTCGTCGATCCCCCTGAACACCGGGCTCACCGATCCGACCTTCGCGTTCAGGCCCCAGTCGTAGGCGTCGGGCACGCCGAACAGCGACGGCGGCGGATTGTTGTAGTCGTAGTAGCCGGTGTTGGAGGTGGCCAGCCCCCGGGCCGCCGCGGCCCTTCCGAGACCGACCTTGGCCCCCTGGTTTCGCAGCGCGAGCAGCTCCCGGCCCTGCTGCTGCAGCGCCTCATCGTTGGGCTTCACCCGGATGACGATCTGGGCGACCCGCAGCGTCGGCACGCCGGTGGCGGGATTTGGCGTCTTGTGGCGCACCTGGAAGACCAGGAAGCGCCCCCCGTCCCGCACTGGATCGACCACCCCGCCCGAATCCAGGGCCGCGATCTTGGGAGCCATCTCGGCCCCGAACTCGGACGGCTGGAAGTCGCGATCGATCGCTCCTCCCTGGGCCGCCCCGGGTCCTTCCGAGTAGGAGCGAGCCAGGGCCCCGAAGTCCTCACCGGCGCGGGCACGGCTGGCGATGGACTGCGCCAGGTCGCGCGCCGCCCGCACGTCCTCGTCGGTGAACTTCATCGGCACGAGCAGCACCTCGAGCTGGCTGCGCGGCCCGGTGGTGAAGCGGCTCTTGTACTTCTGGTAGACCCGATCGAGTTCGGCCTCGGAGGGGGAAGGAGGGTTCCCCTCAGTCGACGGCGAGACCTGGACGATCGTGGCCGTCAGCCGCTCGAAGCGGTCGCGGAACGCCTCGCGGAGCTCGGGCTGGCCGATCTTGATGGAGCTCAGCAGGCGCTCCTGGAGCTTGCGGATCGGCAACTGCTGGCGCGTCACGTCCTCGAACGGCGCCCAGTTGGCGTTGGGGTCCCGGAGCGCGGCCTGATATTTCTTGGGGTCGAACTTGCCGTCGGTCTGGAACACCGGGAGCGTGGTCACGAGAGTCGGAGGCGAGGTCTCCATCGCCAGCACGATCTCGTGGTCCGTGGGCTTGAGCCCGAGGGAGCGCGCCTGGCGCATCATCAGGCGCTGCGCGATCAAGGATCGCCAGGTCTGGGACTTGATCGCCTCGAGATCGCGCTCGCCCGGCTCGGTCCCGTACTGGCGCTTGTAGGCCGCCTGCTGCTCCTCGAACGCGTTCTGGTACTCGGTGCGCGAGATCGGCATTCCGTCCACGGTGCCAACCGCCCCGCTGACGCGCGCCCGGTAGGAGGAGTCGAGGCCGGCCCCGAACAGGAAGACGAAGCCGCCGAGGAAGGTCACCACGGTGACGACGATCAGGATCCACCAGATCGTCTTGGTGTGCTTGCTGCCGCTACGGATGAATCGAAGCATTTCAAGGCTCCAGGAGGCGGAGGGCCCGCGGAGGGCCTCGCCGCACATCGACGTTGAGAGGGGTTGAGCGGAGGACCACGAACCGGGCAGCTTAGCAGCCGGGGCGGCGGCCGACAACCGTTCGATGGGACGAGGCGGCGGGCGCAGCGTTTCATTGCGACCCATGGGCCCGTGTGCTACCTGTTGAGATGGACCTCGTGCAGCTCTCGAGAAGGAGCCGATCGGATGAGGAGTGAAGCGCTGGGACGTCCGGCCGAGGCCGAGCCCCCCTCGAGGCCGTTTCTCTGGCCCTCCGGGGTCCTCGACGCGCTGGAGCAGGGCGTGGTCGCTCTCGACCGCGAGCGCCGGGTCATCTACAACAACCGGCGCATCGAGGAGTTCCTCGGCGTCGAGCCGGGAACGCTGATCGGGACCCCCGGTTCGCGGCTGTTCCCGGGGGCCGACGCCCGCTGGCTCAAGGGCGCCTCGCGCGAGGCGCGCGAGTTCCGCCTCGAGCCCGAGGGGCGCGAGCTCACCCTCAAGGCCGAGTCCCTGCCGATCCGGGACGAGGATGGCGAGGCGGTCGGCTCGGTGGTGTTCGCCGAGGCGATCTCGGAGTCCGAGGACGGGGAGTTCCAGAAGAAGATCGACCGCCTGGTGTCGCTGGGGGAGCTCTCCGCCTACGTGGCGCACGAGATCCGCAATCCGCTGACGGGGATTCGCACCACCGTGCAGTTCGTGGGCTCCAAGCTCAAGCCCAACGACCCGCGCCGCGAGGACCTCGAGGACGTCATCAAGGAGCTCGACCGCATCGAGCAGATCATCACCGGGCTGCTCATGTTCGCCCGGCCGCCGGCGGCGCGCCCCCAGCCGTGCGACGTCCACCAGGTGCTCGACAAGACGCTCGACTTCCTGGAGCTCCAGCTCAACGACGCGCAGGTCACGCTGTTCAAGAACTACGGCGAGGACCTGCCGCTGGTGGATGCCGACCCCGACCTCATCCAGCAGGTGTTCCTCAACCTGTGCCTCAACGCCATCCAGGCGATGCCGCAGGGAGGCGAGCTGCACGTCACCACCGGCATCCGGCGCTACCGCACCCGGCGCTCGATGATCGACGTGTCGTTCCGCGACACCGGCGTGGGAATTCCGCGCGAGCTGATGGAGAAGATCTTCGATCCCTTCTTCACCACCCGCTCGATGGGAACCGGGCTCGGGCTTCCGGTCTCGGTCCAGATCATGCGCGAGGTGGGGGGCGTCGTCACGGCGAAGAACAACGCCGGAGGCGGCGCCACGCTGCGGGTCTCGTTCCCAGTTCCGGCCGAGGCTCCCGGGAAGCCCGAGGAGCAGCCTTGAAGACCTCGGTCCTGGTCGTCGACGACGAGCTGCTGATCCGGAAGTCGCTCTCCAAGGTGCTGCGCGCCCGGGGCTACGGCGTGGAGACCGCCAGCACCGGGGCCGAGGGTCTCGAGAAGGCGGCCAGCATCCGGCCCCAGGTCATGATCCTGGACATGCGCCTGCCCGACACCGACGGCCTCTCGGTGCTGCGGCGGGTGCGGCAGGTCGACCCGCTCCTCCAGGTGATCGTCATCACGGCGTTCGGCGACGTCCAGTCGGCCGTGGACGCGATGAAGCTCGGTGCCTGCGACTTCCTGCGCAAGCCCTACGAGATGGAAGACATCGTCCTGGCCACCGAGTCGGCGGGCCGCAATTTCCGGCAGGCCAGCGAGCTCGACCTCTATCGCCGGCAGGCGTGGCGCCACTACTCGGGCGAGGAGATCATCGGGGAGTCGGCGGCGATGCGCGACGTGCGCGACCTGATCGAGAAGGTGGTGCGGAGCCAGGCCACCTCGGTGCTCATCACCGGGGACAGCGGCACCGGGAAGGAGCTGGTCGCCCGCGCGATCCACTACCGCAGCGACCGGTCCCAGGCACCCTTGATGGAGGTCAACTGCTCTTCCTTTCACGAGAGCTTGCTCGAGAACGAGCTGTTCGGTCACGAGCGGGGCGCCTTCACCGACGCCACCGACACCAAGAAGGGGCTGGTCGAACTGTGCGACGGCGGCACGCTGTTCCTGGACGAGGTGGCGGACATGCCGATTCCGACCCAGGCCAAGCTCCTCCGGTTCATCGATCACCGGAACTTCAAGCGGGTGGGCGGCGCGCAGGACATCACGGTGGACATCCGGCTGGTCGCCGCCACCAACAAGGATCTCGAGGCCGAGGTGCGGGGCGGGCGCTTCCGCAACGATCTCTACTTCCGGCTCAAGGTGGTGAGCATCCATCTCGCGCCCCTGTGCGAGCGCGGCGACGACGTGCTGCTGCTGGGTCACCACTTCCTGGGCGAGTTCTCGCGCAAGTTCTCGAAGCGATTCTCCGACTTCACCCCCGAGGCGGCGCAGCGGTTCCTGTCCTATTCCTGGCCGGGGAACGTTCGCGAGCTCCGCAACCTGATCGAGCGCGTGGTGCTGCTCGAGGAGGGAGAGAAGGTGGCGCTCGAGCACCTGCCTCCCGAGATGCTCGGCCAGCGCGGCCCCTCGTTCGAGGTTCCCTCGCGCGCGGCCGACGCCTCGTCGCTGCCCACGCTGGCGCAGATCGAGGCCGAGCACATTGGAGAGGTGCTGCGCCTCACGGCGGGGAACAAGAGCCGCGCGGCCCGCATCCTGGGTATCTCTCGCCAGGGCTTGATCGAGAAACTGCGCCGCTCGCGTCTCGATGGGGGCGTTGATCGTCAAGTATCTTGACACCAACCAGAAAGTAGACATAGATAAGTATCTTCATGTGCCCTAGTGGCTTGTGGATCTCGTGCGATGCAAAGGTCCACGAAACTAGACAGTTAGCCGCCTTCACTCCCTCGCATCCGCACGTCCTGGCCCGCGACAGCGGCTCACACCGGCGACCTTAACCGTTACGTCCAAGCTAGTTACGGATTAAGGCGACGTTCCTTGCCATTGGCTGGCACGGCGGTTGCTATTCTCAATCGGGCGAAGGTCGCACGGTCCATTGGCCGTTCCGTACGGTCGCGTTGGGCCGCACCGAATGGCGGTCGCGGATTGATTCACGGCGGGGCCTCCGGGCTCCGCCCAACCGACATGCGCCGAGGAGGTGATCCTGAGTGGCGAAGAAGAAGGCTGCTAAGAAGAAGGGCACGAAGAAGAAGGCTGCTAAGAAGAAGAAGTAATCACGCTGTCCGGACCTGGCACGTCCTGAGGGATTGGTCGGCGGTTCCCGCCGGCCAATCCCCGACTGTTGAGGCCCATCCGCTGGCGGCCCGCTTCGAGACACCGAGGCTGTGGAGGGACACCCATGCGCGAAACGGATTTCCTGCCGCCGTGCTGATTGCCGAGCGACCCGTCGGCCCGCACCGCTCTCCCGAGCGGCGCTTCGTCAACGCCGGCATCTTCCCGTGCGATGGTTTCGGCGTCGAAGGCGCGCTCCACACGGCTCCAAGAGGCGTTCTCGCCAAGTGGAAGCTCATGGGCCGCGGACTCGAATTCCCCAAGCACCTGGCGCGGCCGCGCGACCCGTTCGTGCGCGATCGGCGTGCCATCGCCCGGAGTTTGGGACTGGAGGCATCGCGCTAAGGCTGGCCTTTTCCTCCAGTTCGGTGCGGCGGCTCGCTCATGGATGGGCGAGCCGCTCGCGTGTGGCACCCGTAGCCCGGATTATTCAGTGCGCCGTGAAAGGACGCACGTACCCAGCGGGTGGAAGTCCCGCCCGGCAACTGTCGCTCCAGCCGGAAGCAATCGGAGCGTCGAGGGAGGCGACGAACTCGACGGAGCCTTCGATGTAGAGGGTCGCCGCAGGGCGACTTGGCGAGCATGCAGGCCGTAACGCGAGTGAACGCCGAGCAGGCCTCGAACGGCGCTTTCATGCCCGGATCGTGGACTATGCGGATGATCTGGTGATCTGCTGCCGCGGCTCCGCCGAGGAGGCGCGGGCTGCGATGCAGAGCCTGATGGAACGCCTGGGCCTGACGGTGAACACGAACAAGACGCGGAT
>VBOT01000129.1 GCA_005893225.1 Candidatus Eiseniibacteriota bacterium
AGGCGTTGAAGGACGCGGGGATCACGGCGTCCGAGATCGACGAGGCCGTGCTGGTGGGCGGGGCGACCCGCATGCCCAAGGTGCAGGAGCTGGTGCGCTCCATCTTCAACCGGGAGCCTCACAAGGGCGTGAACCCGGACGAGGTGGTGGCGATCGGGGCCGGGATCCAGGGAGCGGTGCTGGCCGGCGACGTGCGCGACGTCGTGCTGCTCGACGTGACCCCGCTGTCGCTCGGCATCGAGACCCTGGGCGGGGTGATGACGACGCTGATCCCGCGCAACACCACGATCCCGACCAAGAAGAGCGAGGTGTTCTCCACCGCCTCCGACAGCCAGACCAGCGTCGAGGTTCACGTGCTGCAGGGCGAGCGGCCGATGGGCCGCGACAACAAGACCATCGGACGCTTCCACCTCGACGGCATTCCTCCCGCGCCGCGCGGGACGCCGCAGATCGAGGTGACGTTCGACATCGACGCCAACGGCATCCTGCACGTCTCGGCCAAGGATCGCGCGACCGGGAAGGAGCAGAGCATCCGCATCGAGGCCTCGAGCGGTCTCCACGAGGCCGACATCCAGCGGATGGTCCAGGACGCCGAGGCGCATGCCGGCGAGGACCGGAAGCGCAAGGAGACGGTCGAGGCGCGGAACCGCGCCGACGCCCTAGTGTACGAGGTCGAGAAGAACCTGAGGGAGCACGGCGACAAGATCGAGTCCTCCCTGAAGTCGCGCATCGAGAGCGCGGTGTCGCGGGTGCGTGACGCGCTGAAGGGGGAGGACTCCGCGGCCATCAGCTCCGCCGCCGAGGCGCTCGAGAAGGCGTGGCAGGAAGCCGCCGCCGCCATGTACCAGGCGGCCTCGGGAGAAGGGGCGGGCGCGGCGTCCGGGCAGGAGGGAGCGGCCGCCGCCCCCGACAAGGGCCGCAAGGGGGACGGCGCGGTGGACGCCGATTTCGAGGTCGTCAACTGAACTGAATGCCGGCGGCGAGGGTGAAGGATTCCCGAGCCGCCGGCTTCCGTTTCCTGCGGCGAGTCCGGGCGGGACGGGTTCACGGCGACCGGGATTGACGATCCGTCATCCGCCTCTCTAGAGTGGCGCGGCCTTGACCTGGTGCGCGCACGTTCCTTCCTTCTCGGCGAGCCCGCTTTGGGCCTTGCTCCAGGGCTCGGTCGTGGCCGCGTACGCCCTCGTCCAGGTGCTGGTCGTGGTCTACGCTTCGCAGC
Organism: Candidatus Eiseniibacteriota bacterium; assembly: GCA_005893225.1. Taxonomy (GTDB): domain Bacteria; phylum Eisenbacteria; class RBG-16-71-46; order RBG-16-71-46; family RBG-16-71-46; genus WS-3. The sequence goes on from VBOT01000129.1 coordinate 1,220, forward strand.
GCTACGTCACGCTGTGGCGCTGGTGGCGCGCGGCACGCTCCGCGCCCCCGGTCCTGCCCGTCCCCGGCCGATGGCCGCGGGTCACGGTGCAGCTTCCGCTCTACAACGAGCCGCGGGTCGTGGAGCGGCTGATCGACGCCGTGGCGAGCCTCGACTATCCGCGCGATCGGCTCGAGGTCCAGGTGCTGGACGACTCGACCGACGAGACCACCGCGCTCGCCCGGGCCGCCGTGGAGCGCCACCGCCTTCGGGGCCTGGACATCGTCCTCGCGCACCGGGCGGGGCGTGACGGCTACAAGGCGGGAGCGCTCGCGTCCGGGCTCGAGCGCGCCACCGGGGAGCTGGTGGCCGTGTTCGACGCCGACTTCGTGCCGGACTCCGACTTCCTCGAGCGCCTGGTGCCGAACTTCGAGGACCCGCGGGTCGGCATGGTGCAGGCCCGCTGGGGACACCTGAACCGGGAGCGCTCGCTGCTGACGGTCGCGCAGGCCGTGATGCTCGATTCGCATTTCATTCTCGAGCACGCGGTGCGCATGAGGTCGGGCCTGTTCTTCAACTTCAACGGCACGGCGGGACTCTGGCGCCGCTCCTGCATCGAGCGCTCGGGCGGCTGGACCCACGACACGCTGACCGAGGACCTCGACCTGAGCTACCGCGCGCAGCTCCAGGGGTGGCGCTTCGTCTTCGACTCCGCCGTCGAGTCGCCCGCCGAGCTTCCGGCCGACATGGAGGCCTTCAAATCGCAGCAGCGGCGCTGGGCCAAGGGATCGGTCCAGACCGCCCGCAAGCTGCTGCCCCGGATCATGGCGGCCCGGCTGCCCCGGCGCGTGAAGCTCGAGGCGTTCTTCCATCTGACCGGCAACTTCGCCTATCCGCTGCTGCTCGCTCTCGCGCTGCTGCTGTTGCCGGTGATGGCGGAAGTGCCGCGCCTCACAGGGCGTCTGATCGGAGCTCTCGACCTGGCGGTGATCGTGACGGGAGTGGTTCCGGCCGGCCTGTTCCTCGCCGCCGGCCAGCGGGCGCTCGGCTCGAGCGGCTGGCGCACGCTACGCGACGTGCTCGCCGCGATCGTGGTGGGAGCGGGTGTGTCGGCCAACAACGCCCGGGCCGTGCTCGAGGGGCTCGGCGAGCGGCTGGGCGACTGGGATCGAACCCCGAAGGCCGGCGACCAGGCGCGCGCGCCCGCGCCGCCGCGGCCCCGGGGCTTCCCTCTGCGGGGCGGTCGCCAAGGCCTGGTCGAGCTCGCCCTGGCCGCCTACTTCGCCACCCTGACCGCGGTCGCGTGGAGGCACGGCCACGCCCAGGCGCTCCCGTTCATCCTGCTGCTCATGACTGGGTTCGGCTACGTGGGATGGAGCTCGCTCAGGGCGACCTCGATTCCCGTCGAAGGCGCGCCGCAGGCGCCTAGAGGCGGGCGATCTTGGGAGACCGCTTGCCGCGGAGGGCGTTCCGGGTGTCGACGACCGCCTTCGAGTGGCGCAGCACCGCGGCATAAGGGAACGCCTTGTGAGCGGTCGCGATCACGACGCAGTCGAAGCGCCTGAGCCTTGCCGGCGTGAGCGGCAAGCTCCGGAGACGCTTGCCGCCGAACTGGAGGGTGGGCACGTAGGGATCGCTGTACTCGATCCGCGCCCCGCGCTCGCGCAAGGTCTCCATGATGTCGATGGAAGGGCTCTCTCGCGTGTCGTCGATGTCGGCCTTGTAGGCCACGCCCAGCACCAGGATCCTCGAGCCGTGCACCGCGTGCCCGCGGCGGTTCAGGCTCTGGGCGACCAGGTTCACGACGTGATCGGGCATCTGGCCGTTGACGTATCCGGCGAGCTCGATGAAGCGCGCCTCGAAGCCGCTGGCCCGCGCCTTCCAGGACAGGTAGAAGGGATCGATCGGGATGCAATGGCCGCCCAGCCCGGGCCCGGGGTAGAACGGCATGAAGCCGAACGGCTTGGTGGCGGCCGCCTGGATCACTTCCCAGACATCGATGTGCAGGCGCGAGCACATCAGGGCGAGCTCGTTCACGAGCCCGATGTTGACGCTGCGGAACGTGTTCTCGAGCAGCTTCACCATCTCGGCGACCTGCGGCGAGGACACCGCGATCACCTGCTCGAGGCGCTGCTGGTAGAGCCGCACGGCGACCTCCGTGCACACCGGAGTGACGCCTCCCACCACCTTCGGGATGTTGCGGGTGTTGAAGCGGGGATTGCCCGGGTCGACCCGCTCGGGGGAAAAGGCGAGGAAGAAGTCCTCTCCCACCTTCATCCCGGTCTCCGTGAGGAGCGGCAGGATCAGCTCGTCCGTGGTCCCCGGGTAGGTGGTGCTCTCGAGGATCACGAGCATCCCGGGATGCAGGTAGGTCGCCACCTGCTTGGCCGCCGCGACGATGTACGAGACGTCCGGGTCGCGCTGCTTGGAAAGGGGTGTGGGGACGCAGACGTTGACGGCATCGATCCGGCGCAGCACGGAGAAGTCCGAGGTCGCTTTCAGGTTTCCCGCACGGACCAGGGCGCGGACCTCGGAGGTGGGGACATCCTGGATGTACGACTCCCCGCGCTCGAGCCGATGCACCCGCCGCTTGTCGATGTCGATCCCGGTGACCTGGAAGCCGGCCCGGCCGAACTCCACCGCCAGGGGAAGGCCCACGTAGCCCAGGCCGATCACCCCGAGATGCGCGCGACGGCTCTCGATCTTCTTCGAAAGCCGTTCGGCCGCACTGGAACGGCGCAACGCCCGGGAGCGGGGAGACATTGGCGCGGCACGCTATCAAGGGGCGGAGCGGACGTCAATTCTCCATCCTCGGGTGGGCCGCCGTGGCCCCAGGCCCCGGGGTCTCCACCCCTCGCGACCGGACCGGACCCCCGTTTCGGCATGATTTTTATTGGTCCCCACGTCATTTTGGACTTGACGGTGGGGGGCCGTCGCTTCGACACTTTCGCCTAGCGGAGCGAGGTTGCCTGTCCGACCCGTGCACCAACGCCCCCCAATGCCAGCTGATAGAGTAGCGGACGTGCCGTCGCTCAGGGTATTGTGGTGGCTCCCTCACGGAATGCGATGGGGAACCTCCTCTTTTTTTCCGGGTGATTCGCTGACGTGAGTCACGCGGATCCTGTCCGGCTGATCGCCCGCTACCTGGTGGGCGGCACGCCGTGCTACGGCCGCCTCGAGGGCGACGCGTTCTTGAGGATGGAACGCGCTCCCTGGGAGGGCGGTGGCGAGACCGGCGCGCGGGATCGTCGCGACGCGGTCCGCCTGCTTCCACCCGTCCTTCCCACCAAGATCGTCTGCGTCGGCCTCAACTACACCGAGCACATCGCCGAGAGCGCCACGGTGCTGCCGGGCCGCGCCCCGCAGAGCCGGCCCGACGAGCCCCTCTTGTTCCTCAAGCCGCCGAGCGCCGTGATCGGAAGCGGCGAGGCGATCCGCTATCCCCCCGGCGTGGGCCGCCTCGATCCCGAGGCGGAGATGGCGGTGGTCATCGGCCGGCGCGCCATGGCCGTCGCGGCGGCGGACGCCCACCGGTACATCGCCGGCCTCACGTGCATGAACGACGTCAGCGCGCGCGATTACCAGCGCCGGGACGGTCAATGGACAAGAGCCAAGGGGTTCGATACGTTTGCCCCTCTGGGCCCCTGGCTGGCGGTGGGTCTCGACCCCGCAACGCTCTCGGTGGAGTGCAGGGTCAACGGCCAGGTGCGCCAGTCCGGCCGCACGTCCGACCTCCTGTTCCCGGTCCCTTTTCTGGTCAGCTTCATTTCGCGCGTCATGACTCTCGAGCCCGGGGACGTGATCGCCACGGGCACGCCCGCCGGGGTGGCGCCGGTGGTCCCGGGCGACCGGGTCGAGGTGGAAGTGGAAGGAGTGGGAGTGCTGGAGAACCCCGTCGTGAGCGCCGCGCCATGACCCCGCGGGCCGATCTCGTGGTGGGGAACGCGCGCCTCTGGTCGTCCGGCGGCCCGATCGGCGGCGCCGACACCCTGGCGGTCTCGGGCGGGCGGGTGCAGGCGGTCGGCCCGCGCTCCCGGCTCGAAGCGCTGGTGGGGGCGGACACCCTTGAGCTCGACGCGCGGGGCGCCACGGTCACCCCGGGGCTCGCCGACGCCCACGTCCACCTGACGCACTGGGCGCGGGCCCTGCACGAGCTCGACCTCTCGGGCGCCTCCTCGCGCGCGGAAGCGCTGGAGCGCGTCCGCCTCCGGATCCAGCAGAGCGGGGGAGAGGCCGCCGCGGCACCGCTCGTCGGGCGCGGGTGGGACGCCAACGCCTGGGCCGAGGCTCCCGATCGCGCCTCGCTCGACCTGGCGACGGGGAAGCGTCCGGTGCTCCTCCACAGCCGGGACTTCCACACCGTGTGGGCCAACAGCGCGGCGCTCGAGCGCGCGGGAATCGGCCGCAATGCCGCGGACCCGCCAGGCGGCAGGATCGAGCGCGACGCCGCGGGCGAGCCGACCGGCATCCTGCGCGAGCACGCCTCGCGCCTGTGCGCCTCCCTGGAGGCCGAAGCGGCGGGTTCCGACCTCGAGCGGCTGAGGGGCGCCGTCCGGCGCCTCCACGCCTTCGGCGTCACGTCGGTGCACGACTTCGAGGGAGCCGAGGCGCAGCGGGCGCTGCGCGCGCTCACGCGCGGATCCGAGCCGCTGTTGCGCGTCCTCATGCATCTCCCGCACGCCGGCCTCGAGCACGCGCGCTCGCTCGGTCTCGAGAGCGGCACGGGAGACGACACCTTCCGCCTCGGGGCCGTGAAGCTCTTCGCCGACGGGACGCTCGGCTCCCGCACCGCCGCCCTGCTCGAGCCCTACGACGGCACGGCCGATCGGGGCATGGAGCTTATCTCGCCGGAGGAGCTCCGGGCCACGGTGAGTCTCGCGGTCAAGGCCGGCCTCTCGGTCGCCGTCCACGCGATCGGCGATCGCGCCGTGCGCTCGGCGCTGGATGCCCTGGAAGCGGTCCGCGGACGGATCGCGAGCCTGGCTCTGCCGCCGCGTCTCGAGCACGTTCAACTCGCGGCGCAGGACGACCTGCCGCGCTTCGCCGCGCTCGGAGTTGCCGCCAGCATGCAGCCGTTCCACTGCGTCTCCGACATGGAGCTCGCCCGGCGTCACTGGGGAACGCGCACCGGCCGCGCCTACGCGTGGCGGAGCCTGCTCGATCGGGGAGCGCTCCTCGCATTCGGATCGGACGCCCCGGTGGAGTCCCCGAATCCGGCGGAGGGGCTCGCCGCCGCCGTCACCCGCGAGCGCCCCTCGCGGCCCGGCGACGCCTTCGTCCCCGAGCAGCGGCTGAGCCTCGATCAGGCGCTGGCTGCCTACACCGAGGGCCCGGCCCGGCTCGCCGGGTGGTGGCCTTCGGTCGGCTCGCTGGCCGCGGGAGCCGCCGCCGATTTCGTGGTCTGGAACGCCGACCTTCACCGGCTCCCTCCCGCGGAGCTCGGGCAGGCTCACCCGCTGTACACCGTGCTGTGTGGACGAGTGGTCCACGAGCGCGGGGCGCGGGACCGGAGCGCGGAGCGCGCCGGGTCCGCGGAGCGGAGGGCCGGCGCGCTCCAGGGGCGGGCCGCGGCCGCGTTGGTTTCGGGGCGAGGCTCCCGGTGAGCGTCGACTATGGCGTCGAGAACGATGAAGACCTGGTGCGGCGCGCGCAGGGCGGCGACACGCGGGCCTTCGACGAGCTCGTGCGCCGCTACCGGGACAAGGTGTATCGGCTGTCGTTCAAGATCCTCCGGCACGAGGAGGACGCCGCCGAGGCGCTCCAGGACGCCTTCCTCTCCGCTTACCGGGGGATCAAGAGCTTCAAGGTCGAATCGACGTTCTCGACCTGGCTCTACCGGATCGCCACCAACGCCAGTCTCATGAAGTACCGCAAGCGCCGGGAAGGCCACGTGTCGCTGGAGCAGTCGCAGAACACCGACGAGAACGCGGAGATGCTGCAGATCCCCGACTGGTCGACCCAGCCGCTCAAGGAGCTACTCGACAGCGAGACCCGGGAGGTGATGGACGAGGGGATCCAGCGGCTCCCCGAGGAGCTGCGCACCGTGTTCATCCTGCGCGACATCGAGGACCTCTCGAACGCCGAGGTGGCGCAGATCCTCGACCTCACGGTGGCGGCGGTGAAATCGCGACTCCATCGCGCGCGCATCGCGCTGCGCGACCGCCTCACCCGCTACTTCGCGGACAAGATGACCCGCAAGGATCGCGGCCGGGTTTAGCAGCCTGATCGCGGCGGGTCAGCGCTTCGCGACGGCAAAGAGGATGAAGAGGGCGAATGCCGCGCGGTAGGCGAAGAACGCTCCGAAGCCGGCGTGCCCGAGCCAGCGGATGAGGCCCCGGATGGCAAGGACGCCGACCACCGCCGCCGACGCGACGCCGATCGCGAGCGTGCCGGCCCCGAGCTCGGGCGAGAGGTGGCGCAGCTCGACCAGCCCGGCGCCGAACGTGATGGGCGTGGCGAGCAGGAACGAGAAGCGCGCCGCCGCGACGCGGCTCAGGCAGGCCGCGCGCCCGGCCGTCATGGTGATGCCCGAGCGCGACACCCCGGGGACGAGCGCGAGCGTCTGGGCCGTTCCCATCAGCATGCAGGTCCCCCAGCCGGGAATCGCCGGGTCGCGGGACGCGGGACGCGCGCGGTCCACCCACCACAGGAGCAGCCCGAACACGAACAGCGTGGCGGCCTGGAGCGGCAGGGAGCGGAGCCGCGTCTCCGCCAGATCCTTGAGCAGCACGCCCGCGGCGGCCGCCGGGACCGAGGCCGCGCCGAGCTTGAGCCAGGTGCTCCACGCCTGGAGACGCTGCGCCCGGTCGCGCGCGAAGGCCCCGCGCACGAGCTGCAGCCATTCCCGCCAGAACGCGGCCAGGAGCGCGATCAGCGTGCCCCAGTGGAGCGCCACGTCGAACGCCACCCCGGCGTACCGCCACCCGAGCAGCGTGGGGATGGCGTACAGGTGCGCGCTGCTACTGATCGGCAGGAACTCGGTCACGCCCTGGACCGCACCCAACACGAGGGCCTGCAGCGGCGACATGGCGCGGCACGCTAGCACGCGGACCTTGGCCTCACAAACCTTCGGGTCCATGCGATGGCGGTGAGCGAGGAGCGCCGCATGGCGCGGCGGGCCGGCACGGTGGGGGCGGCGACGCTGCTGTCGCGCGTGCTCGGGCTGGTGCGAGAGCAGGTGATGGCGACGCTGTTCGGGGCCGGCCTCGCGACCGACGCCTTCAACGTCGCGTTCCGGATCCCGAACCTGCTGCGCGACCTGTTTGCCGAGGGAGCCATGTCATCGGCCTTCGTCCCGACCTTCACCGAGTACCTGGAGAAGCGCGGCGAGGCCGAGGCCTGGGCGTTCGGGCGCCAGCTCATGGTGACCCTGTTCTCGGTGCTGGCGCTGCTGTGGCTGATCGGATACGTCACCGCCCCGTGGCTGGTGCGGGCCTTCGCGCCCGGCTTCGCCTCGATCTCCGGCAAGCTCGACCTCACGGTGCAGCTCACCCGGGTGATGCTGCCGTTCCTCCCGTCGGTGGCCCTGGCGGCGGCCTGCATGGGGATGCTCAACGCGCGCGGGAGCTTCGGCGTCCCGGCGCTGGCGCCGACCTGGCTCAACCTCGGCATGGTGGTGTTCGGAGTGGCGCTGATCCCGGTGTGCCGGCGGTTCGGCCAGCCGGACATCCTGGCGATGGCGATCGGGGTGGTGATCGGCGGGATCGGGCAGTTCGCGTTCCAGCTCCCGGCGCTCCACCGGCTGGGGTTCCGGCTGCGCTGGGAGCTGCCGCGCCCCCACCCGGGAGTGCGGCGCGTGGCCACGCTCATGGTGCCCGCCACCATCGGGCTCTCCGCCACCCAGTTCAACCTGTTCTTCAGCACCCTGGTGGCGAGCCTGCTCCCGCAGGGCTCGGTCTCGTGGCTCTGGTACGCGTTCCGCATCATGCAGCTCCCGATCGGGGTGTTCGGCGTGGCGCTCGCCACGGTGAGCCTCCCCGCGCTGTCGCGCGCGGCGGTGGCGCAGGACATGGGAGCCCTGAAGAGCACCCTCTCGGCGACCTTGCGGCTGGTCATCCTCCTCACCGTGCCGGCCGCGCTGTGGCTCGCCGTCATGTCGCGCCCGGTGATCGCGCTGCTCTACCAGCACGGCCACTTCGGCCCGCTGGACACGGTGCGCACCGCCGACGCGCTGGTGATGTACTGCATCGGGCTCCCGGCGTTCGCCGGGGTCGGCGTGCTGACGCGCACGTTCTACGCCCTGGGCGACACGCGCCGGCCGGTCCAGGCGAGCTTCGCCTCGGTGGGGCTCAACGTGGCGCTCAACCTGCTGCTCATGCGCCCGCTCGGGCACCTGGGGCTGGCGCTCGCCGCCTCGGCCACCGCGATCACCAATTTCCTCCAGCTCGCGTTCTACCTGAGGCGGCGCGTCGGTCCCCTCGAGGGCCGCCGCATGGCGCGGACGCTGGCGCGCGTGCTGGCCGCCGGGGCGGCGATGGCGGCGCTGTGCGGATTCGGTCTTCTGCTCGTGGGTCCGGGGAGGGCGCACGGGCTGGTGGCTGAGGCCCTGCTCGTGGGCGCGGCGCTTGCGCTCGGGCTCGGGGTCAGCTACGCGGCCATGAAGGCGCTCGGGGTCGAGGAGCTGGGCGCGGTCGAGGAGCTGGTGACGGCGGTGAGGGCCCGAGTCCTGGGGCGCTGAGAACGCCCGACCCGAGGGCAGGAGCGCGCGTCGCGAGTCAGCGAGCCGGAGACAGGACGTCGGACGCCGCGGGTCTCGCTCCGGCCCTCGGGTCGGGCCCTCAGCAGCCTGAACGTGGGCGCCGGCGGGCGGCCAGGTGCCACAGCGTCGGGAACACCACGAACGCCCTCAGCCGATCGCGCCGCCAAGCCATCGAGACCAGCTCGACGGCGAGCCATGCCGCGTACGGCACCGTCACCTCCTCGCGCCAGTGCGGCACCAGGAACTGGGCCAGCCACAGCCCGAGGAGGCCGAGCGCCTCGTGGGCCTGGAAGTTGAAGTTGGAGAGGAGCACGACTCCGAGCGCGCTCTGCAGCAGCGTCAGGAGCAGCTCGACGCGATGCTCGGCCAGCGGCACCGCCGAAAGCCTGCCGAGCGACAGCGAGTAGACGATCGGGATCATCGCCGCCAGCACCGTCCACTGGTTGATGTTGGAGGACACCATGTTCATGAGCGCCAGGCCGGCCTTGCCCCGGCCCCGCGCCCAGTTGAAGGTGCTGGTGAACTCGGGGAACTCGGAGAGGAAGGGCGCCATCCACTGCACGAACACGAACTGGGAGACGCCGAGCAGCGTGGCGAGCCCGATCATGCTGTTCAGGAATGGGTGCGCCGTGAGATAGAGGACTAGCGCGCCCACCGCGAACAACCCCAGGATCGCCAGGCGGCGCGGCCCCGCCGGGAGCCGGATCACCGCCAGCGGCACCCGAGCCAGATCCTCGACGTCCTCGTGCTCCCGGGGCGGGATGCGGTTCAGCACCGCGAGGTAGCCCGCGTAGAGGAGCAAGAGCACCGCGGCGTCCCAGCAGTCGAGCGTGCCCTTCACGATGATCCAGCCGAAGTAGAGAAGCGGCGGCACGAGCCCCACGACCTCGGCGGCGTGCTCCTCGTCGAGACGGATGGTGCGCGCTTCTCCCGGCGCTCCCCGGCGGGAGAGCGCGTACACCGCCCAGATCATCGGCCAGCCGAGCCCGGTGAGCAGGCGGATGGCGCCGGTGAAGTTCGCCGTCATGAGCGGGATGTTTCGATGCCAGGCGATCACCGCCTCGACGGCGAACTCCGGGAGCACCTGGATCCAGGCCAGGAGGGCGAGCGCGAGACCCTGCGAGACGTAGAACTGCGCGGCCTCGGCGCCCCAGGCCACGACGAAGGCGCTGGCCAGGATGGAAGGGAAGGTCCAGAGGGCCTGGAGCGACGCGCGCCGGGCTTCCTCGGAAGCCAGGGGGCCGTCGATCACGCGGCGCGGACCCGGCGCGACCCGTCGGGGCCGGGAGCGGGCCGAGTGGTCCCTCCGGATTCGCCCATGCAGCCGGACCTAGAACGGGCTCACGCCCGTGAACCGGAACTCGGGGACCCGGAGCGCGGGCGTCACGACGGCGTAGTGGCCGAAGTCGAACACCGTGGGCTCCGCCACCCGCCCGTAGGCGTCGGCGCGCGTGAGGACGTCGAGCACGCTCTCGTTGAAGCGCAAGTTCCTGAGCCCCCGGCTCACGTGGCCGCCCTCGATCAGGAAGGTGCCGTCGCGCGTCATCCCGGTGATCAGGGTCTGCTTGGGATCCACCACGCGGCAGTACCAGAAGCGCGTCACCAGGATGCCGCGATTGGTCGAGGCGATCATCTCCTCGACCGAGGAGTCCCCGCCGCCGAGCACCAGGCTGTAGGGGAGCGGCCCCTCGGTCGCCGGCGGCGGAGAGGCGTGGCCGGTGCTCTCGACCCCGGCCTTCCGGGCGGTGCGGCGGTCGTGCACCACCGCGCGTGCGATGCCGTTCTCGATCAGGACCACGCGCCGGCGCGGCGTCCCCTCGTGGTCGAACGGCGTTCCCATCGCGCCGGGGTGGAACGGATCGTCGGCCAGGACCGTGCGCTCGCCGGTGATCCGCTGGCCCATGCGCCCGGAGAGGAACGACCGCCCCTCCTGCTCGGCCTGGGCGCCGAGGCCGAGGTAGACCAGGAAGCCGACCAGCTCGGCGACCGCGCTCGGCTCGAGCACCACGGTGTAGCGCCCCGGCTCGATGCCTTGCGGGTCCCGCGAGCGCTCGGCCTTCTCGATCCCGATCCGGCCGAGCCGCTCGATGTCGAGCTCGCGCAGGTCGCGCCGGTGGCGGTCCACCCAGCCGCTGGAGCTCTCGGTGCGCACGGTGCAGGTGAAGTGCGCGTAGGTGCCGGAGTGATGCGCGAAGCGGCCGAGGCTGTTGGCGTACGCCAGCGAGACGGCCCGGACCTCGTAGGCGCCCGACGCGTCGAGCCCGCGGGCGGCGGAGTCGCCGCACAGCGGGGCCACCGCGGCGGCCCGCTCCTCGGGCGCCGAGGCGGCGGTGGCCGGGTCGAAGGCATCGAGGCTCGGAGCCTCGGCGGGCGCGCCCGGCTCGGGAAGCTCCGGGTCCTCGGGCGAGAGCCGCGCCAGCGCCAGGGCGCGGTCGGCCACCTGCCGCAGCGCGGTCGAGTCGAGGCGGTTGGTGCTGGCCTGCCCGGCCCGCCGGCCCACGATCGCGCGCAGCACCAGCTCGTGGTCCCGCGCCGCCACGTTCTGATGGATCTGATTGTTGGCGAAACGGGTGAGGCTCGCGTTCCGACTCTCGAGCAGCACCTCGGTGTGCTCCGCCGCCGACATCGCGAGCGCTTCCTCGAGGATCTGCCGCGCCTCGCGCGGGGACAGGCTCTCCGCGGTCCCCGCCGCGGTCTCGAGCGGCGCGCCGTCTCCCCCGGTCACGTTCCGTACCCCACGCCCACCTGGACGTCGCGGAAGCGGGCCGCCGCCGCGCCCTGCGCGGTGCGCATCACCTGGCTCGGCTGGCCCTTGCCCCAGGTGGGCGTGCCCCAGATCTCCCAGTCGGAGGCGTCGCACACCCCATCGCAGCGGTTCCAGAACTCGGGCGTGATCCCGGTGTAGGTGCAGTTGCGGAGCAGGCGGCCGCGCTTGCCGCGCTTGATCTCCCGCCCGACCTCGGTGCCGAACTGGAAGTTGTAGCGCCTGTCGTCGATCGACCACGAACGGTTGGTCTCCATGTAGATCCCCTCGTCGGTGTCGGCGATCAGGTCCTCGAGCTTCCATGCGCCGGGCTCGAGGTTGATGTTGGTCATGCGGATGAGCGGGATGTGGGACCAGGCCTCGGCCCGCATGGTGCCGTTCGACTCCAGCCCGACGAGCGGCGCGGTCTCGCGCGACGTCAGGTAGCCCACGAAGCGGCCCTCGCGCACCAGGTCGACCTTCTGCGCCGGCACCCCCTCGTCGTCGAAGCCGAACGTCCCGAGCCCGCGCGCCGAGGTGGCGTCGGCCACGAGGTTCACCACCTGGGACCCGTAGCGCAGCGTCCCGAGCTGGTCGGGGGTGAGGAACGAGGTGCCGGCGAAGTTGGCCTCGTGACCGAGCGCGCGATCGAGCTCGGCCGGGTGACCGCAGGACTCGTGGACCTGGAGGCTCACCTGCGAGCCGTCCAGAATCACCGTCGTGGTCCCGGCCGGGCAGAGCGGAGCCTCGAGCAGGGCCGCCGCGGTCGCCGCGGTCTCGGCCGCGTGCCCCGCCAGATCCAGGCGCTCCACCAGCTCGTAGCCGGCCGACTCGTACTGTCCGCCGAACGAGTTGGGGTAGGAGCGGACCTGGAGGTCGGTTTCTCCCGCGGCCCAGGCCGAGATCCCGGCGCCCGAGTGAACGATGCGCTGCTCGATCCTGGCACCCTCGGTCGAGGCGAAGCGCTTGCGCTCCTCCCAGAAATGAAGCCCCCCCTGCGCCACGCGGACCTTCGGCTCGCGCTCCATCACGCCGGTGGCCTCGACGAGCAGGGCGATCTTGTCGGCGAGCGAGACCGAGAAGGGATCCCGCGCGAGCGGCGTCTCCCAGCGCGCCCGATAGGGCTCGAGCCGCGAGAGACGGATCGGCTCGCGCCGGACCCTGGCCGAGGCGCGCGCCACCCGGCAGGCCAGCCGGGCGCAGCGCTCGACCTCCTCGAGCTCCAGGTCGGCGCTCGCGGCGAATCCCCACGCCCCGTCGATCAGCACCCGGATCCCGACCCCGGCGCTCGAGGGCTCCTGGAGTGTTGCCACCTTGCGGTTCTTGACCTCGATGATCTGGGAGCGGGCCTCCACGACCCGCACGTCCGCGTAGCTCGCCCCGGCGAGCTGCGCGGCGTTGAGGGCGCGGTCGAGCAGGTCGTCCAAGAGGCCTCCGGAATTCGGCGTCACGACGCGGCGGGTGGTGAGGCGCCGAGTGTGTGGGACGCCCCGCGCGAGCGTCAAGCGGGCTCTCCGGTTGACCGGCCCTGGCCGGCTGCCTAGGATCCATTGCGCTCATGCTCACTCCCAACCGCGGCCATGCTCCCCGGCCCCTCGGCGGTGCCGCGGCGCGCCTTTCCGGTCCGAACCCTTGGCGTTGGTAACTCGCTCGCTCCCGATTCGCGCCCGGCTGGAGCCGCGGCCCGAGCCGCCGTTCGATCGGCTCTACGATCCGCTGGTGCACGACCTGGTGCACGAGGGAGAGCTGGCTCGAGAGCGGTTCGCCTCGCGCTGGCCGGACACCGCGGCGCTGCGGCGCCTGGCGGAGACCAAGCGCGCGCCGCTCGGCAAGGAGTTGGCTCGATCGCTGGCCGAGTATCACCGCCGGCTCGGGGCCACCGAAGCCTCGCTCGCCGCGCTCGAGCGAGTGGCCCGGGGCGAGGCGGTGTGCACCGTGGCCGGGCAGCAGCCGGCGCCGCTCGGCGGTCCGCTCTACTCGCTGCACAAGACGGCGAGCGCGGCCGGGATGTGCGGGGTGGTGACCCAGCGCACCGGCGTCCCTTGCGTGCCGCTCTTCTGGATGCACGGCGAGGACTCCGACTTCGCCGAGATCCGCTCCGCCACCCTGGGCGGGCCCGGGCTCGAGCTCAGGGACCTGACCCTGCCCGCCGCCGCGCACCCGGAGGGCGGGCTGGTGGGGTCGCTGCCGACTGGCCCGCTCGCGCGCCTGGTCGAGCAGGCCCTGGCCGTGTGGTCGGGGCTCGGCGGAGCCGGCGAGGCCCGCACCCTGCTCGAGACGCCGCTGTCCCGGGCCCGCGACCTGGGCGAAGCCTACAGCGCGCTGATGCTCGCGCTCTTCGGTGGGTGCGGGCTCGTGGTCGTGGACCCGCGCCTGCCGGAGTTCCGCGCCGCGGCGCGCGACCTGATCTATCGGTACCTGGAGCGTGCGGAATCGCTGTCGGCAGCAGCGCGAGCGGCCGGCGACTTGCTCGAGCGGCGGATCGGCCGGCGCCCGCTCGCCGACCCGGCGCTCGAATCGTTCATGTTCGCCGTCGAGGACGGCGTGCGGCGCAAGGTCACTGTTGCCGAGGCGCGCTCGCTCGGGAGGCAAAAGCCGCTGTCCCCGAGCGTCGCGCTCAGGCCGGTGATCCAGGACGGAGTGTTTCCGACCGTGGCCATGGCGTGCGGGGCGAGCGAGATCGCCTACCTCGCGCAGCTTCGCGAGGTGTTCGAGGGCGTAGGAGTCGCCGCCGCGTGTCCGGTGCCTCGCCTGTCCGCGACCTGGATGCCTCCGGCGGCGGTCGAGCTGCTCCAGGCCTCGGGCGCCCAGGCGTGGGACCTGGTGGCCGGGGCCGATCAAGCGCTGAAGAGCCTGGCCGAGCGGGAGGTGCCCGCGGAGGTCCGCGCCGAGCTGGAGCGCGCCCGGCTGAGCACGCTCCAGGCGCTGGAGCGGTTCGCGGGTACTTCGGCCCGGGTCGACCCGAGCCTGCCGCAGATGGTGGAGTCGGCGCGAGGCAAGGTAGATTACCAGTTCGCGCGCCTCCTCGAGGGGCTGACGAGCAAGTCGCGTCACCGCCTCGAGCGCCTCCACCCCGAGTGGCCGCGGGTGCGCTATTACCTGCTGCCGGGCGACCGCCTCCAGGAGCGCCGCCTGGCCTCGCTCGAGGTGATCGCCTACCGCGGGGCGGCCGCGGCCTCCGAGCTGTGCGAGCTGGCGGAGGAGCAGGCCGAGCGCCTCCAGCGCGGCGTCCACGAGCACCTCGTGCTCGACCTGTGATGGCGTTCGACGCGCTGTTCTTCGGGGCCCATCCCGACGACGTCGAGCTCACCTCGGGAGGCCTGGCGGCGCTGCTGGCCGGGCACGGCCACCGCGTGGCGATCGTGGACCTCACCCGCGGCGAGGCCGCGAGCCGCGGCAGCGTGGAGCAGCGCGCCGCCGAGGCCCAGGCGGCGGCCGGCGAGTTGGGGGTGGAGACGAGGGAGTCGCTCGGGCTTCCCGACCTCGGCCTCGACGGCTCGGATCGCGATCAGCTGCGCGCCGTGGTGGCCACCCTGAGGAGGTACGCGCCCGCGCTGGTCGTTGCGCCTCACCGCGACGATCCCCACCCCGACCACGGGGAGGCCGCGCACCTGGTGGGCCGCGCCTGCTACGTGGCGGGGCTCGCGCGCTTCGATCCGCCCGGGCGCCGCCACCGGCCGGAGCGACTCCTGTTCGCGCTCTTCCGCGGCCTGGGAAGGCCGCATCTCGTGGTCGATGTGAGCGAGGTCTGGGAGCGGCGCATGCGCGCGCTCGCCGCGCACCAAAGCCAACTCGAGTCCGGGCGGGGTCCGGAAACCTACCTCACCCATCCCGATTTCCTGGCCCAGGTGGAGTCGCGAGCCCGGGCCTGGGGCGCCGCGATCGGGGCGCGCTTCGGTGAGGCCTATCGCCTCGAGGGCCCGCTCGCCGTTACCGACGCTCGCGCCCTGCTGCCGGCGGGAGCAGGAAGGGGAGCATGAGTAGAACCCGCCTCGGGGCGGCGCGCGCCGGCTCCGTCAAGGTCGCGGGAGGCGGGAGAGGGCGTACCGCCGCAGCCGAGCG
>VBOT01000130.1:0-19265 GCA_005893225.1 Candidatus Eiseniibacteriota bacterium
CAAATACATCGGGCCCCCGAGGCGAGCGACTCCCCATGGCGGAGGCAATGGCCGCTGCTCCGTCATGGCTGCTTCGGATCGAGGGCGCGCCAGCGCATCACGAGTCCGAACACGACGACCAAAGACGCCAGCGCAAGGGCGCCATACTGGGTTGCGTCGATTCGCTTGAGAAGCAGCAACCCGATCGCCCCGGTTCCGATTGCGAAGGACATCAGGACCAGGAGCGTGGCGAGTCGGTCCATGGCGTGCCCGCGGACACCCCAGATCAGCAGATAGAAGCTGAAGAACGGCATCTCACCCACTCCCAGGACCTGCAAGTACTGCGTGATCCATCGCAGCGAGGGCGGCAGGAGAAGCGCGCCGAGCGAATTGATCACGTAACCGGTGCCGGCGAAGAAGAGGGGGACCCCCAGCCAGCGCGGGATGAAGCCCGACCGCATGACGAGGATGCCGATCGGAAACAGCCACAGCCCCCAGAAGATCTGGTTCACGACGAGGCCGTAGTTGTGGAGCCGCAGGAACAGCGTCACCTGGGCGGCCACCTGTCGCTGATCGAGGACCGCCGCGATCGCCGCGCTCTTGAGGAGAATGAGCGGTGCGATGTGGTTCAACGCATTGATGTACGAGATCGGCACCGACACCAGCATCATCGCGGCCATGATTCCAGCGATCCTCGGATCAACGCGCTTGAACAAATCGTACAGCGCCAGGGCGGCGAAGAGCAGGACGGTCACGCCGTACAGCTCGGCGCCGATGGCCGCGCGAAGCAAGCCCTCGGAGGCGCGCACGCGATCCGCGGTCGCAAGGGCGTCGCCCTGAACGATGAGTTGGTCGGGCACATAGAGGTAGGCGAAGGGCGCGAGTGAGCTTGCAATCCCATACAGCAGCCCCGCCCATCGGGCCAGGCTCTTGGTCGAATCCATGGTGCCAGAGTATTTCGGTCTTGCCGCCCGGCGCGAAGGCGTTTGCGACGAAACGCGGCTACCGCGGACGAGGCGCGGCGTGGGCCGACGAGCGGCGGCTGCGGGCGCGGGCGGGTGTGCGTCCCCTCGGGCAACTAGGCCCAGGTGTGTCCGAGGGGTCCGAGGCTGCATCGTAACGGAGCTCTCAAGCCTGGGTCGACTCGGGCCGATGCTTTGGTGCGGTCTCACCGAGCTGGCAGGCTCGTTCGGATTCTCAAGGAAGCAAGCCCCAGGGCGCGGGCTCCGCACTCGCCGCGCCCCGATGGCGAGCGCTCCCTCGCGATCCTGCTACGCCTCGTGTCCCGAGGTCCCGCCGTTGGGCGGCCCTCGGCACGCATCGCGCGTTCGCTTGAGCCGCTGTTCTTTCGATCGCCGGCCGCAGTCCAAGGCATCGGAGGAGAGTGTCCATGAGGGCATTCCGAGAAGAGCGCTCGGTGGCCCAGGCGCGCCGTCCCCGCACCGCGGCTGCCGAGCTGAAACGGGACCTGGCCCCCCGTCCCGGCCGGCGGGCGGCCGTCCTCGTCGTGATCCTTGCGTTGCTCGCGATCGCGACCCGAGGGGCTCTGGCGCAGTCGGAACCCTCGACCCAACCCCCCAGCGTGCTCAAGAAGATGAGCCTCGAGGAGCTGTTCGATCTCGAGGTCACCTCGGTCTCGCAGAAGCCCGAGTCGCTCTCGAAGACCTCGGCCGCCATTCACGTCGTCACCCATGACGACGTTCAGCGGATGGGCGCGCTCAGCATCCCCGAGGCACTTCGCTACATCCCTGGCGTGGAGGTCGCCCGGGTTGATTCGCGGCAGTACGCGATCACTGCCCGTGGCTTCAACGGCACGGTCGCCAACAAGCTCCTGGTGCTCATCGACGGGCGTAGCGTGTACACGCCGCTTTACTCGGGCGTCTTCTGGGACGTTCAGGACGCCTTCATGGACGACATCGAGCAGATCGAGGTCATTCGAGGCCCCGGGGCGACGGTGTGGGGCGCCAACGCGGTGAACGGCGTCATCAACGTCATCACCAAGGACGCCGCGCACACCCAAGGCCTGCTCGTCACCGGCGGCGCAGGCAACGCGGAACGCGGATTCGGCGGCGCCCGCTACGGCGGCACCCTGGGCTCCCACGCCTTCTACCGGGTCTACGGGAAGTCATTCGATCGCGCGCCCTCGCTCCTTCCCAGCAGGCGGGCGGCGGGCGACGACTTCCGGATAAGCCAGGGTGGCGTCCGCATCGATTGGACACCATCGGCGACCGACGGACGCTCGAGGGTGACGCCTACGGCGGCTCCGAGCGGCAACCGAATGCGGGCGCGACGGATATATCGGGCGGCAACGCCATTGCGCGATGGACGCGGCAGTTCTCTAGGACTTCCGACCTCGAGCTCAAGGCCTACTACGACCACACCGATCGCGACGTCCCCGCCGTCTTCCGCGAGACGCTCGACACGTACGACGTGACGCTGCGTCACCGTTTCCATCCGGGCGGCCTGAGCGACCTCGTGTGGGGGGTTGGATACCGGGGGACTCACGACCACGTGCGCAACAGCCCCGCGCTGGCGTTTCTTCCCTGGCGCCGCACCCAGAACGTCTACACGTGTTTTGCTCAAGACGAGCTCGCGTTCCTCGGGGACCGCCTGCGGGTGACCGTGGGGTCCAAGTTCGAGCACAACGACGATACCGGCTTCGAGTATCAACCCGGCGCCCGCCTCGCATGGGCTCCGGCCGTCTCACACACCCTCTGGGCCGCCGCGTCGCGGGCCGTGCGGTCGCCGTCGCGCATCGATCGGGACTTTTTCGTGCCGGCGACACCTCCTTATCTGCTGGTGGGCTCGCCGGACTTCGAGTCCGAAGTGCTGCAGGCCCTCGAGCTCGGGTACAAGGTGCAAGCGGCGCAGCGCCTGACGGCGTCGATCGCGACCTTCTACAACCGTTACGATCGCCTCCGGAGCCTCGAGATGGGACCGCCCGCGTTCCTCGCGAACCGGGTCGAGGGCCGAACCTACGGCCTCGAAGGCGAGGCGACATATCAGGTTTCGGCCTCGTGGCGCGTGACCCCCGGGATCACGCTCCTTCGGATGGACCTCCGGACCACGCCAGGAAGCACCGACGTGACGCAGGTGAGACAGGAGGGGGATTCGCCGCGCGCTCAGTTCTTCCTCCGCTCCTCGCTCGCGCTGCCGAACCAGGTCACCGTCGACTTCGCGGTGCGTGACGTCGGCGAGCTCCCGAATCAGCCGGTGCCCCACTACGCGACCGCGGACGCGCGCCTGGCGTGGCAGCCGACCCGGGGGCCCGAGCTCGCGATCGTCGGACAGAACCTGCTCGACCCTCAATACCCCGAGTTCGGGAGGCCGGCGGCTCGTCGTGAGGTGCGGCGCAGCGTGTACGGGAAGGCGACATGGCGATTCTGACGCGGGCGGCTCCGCGACGGGAGGGCATCGCGCCACCCCAGCGGCGCAGCACGCGGGACGGGCCTCGGGCATGGGCCCTCGCGGGGCTCTTCGTTCTCACGTGGCTTCCCATCGCGCCAGGGGCCGACGCCGAAACCAGCGGGAAGCTCACCCAGGAATACGATCTCAAGGCCGCCTTCCTGTTCAACTTCGCTCAGTTCGTCGACTGGCCCGCGGATGCCTTTCCCAGCCCCAGCACGCCGATCACGATCGGCATCCTGGGCGAGGACCCGTTTGGCCGCAGCCTCGACGAGGTGGTCGCCCAGGAGACCGCCCACGGCCGCGCTCTGGTGGTTCGCCGCTACCCGGCGGCCGATCGGATCGACGCCTGTCACATCCTGTTCATCGCCGCGTCCGAGGCGGGCCGCATGGAGAGCGTCCTCGCCCCGCTGGCGCGTCGGAGCATCCTGACGGTCGGCGAGACCAAGGAGTTCACGGAGCACTCCGGGATCATCACGTTTGGGGTCAAGCAACACCGGTTGAGGCTCAGGATCAACATGGCCGCCGCGCGAGCGGCTCGGCTCACGATCAGCTCCAAGCTCCTCAGGCAGTCCGAGATCGTCGGCGACAAGGACGATAGGCCGTGACGACCGTGCGCACCACCATCCGCCGCAAGCTCGTCGCCGGGATGATGCTCACGAGCGTGGCGGTGCTCGTCTTGACCGGGGCCGCCCTCGTCGTGTTCGACATCGTCAGCTTCCGGCGGGCGCTGGTGAGGGCCCTGGTGACCCGCGCCCAGATCCTGGCTGCGAACTCGAGCGGGGCGCTCGCGTTCGAAAATCCCGAGGATGCCAGCCAGATCCTGGCTGCGCTCAAGCCCGACCCGAGCATGGTCGCCGCCGCCCTCTATGACCAGCAGGGGCGCGTGCTCGCCGCCTACCCGGTGCCCGCGGCGGCGCCTGCCCGGTGGCCGCGCAAAACAGGGAGCGGGCAGCGGTTCGAGAAGAAATGGCTGGTGGTCGATCAACCCGTTCTCGAAGACGGTCGATGGCTGGGGACCCTCTACCTCAAGTCGGATCTGCGGGCGCTCGACGAACGCCTCCGTCTCTACGAGTTGGTCGTGGCGCTCGCCATCGTGGGATCGAGTGGCGTGGCGCTCGCCCTCGCGGCCTGGTTGCAACGCGGCATCGCGCGGCCGGTTCGCGCCCTGGCCGAGGCGGCGCGAAACGTGTCCGAGCACAAGGACTACACGATCCGGGCGCACGTCGTCAGCGATGATGAGCTCGGACTGCTGGCCGAGTCATTCAATGAGATGCTCCGCGAGATCGAAAAGCGCGACGTGGACCTGCGCCAGCTCAACGCGGACCTCGAATGGCGGGTGAACGCGCGCACGGCGCAGCTCGAAGCCTCGAACCATGAGCTCGAGGCATTCTCGTACTCCGTGTCCCACGATCTCCGAGCGCCGCTCCGCCACGTCGACGGTTTCGCGGACCTGCTCCAGCGACACGCCCGCGAATCGCTCGACGACAAGGCACGCCACTATCTGGCCCAGATCTCGGATTCGGCCCAGAGCATGGGGCGGCTGATCGACGACCTGCTCGTGTTCTCGCGAATGGGGCGCACCGAGATGCAGGACCAGCGCGTGGATCTCAACGTACTGGTCGAGGAGGCGCGCCGGGTTCTCGCGAACGAAGCCGCGAACCGCGACATTCACTGGCGGGTGTCGCCGCTTCCGGAAACGCGGGGAGATCCCGCCATGTTGCAGCTCGTCTTCGCCAACTTGGTCTCGAACGCCATCAAGTACACGGCCGGCCGCGCCGGTGCCGAGATCGCGATCGGCGCCGAGCAGTCCGATCGGGAAACGGTCGTCTGCGTGCGGGACAACGGGGTGGGCTTCGACATGAACTATTCGCACAAGCTGTTCGGAGTGTTTCAGCGCTTGCACAGCGCGGACGAGTTCGAGGGGACCGGAATCGGCCTCGCGAACGTGCGGCGGATCGTTCAGCGGCACGGTGGACGCACGTGGGCGGAGGGCGAGGTGGGTCGCGGCGCCGCGTTCTTCTTCTCGCTGCCGCGCGAGACGCAGGGGGAGTGGAGCGAACGAAAGGAGGCAGCCTGATGAGCGAGCTCAAGCGCGTGCTGTTGGCCGAGGACAGCGCCAAGGATGTCGAGTTGACCCTGGCCGCATTGCAGGACTCCCACCTCGTGAACGAGGTCGTCGTCGCCCGAGACGGGGCGGAGGCGTGGGAATACCTGAGCTGCACGGGCGCTCACGCGAACCGCCCGCCCGTGGCTCCGGCGGTCGTGCTCCTGGACCTCAAGATGCCGAAGCTGGACGGCCACGAGGTACTCAGGCGGATGAGAGCCGATCCGAACTTGCGCACCGTGCCCGTCGTCATCCTGACGTCGTCGCGCGAAGAGCGGGACATCGCCCAGAGTTACGACTTCGGCGTCAACGCCTACGTCGTCAAGCCGGTCGCGTTCAGCGAGTTCATCAGCGCCGTCAAGAACCTGGGAATGTTCTGGGCGGTGCTCAACGAGCCGCCGCCCGCGAGCGCCCGGAAGGCGGCCTGAGGAGCCTACTTCCAAGCTAGGACTTTCTTGGAGGTTTGGTTTTCCTGATAGGGTGCTGGGCCATGGTCCCTCCCGGAACCCCGTGAACACAACACTCGGTCGATACCGGATCATCGAGCGCCTCGGCGAGGGCGGGATGGGGATCGTGTACCGAGCCGAGGACCCGCGCCTCGAGCGACAGGTGGCCCTCAAGGTCATCCGCGACGAGGCCCTGCGCGACGAGCCGTCGCGACGGCGCTTCCGTCTCGAGGCGCGCGCGCTTTCGCGATTGCTCCACCCCGGCATCGCGACGCTGTTCGATTTCGATTCCGAGGGCGAGGTCGATTTCCTCGTGCTCGAGCTGGTCCCGGGCAAGTCCTTGGCCGAGCACCTCGAGCTCGGTCCGCTCCCCGAGGTCCGCGCCCGGGTCATCGCCCTGGCGGTGGCGGAAGCGCTCGAGGCGGCGCACGAGCAGGGGATCGTCCACCGCGACCTCAAGCCGGGCAACGTGGTCATCACGCCGCGTGGATGCGCCAAGGTGCTGGACTTCGGCCTCGCGCAGTTCCTAGGCGACGCCGCGACGGCGACCGAGGCACCGACCGTGTCTTCGCCGAGAATCGCGGGGACCCTCGCCTACCTGGCGCCCGAGCAGATTCGCGGCGAGCGGCTCGACGGGCGGACCGACCTGCACGCCCTCGGGGTCCTGATCTTCGAGATGACCACGGGCCGGCGCCCGTTCGCAGGTGACAACATCGGGCACGTGCTCCATACCATCCTCCACGATCCCGCGCCGCGCCTGCGCGCGGCGCGCCCGGGCCTCTCGGCCGAGCTCGAGGGGATCGTGGCGCGCTGTCTCGAGAAGGAGCCCGCCATGCGCTTCGCCGATGCCGGCGCCCTGATCCGCGCGCTGCGGGGCGAGATCACGGATGGCGCGGGCCTCCCGATTTCGGGCGCCCTCTCCCCCGCCACGGCGGCGCGCGCGGGCTCGGCGGGCAGCGCGGCTTCGGAGCCCACGAACGCTGGCGCCATCCGATCCCTCGCGGTGCTTCCGTTCGAGAACCGGTCCGGCGATCCGGAGCAGGAATTCTTCGCGGACGGGATGACCGACGCCTTGATCGCCGGCCTCACCCAGATCCGGGCGCTGCGCGTGATCTCGCGCACCTCGGCGATGCGCTTCAAGGGGACCCAGAGGTCGCTGCCCGAGGTGGCGCGCGAGCTCAAGGTGGATGCGGTGGTGGAAGGCTCGGCGCTGCGGGCGGGAGACCGGGTGCGCATCACGGTCCAGCTCGTGGACGCGGCCACCGACACCAGCCTGTGGGCCAAGAGCTACGAGCGCGACCTCACCGACATCCTGGCGCTCCAGAGCGAGGTGGCCCAGGCAATCGCGCGCGAGATCCAGATCCAGTTGACGCCCGAGGAAGCCTCCCGGCTGAAGTCCAGGGGGCCCGTGAACCCCGCCGCGCACGTCGCCTACCTTCAAGGTCGTTACCTGTGGAACCGCTGGACCACCGAGTCGCTCCGGCAGAGCATCCAGCGGTTCGAGGAAGCCCTGGCCGCGGACCCGGACTACGCGCTCGCCTACGCCGGGCTCGCCGACAGCTACAGCGCCCTCGGCAACACCAACGCCACGCCGCCCGACCAGGTCTACCCGCGAGCCAAGCAGGCGGCGGAGCGCGGGCTCGCGCTCGATGATGGATTGGCCGAGCTGCACGCTTCGCTGGGCTACGTCCACCGCTTCCACGACTGGGACTGGATGCGCGCCGAGCACGAATTCCTGCGGGCGCTCGAGCTCAACCCCGGCTACGCCACCGGCACGCGCTGGTACGCGCAGTTCCTATCGGGCATGGGACGGCACGAGGAGGCGATCGCGGAGGCCGAGCGGGCGCTCGAGCTCGATCCTTTGTCCCTGATCATCCACACCGCGGTGGGAGACGTGCTGTTCTACGCGCGCCGCTACGAGCGCTCCATCGCCTACTATCGCAAGTGCATCGAGATGGACCCGGACTTCGGGCCGGCCCACACCGACCTGGCTCGGTCGCTCGAGCACGTGGGCCGCGCGGAGGAGGCCCTCGAGGAGTTCCTGCGCGCCGCCCCGGCGGATGGGGAACCCCCTCCCTCGACCGGGCTGGCGATCCTCCAGGCAAGGGCGGGGCGGCGGGAGGCGGCCTTCGGGACGATCGACGCGATCCTGTCGCCTTCGGCCGATCGGTTCGTGTCGCCTTACGGCATCGCGTCGTTCTACGCCGTCGTCGGCGAGACGGAGCGCGCCCTCGACTGGCTCGAACGCGCCCATGCCGAGCGCGACGGCACGCTGGTGTGGATCAAGGTGCACCCGCGGCTGGACGGCCTGCGGGGCGAGCCTCGGTTCCGCGATCTCCTGGCTCGAATGCGCCTCGACGCGTGAGGGTCGCGGCGCTCGTCCGCCCGCTCGAAAGCGGGGGCCGGCTCACCTCCTAGCGACCGTCGCTCGCGACCGGCTCCTCCACCCCCACGAACCGGACGTCCTCCCCCGGCAGCTCCCGGACGTGGTAGTCGAAGATGCCATGGATCGCCCCGCTCCACCGGCGCAGCACGAGCCGGATCGGGGTTCCCCGCGGGTGCTGTCGCAGGTAAGCCATCAGGAGCTGCAAGCTCTCGAAGCGATGCCCGTCGAACGTGTCCACGATGTCCTGCTGGCCAAGGCCCAGCCCCTCGGCCGCCGATCCGGGCTCGACGGACTGGATCATGAACTCGGCGGCCTCTCGCAGGGCCGGCGCGTCCTCGAAGGCGGCGGGAGCGATCAGCGCGCCGTCGATGATGGCGGCCCGCCGCTCGAGGACGGGCGCCCTGCGCTCCGGCGTGATCTCGATCTGGACCCTCTTGCCCTGGCGCTCGACCAGCAGCGGCACGGGCCCGGGACGCCCGCGCAGGGCGGTCACCAGATCGCTCAGGGTCTTGAGGCTGCCTTCATGGCCGGGGAGGGACACGATCCGGTCGCCGGGCTCGAACGGCCATCGCGTCGAATCGAAGGTGCACCCGACCTGGAGCGTGTGACTGCCGTCCTCGTTCACGAGCAGCGAGAACGGCATCTTCGGCGGATCGGGAGCGACGCCGGCCTTGAGCAGGTCCAGGATCCGGCACACGTCCTTCATCGGGGTCGCGAAGTTCACGCGGTCCGACCTCTGCCCCCCGGCCCCGGCCGTGGCGATGCCCACGACCCGGCCGTCGCGCAGCCGGATCACCGGGCCGCCCGAGTTGCCGTGGTCCACGGTCGCGTCGATCTGGAGCAGATCGGGACCGATCTGGTCGGTCCTCCCCGAGACGATGCCGCGGCTGCCGGTGAAGAGGAGCCCGAGCGGGTGGCCGAAGGCTCCCACGCTCTCGCCGACGTTCGGCGTCTCGGAACAATCGAGCGGCGCGGCTCGAAGCGCCCTCCCCTTGACCTCGATCGCCACGACGGCCACGTCGGTGAACGAGTCCACGTAAATCTTGCGCGCGGGAACGAACGGCTCGTCGGCGAACGCCACGAGCACCGTCGAGGGCGATTGTCCCACCACGTGAGCGTTCGTCAGCACCCAGCCGCGGCTCGCGTCGACGACGAACCCGGCCCCCATGAAGGCGCCTCGCGAGTCCTCGGCGAACGGTGTGACGATCTCGGTGCGGATGCGCACCGTGTAGGCGCGGGCGCCACGGAAGATGGCTTCGGCCGCATCGCGGCCGGCCGCCCGTGCGCCAGGGCCAAACGGCGCGAGCGCCGTAGAGAAGAGCAGCGCGAGCCCTGCCCGCCTGCTGATCCGTCTCATGAGACTCCTCCCTGGAGCCGCCTCGGCCCGCTCTGGGTCGCATCCTTACGAGCGCACGGAAAGCCCAGCTTCCCAGTGGAGCAAGATGCGCTCCTCGACGAGACCCTGCCGCCCGCCCATGAAACAGGCCGTTGCAAAGGGACGCATCGCGAAGGCCGCCGCCGTTTCATTGCAGCTCGCATCGCGGAACCGGGGTCGATTGCGTTATTCGAAGGCCCCCCGGCCCACCGTGACCCCGCCCGAACATCGGTTGCGTCCTCGCCAAGCCGTGTCACGGACGTGCCATTTCGGGGCGAGTTTCGCCAGCTCTGTGGTATCTGAATCCATACGGTTTGAGCGTCAGCAGTCCGAGACCCTCGCTCGCCTCTGCGCCGAGACCGACTGAACCCTGCGACAGCGGGCGGCGTGGCCCGCGGGCAGCCTTGCGAGTCCCGAGCCTCTTCGGGCGAAAGCGAAGGAGGATGCAGCCATGCGTAAACCGGTGATGTTCGCCTTGGTCGCCGTCATCATCCTGTTGGCCGGCGCCACGTCGGTGCTGTACATGAGGTACCAGAAGACTTCCGCGGATTACGCCAGCACCAAGTCGGAGCAGGAGAAGACCCAGGCCCGCTACGACCAGACCATCCAGGCGGTGGCGGAGATCCAGGACAGCCTCAACGCCATCTCGTTCGGCGAGGCGTCGGTGCAGATGCGCTCCGGGGACCTTCAGGCCGAGCAGAGGCTCAGCGGTCCGAACGGCCGCGAGGCCCTGGACCGCATCGCCCTGCTCCGGGCCGGCATTCTCCGCAGCAAGGCGCGGATCCAGCAGCTCGAGAGCAGCATGAAGACGAACGGGACCAAGATCGCGGGGCTCGAGAAGATGATCAAGAATCTCAAGAGCACCGTGTCGGAAAAGGAAGGTCTCATCGCCCAGCTCTCGGGCCAGGTCGATTCGCTGCAGACCGAGGTGACGGGACTGGCGAGCACGGTCCAGGAGACGCAGGACACGCTGAGGATTCGCGACCAGACGCTGGAGGAACGCAGGCGCGAGCTGGCGACGGTCTACTACATCGTCGGGAAGAAGAAGGATCTGAGAGACGCCGGCGTGGTGGTGGCGAAGGGCGGAGTGCTGGGCCTTGGAAAGACGCTACAGCCGCTGGGGAGCTCGAACGAGACCGCGTTCACCGCGCTCGACACCGACCAGGAGACGGTCGTTCGCGTTTCGGCTCCCAAGGCCAAGGTGCTGAGCGCGCAGCCGGCATCGAGCTACGAGCTGAAGCTCGTGGATGGCCAGATGGAGCTCCACATCGTCAATCCTATGGAGTTCCGGAAGGTCAAGCAGCTCGTCATCCTCGCCGGCTAGCCGTCGAGCAAGCCGGCGTCGGACCCCGGCTCGCTCGAGAGCAGGCGCGAGGCGCGGCGGTCCGGCAGGGCATCAACTTCGAGGGCCCGCGGGCATCCCGCGGGCCCTCGTGGTGTCGAGGTCCGGTCTAGTGAATCTTCGCGCAGGCCTGGAGATCACCGTAGCCGGGACCCAGCCGCACCGAGACCGAGCCCACCTCGTCGAGATCGTCGTCGATCTTGCCGTGGACCTGGCCGACTCCGCCGGGGTTGGCGGTGAAGGTTCCCAGCGGGTCGGCGGGCTCCGTGCAATTGCTGCTCTCGTAGTAGAACGACGAGTAGACGGTGCCGGGGTGCAGTCCCTTGGCGATGACGTGGACGTTGGTTCCGCCGTGGGGCATTTGCGTGAGCTGCACGAAGCCGCTGACCCCCGAGTCACCGTTGGGCACGAGGTCGGCCTTCACATGGTGCTCGGCGCCGGGCACGGCGCTCGCGCCCAGGATCACGAGGAGCAGCGACAGCCAGGGGATCGTCTTCTTCATGAGTCAGCCTCCGCGCAGGGGTGTGATGGGAGCGACCTCAAGGCGCAGCCGGACGATTCGATGTCGGGATGGACGCGTGGGATGCAAACCGTCATAGTCCCGAGGCGACTGGATCCTGTTTCCGGCCAGTAAGCGGGACGCCCCGGGCGGACACTTTGTGCCCGGCGCCCGACCGCCGCGACTTCGCGGAGAGCCGCCGCCATGTCCCTCCCGAGCCCCACTCCCGTTGCGCTCCTCAACCAGAGGGAACGCCTCGGCCGCCAGCATCTCGCCATCCTGGGCGCATGCTGGGCGGGCTGGCTGTTCGATTTCTACGACCTCATCCTGTTCTCGTTCCTGCTGGTCCCGATCCGGAAGAGCCTCGGGCTCTCGAGTGGGACGCTGTCGCTGGTCCTGGGCGCTTCGCTCGGGGCCACCGCCGTGGGCGGCGTGATCTGCGGGTGGCTGGCCGACCGCTTCGGCCGTAAGCCCATCCTGGCCTCGACCATCCTGGTCTACTCGGCGGGCACCTTCCTGTGCGGGCTCGCTCACGGCGTCGGGTGGCTGCTCTGCTTCCGGATGCTCACCGGGATCGGCGTGGGCGGCGAGTGGGCCACGGGCCAGGCGCTGATCGCGGAGACCTTCCCCCCCAGCGTGCGCGGCCGCTACGCCGCCGTGATGCAGAGCGGCGCGCCGCTCGGCGTGGCGCTCGCGTCACTCGTCGGCGGCTTCCTGGTCCCGGCCCTGGAGCATGCTTTCGGCCCCTCCGCCGGCTGGCGCGGCGCCTTCTTCGTCTCGGTGCTCCCGGCGCTCCTGGTGGTGGCGATCCGCCGCGGCATGCCGGAGTCGGACGTCTGGCTGCGCGAGCGCGCGGGAATGCTGGAGCGACGGCGCGGCCGGTTCGCGGAGCTCATGCGCGACCCCCTTCTCAGGCGGGCGTTCTTCTTCTGCCTGGTGCTGGCGATGGCGGGAATGTCGGCCTACTGGTTCACCTACCTCTGGCTGCCCACCTATCTCTACGAGAAGCTCGGCCTGTCGATGGCGAAGTCCGGCCTCTGGGTGCTGGTCACTCAGGCGGGCGGGCTCCTGGGCTACCTCTCGTTCGGGTGGTTCGCCGACACCTACGGAAGGAAGAGCACCTACTCGGTCTACTGCGCGGTGTGGGCCGTGGGGCTCGCCGCCGTGACGCTGTTCTGGAACCAGGTCTCTGCGAACCCCGCGGTGGCGCTCTCGTGCATGTTCATGGTGGGAGTCGGGACGGGGATCTTCTCCGGCTACGGACCGATCTTCGCGGAGGTCTTCCCCACCCGGGTGCGCGGCACCGCCATGGGGACCGCGCTCAACCTCGCGCGCGGAATCCAGTTCCTGACGCCACTGATCATCACGGGGATCGCCGTGCGGCAGGGACTGGGCGGAGGGATCGCTCTCGGCGCCCTGTTCCTGGTGTTCGCGGCGTTCTGGGTGTGGGTCTTACCCGAGACGCGCGGAAGGGTGATCACGGCCGAAGAGCCGGCCGCGTCGTGAACGCCAGTGTCACTCCGACCTTCGCGCCCTCAAGGCGGCAGGCCGCCGATCCGCGAGCGGCGAGGAGACCCCGGCGCTTCGCGGTCGACATCCAGCCACAGCAGCTCGTCGAGATAGTCCAGCACCACGCGGAATCGCCCCAGGAACGAGTATCCCAGCAGGCCGTGGACCGGATCGGGCAGCTCCCCCTGGATGTCCGGAAAGGACGGGCGCGCCACCACGCCCGCCTGCACGCGTTCCAGAGCGATGGGCGGCGAGACATCCGTGAGCAGCAGCCTGGGCAGCAGGGTCAGGTCGGCGCTGACGTCGCCGAGCACGGTCCGCACTCGCTGGCCGCTCCGGCGCGGCCAGCTCGCGGCACGCGTCACGCGCTCGGCCACGGCATCGGCGAACAGCACCGAGCCGGAGGCCCCGGTGTCGAGGAGCAGCGTGAGCGGGCGACTCCGCCACTCGCCGGAATCCTCTTCGATCCGGGCGCTCACCAGCATTCGACCGCCCTGGAAGCGCCGGAATGGCACCGGCACCGCGCCTCGCGAGAGGATCGATCCCAGCCTCGCGCGCGACCGGCAGGTCCGAGCTTGCACGCCCGGCGGCGCGCCGCCGGGCTGAGCCTCCTGCGCGGCGATCACGGTCAAGGTGCGCGACAGGATCGCGAGCTCTCGCGCGTCATAGTCCAGCACCACGGCATGGTCCCCGAGCAGGCTCGGGGCGAAGATGCCCAGCACGTCCTCGTCCATCACCGAGTCGGCGAGGACCCCGCCGATCTCGACCCCGTCGAGCCGCGCCGGGCCTAACTCGAACCTGCTGAGGGGCCGCCGAACGAGCCTCGAGTGGCTGAGCCCGAGCTCGAGGGTGTCGAGCAGCAAGGCGTTCCACACCCCGGCGCGCACGGCGAGGACTGGCGAGCCGGTGTCGAAGACGAAGAGCCCCGAGGTGTCGCGCCCGGAAGGGCTCGCGAGAGCCGCCCGCACCAGCACGAGCCCGTGGCGAAGCTCAAAGGGCACAACGTCGGTGCCCGCTGGCCACGGGAGGTCGGCCCCGGCGCGGCGGATGGTAAGGTCGCCCCGCGCGACACCCGCCGTCGTCCAGATGGCGACGAGAGCCGCGGCGAGGGAGGACAGGCCGCCCGCCCCGCGCCACCTCCACCCCTTCATCGGCGCCCCCTCATCACCGGAATGTCGGCCTCCGCACCCCGGGGGCTGAGTCTTCTTTCCGACGTTGGAATCGGATGCAACGTTAGGCGTAAACTACCGCTCCTCACGCGAGTTCCATGGTGTCGTCCGCGTCGAATGTTCATTCCCATCGCTCCGCCCGACGTCGTCGCGGTGAGCGAATCATCCCGAGGAGGTCGTAAGTCATGGCGCTCCAGATTGGCAGTGCGGCTCCCGACTTCGAGGCCAACACGACCGAAGGAAAGATCCGCTTTCACGATTGGATCGGAGACTCCTGGGTGGTGCTGTTCTCCCACCCCAAGGACTTCACCCCGGTCTGCACCACCGAGCTCGGCTACATGGCCCGGGTCAAGCCGGAGTTCGACAAACGGAACACGAAGATCATCGGTCTCAGCGTGGACCCGGTCACCAGCCACTCCAAGTGGGCCGACGATATCCGCGAGACTCAGGGGCAGGCGCCGAACTACCCGATGATCGGCGATCCCGACCTGTCGATCTCGAAGCTCTACGGGATGCTGCCCGCGGACCTCGAGGGCTCGTGCGAGGGCCGCACGCCCGCGGACAATCAGACGGTGCGAAACGTGTTCGTGGTCGGGCCCGACAAGAAGATCAAGCTGATCCTGGTCTATCCCATGACCACGGGACGCAACTTCGACGAGGTCTTGCGGGTGATCGACTCGTTGCAGCTCACCGCCAAGCACAAGGTCGCGACCCCCGTGAACTGGAAGCAGGGCCAGGACGTGATCATCGCCGGCTCGGTTTCCGACGAAGAGGCGAAGAAGACGTACCCGGACGGCTGGAAGGCGCCGCGCCCATACATCAGGATCGTTCCCCAGCCCAGGTGAGCCCGCAGCGGGGGACGGTGCCGCCCGTCCCCCGCTGCAGCGATCGCGGTGAGCGCCGGGCTAGCGCGAGCCCGACGGGCGGCCGCCGCCCCGTTCGCGCTCGAGCGCCTGCCGGACCCTCGACAGCAGGTCGTCGGGCGCCTTGATGCGCTGCAGCTTGGCGCGTACGTTTCGCAGCACGCTCTCCTCGAACGCGTACTCCGACGCGCACTGCCCGCAGGTGTCCAGGTGCTCCTGGACCAGACGGATCTCCTCGGGGCTCAGGTGGCGGTCGAGGAAGTCGTCCAGCCTCCGGAAGGTCTCCTCGCAGTTGTAGCGGTCGATCGGGCTCATTCCACCCTCTCCGGCGCCGCTTTCGCCGTCACGATGCCGTGCTCTCGCGCGGCCGCCCACAGCTCCTTCTGGAGCAGCTTCCGGCCGCGATGGAGGCGCGAGCGCACGGTCCCCACGGGACACCGGAGCACGCCCGCGATCTCCTGGTAGGCAAGCTCCTCGACGAAGTACAGGGCGCACACCACCCGGTACTCCTCGGGAAGCGCCTGGATGGCCGCGTGCACCTGGTCCTCTCCGAGCTTCCCCAGCACCGCCGAAGCGGGATCCGGCGTCTTCTCGTGCATGCCGAGCTCCCGGGTGCGGGAATAGAGATAGAGCGGCTCGGCATCCTCGATGTTCAGGGTCCTCGGCTCGCGCTTCCTCTTCCGGTACTGGGCGAAGAAGCAGTTCGTCAGGATGTGCAAGTACCAGGCTCTGAAATTGGTTCCCGGCCGGAACTGGTGGAAGGCGCGGAACGCCTGGAGGGCAGCCTCCTGCACCAGGTCTTCGGCATCGTCGCGGCTCCTCGAGAGGTGGTAGGCGAGCGCGTAGGCTCGGTCGAGGACCGGCGCGAGCAGGGCTTCGAAGGGTTCCGCGGGCGGCGGGGCCTGAGAGGGGTCGGTCATCGTGAAGTCGGGGGTCGGTCTCGAAGCGAAGATGATGGATCCCTCGATACCGCGCAAGCTGTCCGCGGTCACCGGGCCATGGCGCGCCCTCCGTGACGTGGCTCCGTTGCCAGCCCCGCCGCATCCGGGTACGGTCGGCGCTCTGGAGGGGGAACAGGGAAGCTCCAGGCATTCACACCGAGAACTTCCGCTTTCCGCGTGGCTTCCTCTGCGGCGCCGCCACGGCCGCGCAGCAGGTCGAAGGCGACCTCACCAACAACGACTGGTACGACTGGGAGCGGGCCGGCAAGGTGTCCGAGCCGTCGGGCGCGGCCTGCGACCACTACCGGCGCTTCCGCGAGGACTTCGACGTGGCCCGGGAGCTCGGTCACAACGCCCACCGGTTCTCCTTCATCTCTGGCAGGTGGCGCGGGCCGTGGCCGAGGGCATCCCGCTCGTCGGCTACCTCCACTGGTCCCTGCTCGACAACTATGAGTGGGCCGACGGGTTCACGGCGCGCTTCGGGCTGGTCGCGGCGGACTACGCCACGCAGCAGCGGACGATCCGGGAGAGCGCGCGCCGGCTGGCGGAGATTATCCGGCGGAACGAGCTGTAGCGCAGCCGGCCTCACAATCGACAGATCGAATCTTGGGGAACACAAGGGCTGCAGTTGGTTGCGGCGCGGATGTCGAGCAGTGGTTGAAGACGATCTCACCTCACCCTGAGCCGGCCCACGTCGGCGACGATCAGAGGCTCACGCCAACGCTCACGCTCGCCCGACGCGTCGGCGGCTCCCCCAGCCGTAGAGAAGCGCCCCTCCCCCGGCGAGAAGCAGGCTCGAACCGACCACCTTGAGCGCCGCGATGGCGGGTGCCTCGGACCCCGGCGGTGGCATCACGGCGACCGCGATCGAGACCGCGGTCGAGATCATGCCCAGCGCCCCGACGAGGATGGCGGCGGGCCTTCCGCCCGGGACACGGATCACCTGCGGGCCCGCCGGCTCGCCCTGGATCCGGATCAGTGCCGCGAACATGAGGAGATAGGGAACGAAGTAGGCGATCACGGTCATGCTCACCAGCGCGTCGTACGCGCCGCGCACGCTCGTCCCCGCCTGGCCGAGCAGGGCGAAGAGCGCTGCCCCGAGGGCCTGGACCAGCAGGGCCACCCACGGCGTTCCCCAGCGCGGATGGGTGCGAGCGAACGCCGGCGGAAGGAGTCGATCGATTCCCGCCACGAACGGGAGCCTGGCACCCCCCGCCAGCCAGGCGGCCACCTGCCCGAGGCCGCCGACGGTGATGAGCGCCGCCGCGGCGGGAGCCAGGGCCGCCGGGAGGCCGACCCGTGCTCCGCCCACCTGAATGGCCTGGAGGATCCCCTGCAGGCCGCTCGCCTCCCTGCCCGGCATCGCGACCAGGATCGCGAGCGTGCCCAGCACGTAGGTCGCGGTGATCAACGCGCCGGCGGCGAGCAGGGCGCGCGGCAGCGTGCGTCTCGGCGCCACGATCTCGCCGGCGAGCAGCGGAGCCACCTCGAGCCCCGCGAACGCGAAGGCGAGAGAGGACCACAGGGTCAGCTCCTTGAGCCCGGCGTGCGGGCGCCAGGCCGCGGGGTCGAGCGCGATGGCCGGACCGCCGCGCACCCACGCCACTGCTCCGACGGCGATCAGCATCGCGACCGGCATCCAGGTGCCGACCGCCCCCGCGTTGTGCAGCCACTTGCCGACGTTGAGCCCGACGAGGTGCAGTGCGAAGGCGATCGCGATCCCGCCCAGGGTGACCGAGATGAAGTAGGGCGCGCTGTCCGAGAGGCCGAGCCACTGCGGGCCACCCACGAACAGCGCGTTGGCGGCGACGAAGTAGAGGAGCCCCGGGAAGTAGACCAGGTTGCTCGCCCAGTACATCCAGGCGGTCATGAACCCGGCGAAGCTCCCGAAGGCCTCGCGGACCCAGACGTAGATGCCCCCCTCGTCGGGGTGGCGAGAAGACAGCTCGAGGACGGTGAGGCCGAGCGGCACGAACAAGGCAAGAAAAGCGATCACCCACAGCGCGAGAGCGCTCGGGCCCGCCGCGGCGGCCGCCGCGATCCAGCGCGTGCTGACCACCGCGGCCACGAGGAACAGGACCACGTCCCGGAAGCCAAGGACGCGGCGCAAGCCCGGGGCGGCGGGTACGTCGGATGCGGCGCCCGCGGGACCGCCGGCCCCCCGCCGGTCACGCACCGCGAGGCGCCCCGGCGCCCGTTGCTCGCCCCATTGCGGCGGTGAATCCTACGGCAATATCATCGTGGGCGGCGGACATCCCCGCGGACACAACCAGGAGGAGGTCGATGCGTTCCCGCCTTTCCGTCAGGTGGCTCGCGTCCTCGGCGATGGTGATCGCGGCGTGGCTCCCGGCGCACATGGCGTCGGCGAATCTAGCTTGCCAGGCTCGAGCCAGCTACGCGTACTCGCAGCCGCCGGTACGGGTGGATTTTCAAGCCCTGGTCGCGAACGGTGTCGTCCCGCTCGGATTCCACTG
This sequence comes from Candidatus Eiseniibacteriota bacterium, assembly GCA_005893225.1. Classification (GTDB taxonomy): domain Bacteria; phylum Eisenbacteria; class RBG-16-71-46; order RBG-16-71-46; family RBG-16-71-46; genus WS-3. Next base: position 18,496 of record VBOT01000130.1, read on the forward strand.
GGACTTTCGGGGACGGCGGCTCGAGCACCGAGCAGAACCCCTCCCATGAATACACCCAGTCCGGGATCTACGCGGTCCTCCTGAGGGTGACCGACGCCGACGCTCCCCAGCAAGTCTGCCGTGACACGATCCCCGTTTACATCAGCACGGTCGTGGATCCGTTCTGCGGCGCCACGACGAGCATCCGGTGGGGAGACTCCCCGCTCTCTGTTCGTTTCGACGCTTACCCGGGCCTGATCGGGGACCCCGAGCCCTATACCTGGTCGTGGCGCTTCGGCGACGATGGAACCAGCACGCTTCAGTCGCCTCTGCACACTTACTCCGGGGTAGGTACGTACTACGCGGTCGCGACGCTTCACACTCCATGCGGTAGCTACGATTGCTGGCCCACGTTGCGCGTGACGGCCTTGGGCACGAAGACGGGAGTCGAGCCTCCCGTTCCTCGCGAGCTTCACCTGGACCCGCCGCTGCCGAATCCATTCCGCGTCATGACGGGCATCGGCTTCGTGCTTCCAGTCGCGGGCCGCGTCCGGCTCACGGTCTCGGACGTGGAGGGCCGGCTCGTCGCCACCCTGGTCGACGGTTGTCGGTCGGCGGTCTCCATCGAAACAGGATGTCGGAGGCCGCGGGTCTCACGGGGCCCTTGGACGCTGGCGAGCCTGTACCGCCTCGCTGGACATGATCGATCGAAATGAGCGAGCTTCAGCCCATGAACGTCCTGCGTGGCGCGTTGCTCGCGGCCTCCCAGAACGTCTGGCTGCGCGAGCGCG
>VBOT01000130.1:19289-34035 GCA_005893225.1 Candidatus Eiseniibacteriota bacterium
TGCCCGGCGAGAGCCTCGAAGACGCCCTGGCCGCGGCGGGCGTCCTGCGCGACCGCGGGCTCACCACCATCCTCACGCAGCTCGGCGAGAACGTCACCGACGCCTCCGAGGCCGAGACGGTGACGGTCCACTACCTCCAGGTCCTCGAGCGCGTGCGCGCCGCGGGCTTGGACGCCGAGGTGTCGGTGAAGCTCACCCAGCTCGGCCTCGACGCCGGCCGCGAGCTGGCGTGCCGGAACCTGGGCCGCATCGCGCATCGCGCGCAGGAGCTCGGCAACCGGGTGTTCGTCGACATGGAGTCGAGCGCTTACACCGAGGCGACCGTCGACATCTTCCGGGGGGTCCGGGAGAGGCACGAGAACGTCGGCCTGTGCCTCCAGGCCTACCTCCGGAGGACCGCCGCCGATATCGTCGATCTGCTGCGGCTCGGCCCCCTAATCCGTCTCGTCAAGGGCGCCTACCGGGAGCCGGCCGAGATCGCCCTCCAGAGCCGCAGCGAGGTGGACCGGAGCTTCCTCGAGCTCGCCACGCGGCTGCTCGACGAGCCGGCGCGCCGCACCGGCGCCCGGCTGGTTCTCGGCACCCACGATCTCCCGCTGCTCGCCCGCGTCCAGGCGGCGGCCGAGGCCCGCGGGGCCTCCCGGCAGAGCTTCGAGATCGCGATGCTCTACGGCATCCAGAGGGAGGCCCAGGAGCGCCTGGCTCGCGAAGGCTTCAGGGTCCGGGTGCTGATCAGCTACGGTGCGCACTGGTTCCCCTGGTACATGCGGCGGCTCGCCGAGCGTCCAGGCAACATGCTGTTCGTGTTCCGGAACTATTTCGGAGGTTGATTCTGCCGGCCGGGGCACTGGCCCCAAAGGGGGCATCGCCCGGGGCGCGGCTGAATCCAAATTCACCATATGAATCCGTCCTCAGCGGCGCGGGCCAGATCTCGCTCGCTACGCCGCCCCGGGGCGAGAGGCTCCGCGCCCCTTGCCCTTCACCGCGCCGGCGCCGGGAGGCCGCCCGCCGTTCCGATCCCGCTTCGCGCCCGGCTGCGGGAGACGATCCGTCACTCGATCCTCGACGCGGCCGAGGCGATATTCTCCGAGCACGGGACCGCCCACGGCCGCATGGAGCAGATCGCGGCGCGCGCCGGGGTCTCGGTGGGCACGCTCTACAACCACTTCGTCGACCGCCGCGACCTGGTGGACGCGCTGATCGAGTCGCGGCGCTCGGCCCTCCTCCTCGCCGTGGACGAAGCGCTGGCGCGGCGCGAGGCGGGCTTCGTCCCGCGGCTCACCGCGTTCCTGGACGTGATCTTCGCCCACATCGAGACCCACCGCCGCTTCTTCTCCCTGCTGGTGCAGGAGGAATCCGGACGCCCGCCCGGCGGGCTGATCGCCGCGGCGGCTCACCCCTCTCCCACGTTCGCGGCGCTCAAGCGGCGCGCTCAGCGGCTCATGCGCGAGGGGCTCCGGGCGGGAATCCTCCGCCGCGAGCGGCCCGAGATGCTCGCCGCGCTCCTGATGGGCATGATCCGCGGGCTGCTCCAGCACGAGCTCGGCGCTCCACCGCGACCGAGGCCGAGCCTCGGCGCGGAGCAGGCGGCGTCTTTCTTCCTCGAAGGCGCCGGAAGGCAATGAGCCGGGTCGCGGTGGCGGCGGCGCTCCTCGGAGCGGCCATCATGGGCGCGGGCTGCTCCGCCAGCCAGCCCCGCCGCACGCCGCGGGTCCCGATCGTCGTGGCGCGCGCCGAGGCCCGGACCGTGCCCTACGAGATCGAGGCCACCGGCACCGTCGAGCCGCTCGAGTCCGCGGCGGTCACCGCTCAGGTGGGAGGCCTGGTCACGCGGGTCGCCTTCCGCGAGGGCGACGAGGTCGGGGCCAGCCGGGTGCTGTTCCAGATCGACCCGCGGCCTTTCGAGGCCGCGCTCGCCAAGAGCCTCGCGGAGCTGGCTCGCGATCGCGCCCAGGCCCAGAACGCCGAGCTGGATCTCAAGCGCGCCGAGGCGCTGGCGGCCCAGCAGCTGATCGCGCCCGGTGATCTGGACCAGAAGCGCTCGGCGGCCGAGGCGCTCTCCTCCCAGGCCCGGGCCGACTCGGCCGCCGTGGCGGCGGCGAGGCTCGATCTGTCCCACGCCACCATCCGCGCCCCGATCGCGGGCAAGACCGGCAACGTCTCGGTTCACGTCGGCGACCTGGTCAAGGCGAACGACACGCCGCTGGTCACGATCAACCAGATCCGGCCGATACGAGTGCGCTTCACCGTGACGCAGGCCGACCTGCCCGAGGTTCGGCGGCCGCGCGATCATCCCCTCACCGTGGAGGCGGCGCCCGCCGACCGCGACTCGCTGTGGGTCGAGGGCCGGCTCGCGTTCGTGGACAACGCGGTGGATCCGTCGAGCGGCACGCTGCTCCTCAAGGGCGAGTTCCCGAACCGCGACGGCGCGCTCTGGCCTGGGGCGTTCGTGCGGGTGCGCCTGCGTCTCTACGAGCAGAGCGGAGCCACGGTGGTGCCGGCGGTCGCGGTCACGAACTCCCAGAACGGCCCCTACTGCTTCGTGGTGAAGCCGGACACGACGGTGGAGGCGCGTCCGGTGGAGGTGGCGCGCACCTGGCGAGACCTGGCGGTGGTCGCGAGCGGCCTCAAGCCCGGGGAGATCGTGGTCACGGACGGGCAGCTGCGCCTCGCCCCGGGCATGAAGGCGCTCATCCGGACCGCCTCCGCGGCGCGCTCCCAGGGAGACGACCCGTGAGCCTCTCGGGACCTTTCATCCGCCGCCCGGTCGCCACCACGCTGGTGATGCTGGGCATCCTGCTGTTCGGAGCCCTGGGCTACCGGCAGCTCCCGGTGAACGACCTGCCGAACGTGGACTACCCGGTGATCACGGTGCGGGCGAACTTGCCGGGGGCCGGCCCCGAGACCATGGCCTCGGCGGTGGCGACCCCGCTCGAGAAGCAGTTCTCGACCATCGCGGGCCTCGACGCCATCACCTCCACCAGCGCCCTGGGCTCGACCACGATCACGCTGCAGTTCACACTCGAGCGCAACATCGACGCGGCGGCCCAGGACGTTCAGGCCGCGATCGCGCAGACGCTGCGGCAGCTTCCCTCGGGCATCATTCCTCCCTCCTACCAGAAGTCCAACCCCGCCGACTCGCCGATCCTGTTCCTGGCCCTGACCTCGGACCTGCTGCCGCTCCCGACCCTCGACGAGTACGCCGAGACCTTCCTCGCCCAGCGCCTCTCGATGGTGGACGGCGTGGCGCAGGTCTCGGTGTTCGGCTCTCAGAAGTACGCCGTGCGCGTCCAGCTCGACCCGCAAGCGCTCGCCGCTCGCGGCGTGGGCATCGACCAGGTGGTGGACGCCGTCGGCTCCGGAAACGTGAACCTCCCGACCGGCGTGCTGTGGGGCCGCGAACAGGCGCAGACGATACGCGCCGACGGCCAGCTCAAGAACGCGGCCGAGTTCCGGTCGCTGGTGGTGATGACCCGGGACGGCGCGCCGGTGCGGCTCGGGGACCTGAGCCGGGTCCAGGACGATGTGCAGGACAACCACACGGCGAGCTGGTTCAACGGGCGCCGCGCCATCGTGCTCGCGGTCCAGCGCCAGCCCGGCACCAACACGGTGCAGGTCGCCGACGCCGTTCACGTCCTGGTCGACCGACTGCGGCCGCAGCTCCCGGGCTCGGTGCGCCTCGAGACCCTCAACGACCGCTCGATCTCGATCCGGCACTCGGTGGCGGACGTCGAGACCACCCTGGTCATCGCGCTGGCACTGGTGGTGCTGGTCATCTTCGTGTTCCTGCGCAACCTGCCGGCCACCATCATCGCCAGCCTGGCGCTGCCGCTCTCGATCGTGGGCACGTTCGGAGCGATGCGCCCGCTGGGGCACAGCCTCGACAACCTGTCGCTGCTGGCGCTCACGCTCTCGGCCGGGTTCGTGGTCGACGACGCGATCGTGATGCTCGAGAACGTCGTGCGCCACATCGAGGGCGGCAAGCCGCCGATGCAGGCCGCGCTCGATGGCGCGAGCGAGATCGGGTTCACCATTCTGTCGATGACGCTCTCGCTGGTGGCCGTATTCATCCCGGTGTTCTTCATGGGCGGGCTCCTCGGCCGGCTGTTCCACGAGTTCGCCGAGGTGATCACCGTGGCGATCCTGGTTTCCGGGTTCGTCTCGCTGACGCTCACGCCCATGCTGTGCAGCCGGTTCCTGCGTCCCGGCCGCGCCGTGCACCACGGGCGGGCGTTCGACGCCTCCGAGCGAATCTTCCGCCGGTCGCTCGGCGCCTACGAGCGAAGCCTCGCCTGGGTCATGGACCATCGCCGGGCGGCGCTCTTCTTCTCGCTCGCGATCCTGGCCGGCACGGTGGCGATGTTCTTCATCGTGCCCAAGGGCTTCATCCCGAGCGAGGACATCGATCAGATCACCGGCACGACCGAGACCGCCGAGGGAACGTCGTTCGATGCCCTGGTGCGCCGCCAGCGCCAGGTGGCCGCCATCGTCCAGAAGGACCGGAACATCGAGGGGTTCATGTCCTCGGTGGGGGGCGGCGGCGCCAGCGTGGGGAACCAGGGCCGGCTGTTCATCCGTCTCAAGCCGCGCTCGCAGCGCCGCCTCTCCGCCGACCAGGTGATCCGCGAGCTCGGGCCCAAGCTCGGAGCGGTGCCGGGGATCCGTGTGTTCCTGCAGAACCCGCCGCCGGTGCGGATCGGGAGCCGCTTCGCCAAGAGCCAGTACCAGTTCACGCTGCAGGGCACCGACATCGCGTCGCTTTACGAGAACAGCGCGCGCCTCGAGGCGCGGCTCAAGACCGAGCCGGCGCTCGACAACGTGACCAGCGACCTCCAGATCAAGAACCCCGAGGTCCGGGTGCGGATCGACCGCGAGCGCGCGTCTGCGCTGGGCATCACTCCTCAGCAGCTCGAGGACGCGCTCTACAGCGCCTACGGCTCGCGCCAGGTCTCGACGATCTACACTCCCAACAACCAGTACTGGGTCATCCTCGAGCTCCTGCCCCAGTTCCAGCGCGACCTCTCGGCGCTGCGCCTCTTGAGCGTGCGCTCGAGCAGCGGCGCGCTCGTCCCCATCGGGGCGGTGGCCAGCCTCGAGACCGGGCTCGGTCCGCTCACCGTGAACCACGGCGGGCAGCTGCCCGCCGTGACCCTTTCGTTCGACGTCAAGCCCGGCACCGGGCTCAGCGAAGCCGTGGCCCAGGTGCAGTCGGCGGCGCGCCAGACGCTGTCCTCGGACATCACCACCAACTTCGCGGGCACCGCGCAGGCCTTCCAGTCGAGCCAGCAGGGCCTCGCCCTCCTGCTGCTGGTCGCGGTGCTGGTCATCTATCTGGTGCTGGGGGTGCTCTACGAGAGCTTCATCCACCCGGTCACGATCCTGTCGGGGCTGCCGTTCGCGGGCTTCGGGGCACTGCTCACGCTGCTCGCGTTCCGCACCGAGCTCAGCGTCTACGCGTTCGTGGGGGTGATCATGCTGGTGGGCCTGGTCAAGAAGAACGCGATCATGATGATCGACTTCGCGCTCGACGCCGAGCGCACCGAGGGCAAGAGCCCGCGCGATGCGATCCTGAAAGCGTGCAGCATCCGCTTCCGGCCGATCATGATGACCACCATGGCGGCGCTCATGGGAACCTTCCCGATCGCGCTGGGCTGGGGCGCGGGAGCGGAATCCCGCCGGCCGCTGGGCCTCGCCGTGGTCGGCGGCCTCGCCTTCTCGCAAGTCGTCACGCTCTACGTGACTCCGGTCTTCTACACCTACCTGGACGCATTCCAGCGCCGCTGGCGCCGGCGCCGCACCGGGCCCGGCGAGATTCCGATCCGCGTTGCGCCGGAGCTCCGCGAGCCGGTCGGAGCCGGGCGACCGCGCTGAAGACGGCGACCCTGTTCAAGCGCACGCTCTAGCAGGCTTGTGAATTCTCAGCCTGGCGAGCCCCACGTCGCCTCCCCGACGTCGGCGGAGTGCCGCGGTCTCGATGCGCGCTTGCGCTCCCCGATGCAANNNNCGTTCGGGAGCCCTTGCGGCCGACGACGCGCGACCGCGGAAGATCAAGGGCCACATCGAGGAACCTGGCTCCCGCTCGTGTGTAACACGCGTCAGTCCTGGAAAGACCACGGCGGCGTCCCCGGCCGCCTCTTTGGATCCGGTTCGCATCCAGCGCGCACCTCGCCGCGTTCGCCGAGTCCCTGCGAGGACCAGCCGCCCCGCACGTTGCAGGCGGGCCGGCTGGAGCAGGTTCACCTGTGGGATTCGGTCATACCTCGATGGGTCGTGGGTCCTCCGCCGGTGCTTAGGAAGTTGCTAGGGGCAAGCTCCACGCGGGGGACCCCGGCTCTGTCGAGGGGCCGACTCACCGGCCTACCTGCCTCCGGCCATTGCACTTCGCACCTTCGGCGGCGCGTCGCCAGCCTGCCCCCCGACCGGACCCGCTCGACCGCCTTGAACCGGTTGGTGTTCGGTCCTCCCCGGCGCGCGAAACCTCTAAACGTTTCCGCATGGCGGGCCGATCCATTTTGCAGCGGTCATCGACACCCCTCGGTTTCACTCTTTTCCATCTTTCGCGGGGCCATCGCGCCTCGCCGGGCGAGAGGCATCGATTCATGCGCGTCCTCCTGGTCGAGGATTCCGCCGCCGACGCGCGGCTCGTGCTGGAAATGACGCGCGAAGATCCCGCGTCCTCGGTGGAGCTGGTGCACGCCACGCGGCTCACGGATGCGCTGAGGCGCCTCTCGTTCGAAACTTTCGATGCCGCCCTGCTCGACCTCTCCTTGCCCGACGCCCGCGGCCTCGAGGTGGTGAAGCGGGTCCAGGAGACCGCTACCGACCTTCCGATCGTCGTCTTCAGCGGGCAGCAGGACGAGGCCCAGGCCCTCGAGTCCGTCCGCAGCGGAGCTCAGGACTACCTGCTGAAGGGGCGGACCGACGCCATGTTGCTGACGCGCGCCCTGCGCTACGCCATCGAGCGCAAGCGCGCGGAGCTCCAGATCCAGCACCTGGCCTATCACGACGGTCTCACCGGCCTGCCGAACCGCCGCTTGTTCTTCGACCGCCTCCATCAGGGCCTCGCCCGGACCCGCCGGCAGAAGAACCTGCTCGCCCTGCTGTTTCTCGATCTCGACAACTTCAAGGTCATCAACGACAGCCTCGGTCACCTGGCGGGCGACCAGCTCCTCCAGGAGGTCGCCTCGCGACTGTCCAGCCATCTCCGCGACAGCGACACGGTGGCGCGGCTGGGAGGCGACGAGTTCGCGATCATCATGCCCGAGATGGCCAATGTGGAGGACGTGATCCGCGTGGCCACCAAGGTCCAGTGGGCTCTGGAGCCGCCGCTCTACCTCTACGGCCAGTCGCACCACCTCACGGCGAGCATCGGCATCAGCCTCTACCCCAACGACGGAGGCACGCCCGAGGCGCTGCTGCGCTGCGCCGACGCCGCCATGTTCCAGGCGAAGCGGCGCGGGCGTCACGTCTACCACCTCTATTCCGCCGCGCTCGGTCACGAGAGCTCGGACCGTCTGTCGCTCTGCAACGGCCTCAGGCGCGCCCTCGACGCCGACCAGTTCCTGCTTCACTACCAGCCCCGGGTCGATGCGCGGACCGGCCGGATCCTGGGCGTGGAGGCGCTCCTGCGCTGGCGGCATCCCACCTGCGGCCTGCTTCCGCCGTCCCGCTTCGTGCCGCTGGCCGAGGAGATGGGGCTGATCGTGCCGATCGGCCAGTGGGTGCTCAACACCGCATGCACCCAAGCGGAGCTCTGGAACCGCTCCGCCGCCGGCTGCCACCTGCGCATGTCGGTCAACCTCTCCGGGCGCGAGTTCGGAAACAAGAACCTGGGCAAGACGGTGGAGACAACACTCAAGTCCACCGGTTTTCCTCCGTCCCGCCTGGAGCTCGAGCTTCCCGAGCGCGGCCTCATGGGAGACGAGCAGCGCACCGCCTCGTCGCTGCGCGAGCTGAGCTCCCTCGGGGTGAGGCTCTCGGTGGACGATTTCGGGATCGGACAGTCGTCGCTCCGGCTCCTCAAGCAGCTCCCGATCGATGCGCTCAAGATCGACCAGTCGTTCGTGAGGGACGTCGCCACCGATCCCTATAACACGGCGATCGTGAGAGGCATCATCGGGATCGCCCACGGGATGGGCGCCACTGCGGTGGCGGAGGGCGTCGAGACTCCCGAGCAGGCCGCCGGGCTCATGGGTCAGGATTGCGACGAGCTCCAGGGCTTCTACTTCGGGATGCCGCAACCCGCCCAGGCGCTCACCGCCCTGCTCGAGGAGGCAGCCGACTAGTGTCGTGGCGCATTCCGTCGCTGCGGATCCCCGCGTCCGACCCCGCCACGCGCCAGGCACTGCTGCTCGGGCTCGTCGCTCTGATCTACTTCCTCAGCGGCAAGCTCGGGCTCTCGTTCGCGGAGCTCAACGGCAGCGTCTCCGCGGTCTGGCCCCCGAGCGGGATCGCCTTGGGGAGCCTGCTCCTCTTCGGCATGCGGGTCTGGCCCGCGATCTTCGCGGGGGCGTTCCTCGTCAACGCCACCAACTCGGGCTCGGTGCCGTGCTCCCTGGGGATCGCCATCGGGAACACCCTCGAGGGCGTGATCGGCGCGTTCCTGGTGAACCGCTTCGCGGGCGGTCCCCGCGTCTTCGACCGGCCCCGGGACATTTTCAAGTTCGCGGTGCTCGCCGGGCTCGGGAGCACCGCGGTGAGCGCCACGTGCGGGGTCTCGAGCCTTGCGCTGGCCGGCCTCGCGCGCTGGACCCACTACGGCGCGCTGTGGCTCAACTGGTGGATCGGCGACGTCGGGGGCGACCTGCTGGTGGCCCCGTTCGTAATCCTGTGGGGCTCGAGCCCGAGAGTGCGGTGGCCGCGGGAGCGCCTGGCCGAGGCCGCCGCGCTGCTGCTCTCGCTGGTGCTGGTGGGCCACCTGGTGTTCGGGCGGCTGCTGCCCGGGACGTCTCACCGCTTCCCGCTGACCTTCCTGTGCCTCCCGGTCCCCATCTGGGCAGCGTTCCGCTTCGGCCGGCGCGAGGCGGCGACGGCCACCCTGGTGCTCTCCGCGATCGCCGTCCGGGGCACGATGAAGGACGTCGGCCCGTTCTCGTCCGCCGGCTACAACGGCTCTCTCCTGCTGCTGGCGCTCTTCACCTCGGTGGTGGCGGTCACCGTGCTGACCGTCGCCGCGGTGGTGGCGGACCGCGTGCTGACCGTCGCCGCGGTGGTGGCGGACCGCCGGCGCATCGAGCAGGCGGTGCGCAGTGCGTACGCCGAGCTGGGACTCCGCTTCCAGCGACAGAGCACCGACCTGTCGCGGGCCATCCACATGCTGAGAGCCCAGGTCTCGGCCCGGACGCGAGCCGAGCGCTACGCCGACGCCATCGTGGCGACGATCCGCGAGCCGTTGCTGGTGCTCGACTCGGACCTTCGGGTCAAGGCCGCCAATCCGGCCTTCTACCGGTTCTTCCGGATCACGCCCGAGTCGGCGCAGAACCGCTTCGTCTACCAGCTGGGAAGCTGGAACTGGGACATCCCGGATCTGAGGAGGCTGCTCGAGGACTTCCTGCCGCAGAACCGGACCCTGGAAGGCTTCGAGGTCGAGCACACGTTCCCCGGCATCGGACGCCGGACGCTGATCTTGAACGCCCAGCAGATCGTCCAGGACGAGTCGCCGAGCCGGCTGATCCTGCTAGCGTTCCTGGACATCACCGAGCGGAAGCGGGCCGAGGAGGCTCTGCGAATCAGCGTGGAGCGCTTCCGGGCAGTGGCCGAGACCGCCGCCGACGCCATCATCTCCGCCAACAGCCGGGGCGATATCGTGTTCTTCAACGGCGCCGCCGAGCGGATCTTCGGATACGGCGCCGGCGAGGCGATCGGTCAGCCGCTCCGAACTCTCCTTCCGGAGCGCCACCACGAAGCGAATCGCCTCGACCTGGAGCGGTATCTCGCCACCGGCGACCGTCTCGTGCTCGGCAAGACCGTCGAGCTGGAGGGCAGGCGAAGCGACGGCTCCGAGTTCCCGCTCGAGCTCTCGCTCACCGGCTGGCGGGTGCGCAGCGAGGTGTACTTCACGGCCATCGCCCGCGACATCTCGGAGCGGAAGGCGGCGGAGCAGAAGCTCGAGGAGAGCCGCGGCCAGCTCGAGCGCGCCCAGGCGCTGGCCCACCTGGGCTCCTGGACCTGGGACGTCGCCAAGGAGAGGATCGCCGCCTCGCCCGAGACGTTCCAGATCCACGGGCTCGAGCCCAGGCCCGGGTGGATCGACCGGAGCGCGATCGCGGACCTGGTCCACCCCCAGGATCGCGCGATGTTCGGCGAGGCCGCGCGCCGTGCCCGCGAGACCGGAGAGCCTCTCGACCTCGAGTTCCGGATCATCCGCCCCGACGGCGTCCTGCGCTGGCTCCACACCCGCGCCGAGGTCGAGACCGGCCCCGGAGCCGCCCGGATCGAAGGCACCTCCCAGGACATCACCGAGCGCAAGCGCGCCGAGCAGCAGATCCGGCAGCTCAACGCCGAGCTCGAGCGCCGGGTCCAGGAGCGCACTGCCGAGCTGGAGCGATCCAACAATGAGCTCCAGATGTTCGCCACCATCGCCGCCCACGACCTCCAGGAGCCCCTGCGAACCGTGACCGCCTACACGCAGATGCTGGCGAAGCGCTACCGCGGCCGGCTGGATCCGGCAGCCGACGAGCTGATCGCGTTCGCCACGGAGGGGGCGACGTGGATGCACCAGCTGATCGACGGCCTGCTCCAGTATTCGCGGGTGGGCTCGGCCAAGATCCAGTGCGAGTCGATCGACGGCGAGCGCGTCCTGGCGCGTGCCCTGAGCAACCTGCGGCGGGCCCTCGACGAGACGCGGGCGGTGGTCACCCATGACGAGCTGCCCCGGGTGCAGGGAGACGAGTCCCAGCTCGTGTTGCTGTTCCAGAACCTGCTCGGGAACGCGCTCAAGTTCCGGCGCCGGGCGGTCCCCAAGATCCACGTGACCGCCCACGGACAGGGCGGCGAGTGGAAGCTCGGGATCCGGGACCACGGCCTGGGCATGGAGCCGCAGCACCTCGAGCGAATCTTCGCGATCTTCCAGCGGCTGCACGGACGCGAGGAGTTCCCCGGAACCGGAATCGGCCTGGCGATCTGCAAGCGGATCGTGGAGCGCCACGGGGGACGCATCTGGGCCGAGTCGGAGCCGGGCCGAGGGAGCACCTTCTGGTTCACCTTGCCGGGGGCCGAGACGGCGGCAGGCGCCGGCGAGTCGAGCGCGTCCTCGGTGGCCTCCACGGCTGGAGGCAGAGGCAGCGAGGCATGAACGCGCGCGAGCCGGGACGGAGGCTCCAGATCCTGCTGGTCGAGGACAACCCCGCCGACGTGCGTCTCACGGCGGAGGTGTGGAAGGAGACCGGGCTCCAGCACGGGTTGAGCGTGGTGCAGAACGGCGAAGAGGGCCTGGCGTTCCTGAGAAGGGAAGGCAAGTACGCGAGCGCGCCGAGACCGGACATCGTGCTTCTCGACCTGAACCTGCCGCGCAAGGACGGCCGCGAGCTGCTGGCGGAGATGAAGGCCGATCCCAGGATCCGGCAGGTCCCCGTGGTGGTCCTCACCACCTCGAACGCCCATCAGGACATCGTGCGGAGCTACGACCTCCACGCCAACTGCTACGTCGTCAAGCCGGTCGGCTTCGAGCAGTTCCTCCAGGTGATCCGCTCCATCACGGACTTCTGGGTCAACGTCGCGGTGCTGCCGGCCTCGGAACGCTAGGCGGCGGCGCCTCACCGCCGCGGGATCGCGACTTCATCGACATCGTGAGCCGGGCGGCGGGATCCCCTGTCACCACGCCACTTGGCGCGATCCATTTTCGAGCCCGATTGGGTCGTTGGCGTTCCCCGTGACGTAGGGCCGCGCCCCCACTGGCGCTTCGGCCAGCGTGGCGCCTAGTGTTTCGTGGCCAGCCCGGCCGTTCGACCTCTCCACCCGAGGAAACCTTCGTGAATCAGCGCTGGATGCGCGTGTCCCTGGCCCTGGTCGGGACGATGCTCTGGCTGGTCTCCGCAGCGGGGGCCGTCCGGAGAAGTACCGGTGGGACCTGCGCGACCTCTACCCCTCGGAGTCGGCCTGGTCGGCGGCCAAGCAGTCGGTCGCCCGGCGCATCCCTCTGATGGACCGCTTCCGCGGGCACCTCGGGGCGTCAGCGGAGAGCCTGTACGCGGCGCTCTCCTTCATGATGGACCTCGAGCGCGATGTCTCGCGCCTCGGCACCTACGCCAGCCAGCTCGCCGACGAGGACATTCGCAACGCCCGGCACGTCGCGATGCGGGCCGAGGCCGAGCGGCTCGGCGTGGAGTACCGAACCGCCTCGTCGTTCGTCGAGCCCGAGATCCTCTCGGTCGGGGCCGACCGCGTGCTCGGCTTCCTCGCCGGCGACCCGCGACTCAAGGACTATCGCCATCACGTCGAGGACATCCTGCGGCACGCGCCCCACACGCTCGGCCCCGAGGAGGAGAAGATCGCGGCCGAGGCAGGCCTGATGGCCGGTGCGGGCGAGACGATCCGCGGGATCTTCAAGAACGCCGAGATGCCCTACCCGGAGGTCACCTTCTCGAGCGGGGAGCGCGTGCGCATGGACGACGCGGCCTACACCCGTTACCGGCAGCTCCCCCTGCGTGCCGACCGGGACAGCGTGTTCCGCGCCTTCTGGGGCGCCCACCGGGAGTTCCAGGGGACGCTCGGCGCCACGCTCAACGCTCTCCTCCAGGCTCACGTCTTCGACAAGGACGTGCACAAGTTCAAGAGCTGCCTCGAGGCGGCGCTGTTCGGCGACAACATCCCGACCCGCGTCTACACCCAGCTCATCTCCGACGTCCACGCCAACCTGCCCACGCTCCACCGCTACCTTCGGCTCAGGCAGCGCATGATGGGGCTCAAGACCCTGCGCTACGAGGATCTCTACGCCCCGATCGTCAAGGAAGTGGACATGAAGTTCACGCCCGAGGAGGCGATGAAGAACGTCCTCGAGGCGGTCGAGCCGCTCGGCAAGGATTACGGAGAGACGCTGCGAAACGGCTACGAGAGCCGCTGGATCGACTGGATGCCCACCACCGGCAAGGCCTCGGGCGCCTACAGCACCGGAGCCTACGGAGTGCATCCCTACCAGCTCCAGAACTTCACCGGCCTCTACGACGAGGTCTCCACGCTGGCGCACGAGTCGGGCCACTCGATGCACACCTACCTCGCCGATTCTCACCAGCCCTATGTGACCCACGACTACGCCACGTTCGTGGCCGAGGTGGCCTCGACGCTGAATGAGAACCTGCTGTTCCACCACATGCTGGATCGCGCGCAGGACCGCGCGACCCGGCTCTTCCTGCTGGGAAGCTACCTCGACAACCTGCGCGGCACGCTGTTCCGCCAGACGATGTTCGCGGAGTTCGAGCTCGAGATCCACGAGCGAGCGGAGCGCGGCGAGATCCTTACAGGCGAGAGCCTCTCCCGTCTCTACCTCGACCTGGTCCGCAAGTACTACGGGCATGCCCGGGGCATCTGCCTCGTCGACTCGCTGTACGGCGTGGAGTGGTCCTACATCGAGCACTTCTTCTACGACTTCTACGTGTACCAGTACGCCACCAGCATCGTCGCCTCGACCGCGATCGCGAACGGCATCCGAGAGGAGGCGCGGCTCCCGCAGCCCGTCGCGAGGCGGCGCGACGCCTACCTGGCGATGCTCGCTTCCGGGTCCTCGAAGTACCCGATCGATCTGCTCCGGGACGCCGGGGTCGACATGACCACGTCGGCGCCGTTCCGGGCGGCGATGCGGGAGATGAACGCCGTGATGGACCAGATGGAGCGACTGCTCCGGTAGGCTCGTGACCAAGCCCACCCCCAAACCCGTCGACCCCGCCGAGCTTCCCGCCCTGGCGCTCGGCGTCATCCGGGCGGACCGCTTCCCGCTCCTCGCCACCGTGGACGGCGATCAGCCCAGGGTCCGGCCGGTCTCGCCGGTCAAGACCGACGGCTTCACCGTCTACGTGGCCAACCTGCGCGGCTACCACAAGACCGGCGAGCTGGCCGCGAACCCCAGGGTCGAGCTGTGCTACCTGGATCAGGACCACAACCAGGTGCGCCTCACGGGGACGGCGGAGGTGGTGGCCGAGCGCGCGCTGCTCGAGGAGATCTGGAGCTCGAACCCGCTGCTGCGGAGCTATCTCGGCTCGATCGACAATCCCGAGCTGGTGGTCTACCGCATCCGGCCCCATCGCGTGCGCTACATGAGGGAGTGGGCGCTCGAATACCACGAGGTCCCGGTCGGGTAGCCCGGGCCCTTCGGGGCCGGCGCGAAACGAAGAAGGACGAACGATGGGAAAGCTCCCGGGCAGGGCCGCGATCGTGACCGGTGGGGGCCGCGGCATCGGCCGCGCGATCGCGCTCCGTTGACCGGGGGCTAGAATGTTGTCCACTAGCGAGGCCACTATCCGCCCGTGGACGTCGAAGACCCGAAGCCTCACCCAGGTCGGCAAGGGTACCTCAAACGCGACTTCACAGCCTGTGCGAGCCGGATTCGGAATGGGCGAATGGAGTGTGAACGCCGAGGGTCTGTTCTCTTCTCGGCCCGTGACGCTCGGCACGATGTCTTCTTCGTCCCGCGTCGTGTCACGGTCTTCGGCCGCCAGCGTGGACCCTATGACCGCGACCGAGGCGCGGACTACGAATCCAATCGTATCCCGACAGCCAAGAAGGAGACCACTGACGTCGAAGAGCACGGGCCCGC
>VBOT01000169.1 GCA_005893225.1 Candidatus Eiseniibacteriota bacterium
TGCTCGTGCTGCTTGGCCTGGATCAGGCACTGGCCCAGCGCGAGCTGCGCTTCCGGGAACCTGCGGTCGAGATCGGTGGCCTTCTGGAGCAGGGGGATGGCGGCCGCGCCGTTCGCCTGCTGGCGCAGCACCTCGCCCTGCCCGTAATAGGTGAGCGCGAGGTTGGGGTCCATCTTCTGCGCCAGCTCGAAGGCCTCCTTCGCCTTGGCATACTGGCGGCGCTTGAGCCACACCAGCCCCACCCCCGCCCGCCCCTCGGCGTAGCCCTGGGAGGCGGCCTTTTCGAACGACTTGAGCGCCTCGTCGAGGCGGCCGGACTGGAGCGCCTGCTTGCCTTCCTTGAGGTCGTCGGCGCGCGCCGCCGAGACGGCGAGGGCGAGGGTGCACGCCAGCATCGGCAGGATTCGCCGGACGAGATCGGAACGTCGGGATCCGTTCATGGTGTCGGGATCGAGTCTCCTATGGATGGGCGCTCAGCATGGGAGAGCGCCGGACAAACCGCACCGGAACCGTGGTCGGCACCAGGCCCGACTCGCGCACCAGCTTCTGGCCCTCGTAGCTGGTGATGAACGTGACGAAGCCGCTGGCCAGACGGGGCCCCCGGGAGCGCACGTACAGGTTGAAGAACCGGGTCAACGGGTACGCCCCCTTGTAGACCGCCTCAAGGTCGGGCTTCCAGTAGGGAAGCCCCGTCAGCGGGGCGAGCCGCAGAGTCTTGCCTTCCCGCGCCGCCGCCAGGGAGACGTAGGCGATCGCCCCCGGGTCCCCCCTCACCTGCGCCGCCGCCTCCGAGTCGGAGCCCGCGTACTCCACGCGGGCCGTGACCGGCTCGCCCCCCATGATCTGCTGGAGGAAGAACTCGGAGATGTCGGAACGCGGCCCCTGAAACACCGGCCGCACCATGGTGTTCGTGCCTCCCAAGTCGGACCAACGCGTCACCTCGCCCCGGTAGATCCGGCGCACGTCCTCGATGGCGACGTTCTCGAGCGGGTTGGATGGATGCACCACCATCACCACCGCGTCGCGCGCGAACCGATAGCCTTCGAGCTCGATCCCGCCCTGGACCGCGGCACGCCGCTCTTCGGGCTCGAGCTCGCGGGTGATCACCGCCAGGTCGCAGCGCGCTCCGAGCAGGGCCGACATCGCGTCCCGGGAGGTGCCGGCTTGCAGCACGACCTCTGCCAGGGGATAGAGCGCACGGAAGGCAGCCTGTTCGCGGGCGGTCACGTCGCGAGCCTCCGATGCACACACGACACGTATACGCCCACTCTTCAGGGTATCTTCCACCGTACCGGGTGCCGACCGGGGAGAGCAGTCGCACAGGCACAGCGCCAGACTTGCCGCCAGCGCCCCAACCCGAAGAATCGGTAGGTTGTCCCGGACTCCGAAGCCACGAGAGTTTAGGAACCGCACCTTCGGCTTGTCAAACAATCGCTCTCCGCGCCCCGCCCCCGGCTGCGGAATCACGCTCCGGCAGAGAAACGGCGCACACTAGTCAGCGGGCTGCGGAGTGTCAAGAAACGATGGAGCCCGCGGGGGGCGGCATCGATCCCCCGCTCCGCCGGAGCCATCGACCCGGCGGAGAGCCGCCCGGCGCGGGGTCCGCGCCCCGCGCCGCGCGCAGGCGCGGAACATCGTTTCGATGCGGCTCGACGTCGAGTCGCATCTTTGCGGCGCCATGTCCCTTTGCATAGACTGCCCGCCCATCCGAGCCCATGAGGTCCGTGAGCAAGCGTAACCCGCCCCCCGCGAGAGAAACTCCCTCATCCCATGCCTCCCGGCCCGCCGCTCGGGCCGAGGAGCGGGCGCGGCCAAGGGCCTCGGTGTTCCCGCCCGCCGCGGAGGTGTGGGACCCCCGCGGGCCCTACCTCGTCCCTCTCGCCCTCCTCCTGGTCACCCGTGTGGCCACGTGGTTGATGCTCCCGCAGGCCTCCGAGGACGCCTACATCACGTTCCGTTACGCTCGCAGCCTCGCCTCGGGGAGCGGGCTGGTTTACAACCCCGGCGAGCGCGTGATGGGATTCTCCTCGCCGCTTTGGACGATCTGGAACGCGCTCGGCTACTGGGTCTGCAGGGATCCGGTGACCTGGTCGCGCGCCACCGGCACGCTCGCCGATGTGGCGACCCTCCTCGTCATGGGCGGGCTCCTGAGGCGTCATGCCTCGCGGGCGGCGAGCCGGATCTTCACCTTCTTCTTCGCGGTCTGGCCTTATTTTTCGGCGGTCGCCGTCTCCGGGATGGAGAACAGCCTCCTGCTGTCGCTGATCGCGCTCTCGGCCGTGCTGGCCGAAAAGCGCAGCCCGGCGGCGGGACCCGTGCTGGCCGCCCTGGCGCTCACCCGCCCCGAGGGGCTTGCGAGCGCGGCGCTCCTCTCTCTCGGCGCTCCCGGCCGGGAACGCCTCGTCGGGGCGGCGCTAGCAACTCTCGGGCTCGGGGCGCTCTGGAGCTACTACGGAACCGTGGTGCCGCAGAGCATCATCGCCAAGTCCCACATCTACGGCACGCCCGGGCCGTGGGCCGGCCGGCACTGGTGGGAATGGCTCTCGCCTTTCGTGTTCGGCCGCTGGCCTCGTCTCGGGGACACGTCCCAGCTCATCGTCCTCTGCCTGCTCACCGGGCCCGCGTTCGTCCTCGGGCTCGCGAGCCTGTGGCGAGCGCGGACGTCCGCGCTCGCCCGGGCGGCGGCCGCCCTGCTGGGGGTGTGGTTCGGGTACGCCCTGCTCGGCGTGGCCTACTTCTGGTGGTACCTGGTGGTGCCGCTCGCGGGCGTGATCGCGACGGCGTCGGTCGGCCTGCCACGAATGGTGCAGGGGCGCGCCCTCTACGTCGCCGGCATCCTGTTCGTGGTGAGCATGTGGACCATCGTGCCGCAGCTCTACCTCGGGCGCGCCGCGGAGGAGGCCGCGAGCTTCGGCCAGGTGGCGGACTTCCTGGGCCGCTCGGCCAGGCCGGGAGACAAGGTCATGCTCGAGCCCATCGGCCTGATCGGCTACTCGGCGCCGCTGAGGGTGGTCGACGAGGTCGGCCTGGTCTCGCCGCGGGTCGCCCGGCGCCGGCTCGAGGGACCGGGGTGGTACGCCGACGTCGCGGCCCGGGAGCGGCCGGACTGGCTGGTCCTCAGGGCCGGGGTCCTGCGGACCGGCGTGGCGTTCGCCGGGGCCGGAGCCCCCTTCCGGAGCCTGGCCGAGCGCGATTCCCTGGTGGCGCGCTACGAGCGGGTCGGGCAGGGCGACGAACGCTCCGGCGACGCGGCCTTGCTGGTGCTCAAGCGCATTCGCTGAGCGCGGGCTACTTCTCCACGATGTCGGCCTTCATGGGCTGGAGGATCGCCAGGATCTCGCCCTTCTCCTTCTCGCCCACCTTGAATTGATCGAGCGCCGCCACCAGGTCCTCGATCAGGGCGTCGAACGCCGGCGGGTCGATGCCCATGCCGGCATGCACGGTCTTCATGTCGCGGCCGGTGTACTGCTGAGGGCCACCGCTCGCCTGTCCGAGCTGGCTCACGAGCTGGGTCTTGAGGTGATCGAGGTTGGCGTTGGCGAAGTGCTTGTTGATTCGGCCGTCGGCAGCCACGTTGGCGACGAACTGATCCACCACCGCCTTGATCGCCGGCTCGCCTCCCAGCCGGTCGTAGAGCGATCTCTCCGGGACCGTGCCGGCGGACTCCTTCCCCGCCCTGGCTCCTCCCCGGCAGCCGAAGATCGCGAGGCCGAGCGCCAGCGCCAGGGTCACGCACGTCACGAGCCTTCGCATCGCGGGTTCCTCCATCCTCCGGCCGGGCGCCTCGGCGGCCACCCCGAAGGCCGGCGCGGGGTCAGGGCTGCAGCCGATAGAGCATGCGCGGGAACGCGATCGTCTCCCGCACGTGATCGAGCCCGGCGATCCAGGCCAGCGTGCGCTCGACGCCGATGCCGAACCCGGCGTGCGGGACCGAGCCGTAGCGGCGCAGGTCCTTGTACCACTCGAACGCCGGTTGCGGCAATCCGTGCTCGTCGATGCGGCGGGTCAGGAGCTCGAGCGAATCCATGCGCTGCCCGCCGCCGATGATCTCCCCGTAGCCCTCCGGCGCCAGGCAGTCCGCCGACAGGCTCAGCCTGGGGTCGGCGGGATCGGGCTCCATGTAGAACGCCTTGACCGCGGCCGGGAAGTGGGTGACGAACAGCGGCGAGTCGAATTGCTCCGACAGCACGGTCTCGTCGGTGCCGCCGAAGTCCCCGCCCCACTCGAAGGGAAGTCCCTTCTCGCGCAGGCGCTCCACCGCCTGGTCGTACCGCAGCCGCGGGAACGGCGCCCGCACGCGCTCCAGCCTACCGGTGTCGCGCTCCACGGCCTTGAGGTCCTCGCCGCGGGTCTCGAGCACCCGGCCCACGGTGTAGGTCAGCAGCCGCTCCTCGAGTCCGAGGACGTCCTCCAGCGTGGCGAACGCCCACTCCGGCTCCATCATCCAGAACTCGATCAGGTGCCGGCGCGTCTTGCTCTTCTCGGCGCGGAAGGCGGGCCCGAAGCAGTAGACGCGGCCGAAGGCCATGGCGGCCGCCTCGGCGTAGAGCTGTCCGCTCTGGGTCAGGTAGGCCTTGTCGTCGAAGTAGGAGGTCTCGAACAGGGTGGTCGTGCCCTCGCACGCCGCGGGAGTGAAGATCGGGGCGTCGACCAGGAGGAAGCCCTCGCCGTCCATGAAATCGCG
>VBOT01000174.1 GCA_005893225.1 Candidatus Eiseniibacteriota bacterium
CCCCTGCAGGGCCCGGCCAGGCGCATCGACACCGGCGATCTCGTCGTCAACGGCGCGTTCGGCTACGACGTCACCGTCTCCTCGAAGGGAGCGCTGGTATTCGCGGCCACCTCCCCCACTCGCCCCTCGGAGCTCTACGTCATGAGCTCGCCGGCGGCCCGGCCCCGGCGCCTCACGGATTTCAACGGATGGACCAAGGACGTGGCGTGGGGCCGCGAGGAACGCGTCACGTGGAAGAACGACCGCTTCGACGAGGACGGTGTGCTGGTGTACCCGCCGGACTTCAGCCCCACCTCATCTTATCCTCTGGTGCTGTTGATTCACGGTGGGCCGCGGTCGTCCTCGAAGACCAGCTTCAGCACGCTGGCCCAGCTCATGGCGGCCCAGGGCTGGCTCGTGTTCCAGCCCAACTACCGGGGCAGCGACAACCTGGGCAACGCCTACATGGCCGCCATCACCGCCGATGCCGGCCCGGGACCCGGCCGCGACGTGATGGCCGGGATCGAGGAGCTGCGCCGGCGGCCCTACGTCGCTCCCGGCAAGCCCGCCGTCACCGGCTGGTCCTACGGTGGCTACATGACGACCTGGCTCATCGGAACCTATCCGGACGCCTGGCAGGTCGCGATGGCCGGGGCGCCGGTCTCCGATCTCATCGAGGAGTACGACCTCTCGGACGGCAACGTGGCCTGGCGTTATTCCATGGGCGGGTCACCCTGGACCGAGGGCCGGGAGAAGCTCTATCGGGAGCAGTCGCCGATCACCTACGTGACGCGCGTCAAGACTCCGACCCTGGTGATGTCGCTGATGGAGGACTTCCGCGTCCCCACCGCGCAGGCGCTGACCTACTACCGCGCCCTCAAGGACAACGGGGTCGAGACGGAGTACATCGCCTTCCCCGGGCGCGGCCACAATCCGCGCGATCCGGTGCATTCGCTCGAGCGCTCGAGGCTGTGGGTCGACTGGGTGAGGCGGCACATGGGAGCGCCGCTGCCGTGAGCGCGCGGAGGTTCTAGCCGGCGGCGCCCACCCGGCGGCGTCGCGTCAGTGCAGCCGCTTCCTGCGGTTCCTCACGAAGTCGCGGAACACGTAGGCGCCGATGTTGTTGGGATCGGTCTCGTAGATGCGCCCGTGATTGAGCGCCGTGAGCCGGCGCACGAAGTCGAGGAGCGGCGCGTCGGTGGCCAGCATGAAGGTAGTGATCGTGATGCGCTTCTTGCGGCAGTAGGTCGCCTCCTCGAGGGTCTTTTCACGATCTTGGGGTCGAGCCCGAAGGGGTTCTTGTAGAGCTTCCCGAACTCGCGCACCGCCGAGGGCTTGCCGTCGGTGATCATGAAGATCTGCTTGTTGACGCCCTTGCGCGTGTTGAGGATGCGCTGCGCGAGCTGGAGCCCCGCCTTGGTGTTGGTGTGGAAGGGGCCGGCCTGGATCTTCACCAGGTCGCGGAGCTTCACCTGCACGGCGTCGTCGCCGAAAGGTATCCTTCGGATAGCGGGTCTGGATGAGCTGGGTCAGGGCGAGCGCGATCTTCTTCGCCGGCGTGATGCGGTCCTCGCCGTAGAGGATCATGCTGTGGCTGACGTCCACCATCAGCACCGTGGCGCACGCCGATAGGTGCTCCTGCTCGAACACCTCGAGATCGTCTTCGGTGAGGGTGAGCTCGTCGATGCCGTGGTTCTTGACCGCGTTGCTCATCGAGGCGAGCGGATCGAGGTCGGTGAGGTTGTCGCCGAACTGGTAGGCCCGGGTCTCGGAGAGCCGCTCGCCTCCCTTTCCTGCCGCCGGGGTGNNNGCACCGCCCGCCTCGAGCGTGGAGAAGATCTCGTTCAGTGAGTCCTGGCGGATCCGCCGCTCCCCCTTGGGGGTGACCTTGAGGCCGTGGGGGGTGCGCTCGACCTCGCCGCTCTTCTCCAGCAGCTTCTTGAAGTCGGCCATCCCGAAGCCTTCGTTGAAGAAGCCATATTGCTCGCCGAAGTGCTCCATCCACCGCAGCGCCTCCTCCGCGTCGCCCCCGGTCTGGAGCAGCAGGTTGCGGTAGATCTCCATGAGCTGGCGGATGAACTCCAGGTCCTCGGGGCGCGGGCCCTGCCACTTCCCGTAGTCGAAGCGCACGTCAGTCCTCGCCCAGCCCGCTCAGCATGCTCTTCAGCATGTCCTTGTACGCCGTCCCCGCGCCGTCGGTGCGCTCGCGCGACAGCATCGAGTGCTGGTGAAGCCCCTCGAGCACCAGCTCCATGGCCACGGCGGCCTCCTCGGGGGTCTTCGGCTCCAGATACTTGGCGGCGAGCGGCGCCAGACCCTTCACGGTCGCCAGGCGCTTCGCGTACTCGGCGTGGGGCATGTCGTCGGCGATCTCGATGTGATGCCCGCTGGCGAACCACTCGAGCACCGGGCGGTACTCGGACGACGCCATCGCCTCGCTCTCGCTCGGCGCCTGGGCGCGGCTGCGCCGGCCCGCGGCGCGGAAGGCGTCGGGGAAGCGCTGCGAGAACAGCGCCTTGACGCCGCGCCCGAGCAGCGCGCGGGCCACGTTCATCGCGCCCTCCTGCTCGCCCTCCAGCACCAGCTCCACCTTGCCGCTCACCGCCGAGACGGCGTGCTGCAGGTCGCACACGCGGGCCACCACGCGCTGCTCGCCGGTCACGAGCCCGCGCCGCTCGGCGTTCGAGACCAGGTTCTCGATCAGCGCGATCGGCAGTCGCGCCGAGACGCCGGAGTTCTGGTCGACGTACTCGCTCTTACGCGCCTGAATCGTCACCTCTTCCACCAGCTCGCGCAGGAACGGAGCGACCACGACCTCCACCTCGCCGTCGCGCTCGGTCCACGCCTCCTGGTGAGTGATCGCCATCCCCTGCTCGCGGCTGGCTGGATAGTGCGTCATGATCTGCGAATTGATGCGGTCGCGCAGCGGCGTGATGATGTTGCCGCGGTTGGTGTAGTCCTCGGGGTTGGCCGAGAACACCATGAGCACGTCGAGCGGCATGCGCACCGGGAAGCCGCGGATCTGGAAATCCTTCTCCTCGAGGATGTTGAGGAGCCCCACCTGGATGCGCGGCTGCAGGTCGGGCAGCTCGTTGATCGCGAAGATGCCGCGATGGGTGCGCGGAATGATCCCGTAGTGGATCACGCGCTCGTCGGAGTAGTCGAGCCTCAGGGTCGCGGCCTTGATCGGGTCGATGTCGCCGATCAGGTCGGCGATCGTGACGTCGGGCGTGGCGAGCTTCTCCTGGTAGCGCTGATCGCGATGCATCCAGCCGATCGGCGTCTCGTCCCCGCGCTCCTGCAACAGCGTGCGGGCATGATGCGTGAGCGGATGACAGGGGTCGCTGTTGAGCGCGCAGCCTTCGATCGCCGGGATCCACTCGTCGAGGAACCCCACCAGCGCGCGCAGGATCCGCGTCTTGGCCTGGCCGCGCAGCCCGAGCAGGATGAAATCGTGGCGCGACAGCAGGGCGTTGACGATCTGGGGCTCGACGGTGTGCTCGTAGCCGATGATGCTGGGGAAGAGCTTCTCCCCCGAGCGGAGCCGGGCGATCAGGTTCTCCCGGATCTCGTCCTTGACCGAGCGGGGGCGGTAGCCGGCAGCCTTGAGCGCCCCGAGGGTGCGGGGTCGCGACATGATGTTGAGCTCCTTGCTGAAGTGTGCGCTGTCGCCGCCGCGGCGCAGGCGGCGGTCTCTGGGATTCTCGGAGTCTATCATTGCGCGGAAGGTGCCCGCTGTTAAGCGTTGGATGAACCTCCGGGTCGCCGCGATCTCGGACCTCCGGCCGGCGCCCGGACAGCGCTCACGCGATGGACGCCGGCGCTCTTTCGGCCAATCGCTGGCCCATCGCGTGCGTTAACGACGTCAGGGCGGCGTCAGGCCGTCCCGTGCCTTGTTGCCCGACCCCCTGCTATCCTGCCCGGCCGATGCGAGATCCCGCTTTGCTCGCCGAGTGCGCGGCCCTCAAGCGCGCGATCGAACCGTTCTCGACGCTGAGATCGCTCCGGGCCTCCCCGCAGTGGCCCGAGCTCGGCCAGCGCCTGGACCAGCTGCTCGCGAACGTCCGCCGCCACGAGCCGCCGGCCCCGCCCCCGCCCTCACCCGATCCCGAGCGCATCAAGGTGGTTCACTGGAACATCGAGCACGGCAACTGGTACACGCAGGTCGAGCAGGCCCTGACACGCCACCGCGTGCTCCGGGACGCCGACCTCCTGCTCTTCAACGAGATCGATCTGGGCATGGCGCGGGCCGGCAACCGGGACGTCACCGCCGATCTCGCCGCCGCCCTCAACCGTCACAGCGTGTGGGCCCCGCTGTTCCTGGAGACCACTTTGGGCCGCGACGACGATCCCTTGACCGCGGGCGGGAGCGAGAACCAGGAATCGCTCTTCGGGCTGGCCATCCTCTCGCGCTGGCCGATTGGCGAGGTGCGCCGGATCGAGCTTCCGAGCCCCGAGAGGTACCAGTTCGAGGTCGAGCGCATGCTGGGCCGCCACATCGGCCTGGTGGTGGTGATCGAGCGCCCGGGCGCCCCGTTCGTGGCCGTGTCGGCGCATCTCGAGGTTCACCGCACGCGCGCTCACCGCGCCGCCCAGGCGCGCACCCTGCTCACCCAGCTTCGGGACGAGCAGCGCCCGATCATCTTCGCCGGCGACTTCAACACCCACACCTTCGACCGCGGGCGGGCCTGGGACCCGCTGTTCGGTGCCTCGGTGCTGATCCTCGCCCCGCAGCACGCGCTCGAGCAGCGCCTGCTCCATCCCGATCACGGGCCGACCCGCGAGCGGCTGTTCGACGAGCTCGAGCGCGAGGGCTTCGATTGGAAGCGCTACGTCGATCACGAGCCCACGCTGCAGCTCCGCTTCGATCGACTCGACGAGCTACGCGGCTTCCCCGACTTCGTGCAGCACGCGGTGCGCGCGACCCTTCACTGGGCCGAGCGCCGCGCCCGGCTGAGGCTCGACTGGTTCGCGGGGCGCGGCTGGAAAGGCGGACGCGGGATGACGGTGCTGGGCCTCAACGGCACCGGCAAGGCGTCGGACCACGCCCCGATCGTGGCGTGGTTCGAGTGACGGGCCCCGAGGGGCCACGGCCTTGGGAGTCGTCCCGGCGCCTCGCTGTGCTTACTTGAGCACCGTGAGCTTGCGGGCCGCGGAGAAACGGCTGTTCATGAACCTCACCCGGGTGAAGAACACGCCCCGCGCCACCTGACGCCCACCGTTGTCGAGGCCGTCCCAGAGGATCTCGTGCTCGCCGGCCGGGAACGGCCGGTCCGCCAGGTTCCTCACCAGACGCCCGCTCACGTCATACACCTTGACCTCGACGCGGTCCGCCTGGGCCAGCCCGAAGTGAATCCGCGCCTCGCCCGCGGCGAGCGGGTTGTTCCGCACGTTCATGAAGTTGACGAGGGTTGCGTCGTTGCTCGGCACGTCGAGGCTGATGAGCGGCGTTCCGTTGATCGTGCAGCCGCTCACCGACCCGAACAGGTTGGCGAACACCGCCGCGAAGTAGCGGAGCCGTCCCCGCGTGTCGAAGTCGTTGACGCTGGTCAGGTGCTCGATGTCCCAGCCGTCGACCAGGGACAGATACGCCCTGGACGCCGTACGGCTGTTCCTCGCCACACCCGACAGGAACTGCGTGCCCGGTCCCTTCTTCGACGGTCCATAGAACGTTGCGTCCGCCGTGTTCGGGCTCGGCACCGCCGTCCGCAGCAGCACGTCGTTGCTCCACAGGCATACGTTCCGGACGCCGTACTGATCGCCGTGGTACGGCGTGCCCACCGCGCCGCCGATGACGTTGGTCGGGCTCACATCAATCGTGGACTCGGTGTCGCCCGACACCACGATGTAGTTCGGGTTGTCGAGATCGACGCCCAGGTAATCGGTCAGCAGGTTGAGCTGGCAGTTGTCCTCCTGGACCCCGTCCTCGACGAACCCGTCGCCCATCGCCCAGAAGGCGCGGTTGAGCGGGGCCGGCGGAGCTGCGGCGTTCTGCAGCCAGTTGGTGAGCAGGCCGCAGTCGTCCTGGCTCCGGTTGGGGAACGGTCCAAGGATGCCCGAGTTCAGATCACCCGACATGATGAAGATCATCTTGTAGTAGGCGAGTTGATCGGGCGTGGCGCCCTGGTGTGACCGGTACCCATCGAGGATGTTCCCGGGGTTCGAGTTGCCCAGCTTGCTGCCGATGCCCCCCGCCTGGTTCATCAGCGACTCCGACGCCCTCACCTGGTACATGTCCCAGCGGCCGCGGTAGCCCGGCTGGCCGCCGTGCGCCGCCACGTACCCGTGCCCCGAGGGCAGCCCGCCGTAGTGGTCGCTCGGGTCCGGCAGGCGGTTGTCGTCCGGGTTGTTGAGGTCGCCGCCGCCGATCGCATGCCAGCCGTTGTGAGCGCCCCAGCCCGCCTGCTGTGTGGCGCCGATCGAGTCCGCCACCCCAACCCACACTCGCTCGTTCCCGCGACGATCGTTGTAATCGAGCACCAGCAAGCACGCGTTGCCGAGCCCCGGCTGGTTGGTCAGCGGGTGGTGATACGTGTTGTCCTTCCAGCGGTCGGGCAGGATGCTGAACTCCGACCAGCGGTCGCCGTCGGTCGAGTTCCCGCCTCTCTGCGGACTCACGACAGTGGTGTCGGGAACGGTGCCCTTGAACACCCCGCCGTCCTCGCGCCGGAAGAAGTACTCGACGTGCGAGCCGGGTGTCAGCAGACCGTCCGGGATGATCTTGGCGCCTTCGTACCGGATGTTGGAGTTGCCCCGGTAGCCGCTCGCAGGGCAGTCGGCGCCCAC
>VBOT01000175.1:0-4964 GCA_005893225.1 Candidatus Eiseniibacteriota bacterium
CTCAAGGACGGAGACGCCGTGTCTCCCGATGCCTCGGCGGCGAACCGCCCGGCGGGGAGCGGCCTCACCCTGCTCGTCGTCTCGCCGCAGCGCGTCGGCGCTACGGACTTCGCGCTCACGCTGGACGGTACGAATCAACCGTACCTCGCCCTCCCTGCCGGGGCGGACACCTCGGGGCGGGAGTGGGTCGTGACGTGGGACCACGCGGCCTACGCCGCCGGGAGCCACCGGGTCGAGCTCGAGGTGGCGACTGTGGACGCGCCCTCCCACACCTTCCGCGTGGAACTCAAGACGCGGCTCGAGAACGTCGTGGCGTTCCCGAACCCGTTCGATGACGAGCTCGGCGTCCGCTTCTCCTTCTACCTGGTGAGCACCGCGCCCGCCGACGTCCTCCTCAGGGTGTTCACGGTGAGCGGGCGGCTGGTGTACGAGCGTCACGAGCACGCTCTCGATCCCGTCTATCACCAGCTGGCGTGGGACGGGCTCGACGCCGAGGGCCAGAAGCTCGCCAACGGGATCTACTTCTTCAAGCTGCTGGCCCGGAACTCGAGCGGCTCGACGGTCTACGAAGGCAGGCTGGTCAAGCTCCGCAAGCCGCGGCGCGCGGCACCCGAGACCGAGACCCCCTAGCCCCGAGCGAGGCCGTGCCCCAACGTCGGAACCCAGCCCGAGCGGTTGGCTCCGCCGCATTCCGGCTCGAGGCGGCGCTCGCGCTCCTCGGCGCGCTCGCCCATCCGATCCCCGCCGCCGGTGCGCCCGCCTCCCGGAACCCCGATCCCATGCGCGCGATCGCCATCGCCGAGGACCGCCGACATTACGCCGGTCTCAGGGGCTACCTCTCGAGCCGCGACCCCGCGGTCCGGTTACGCGCGGTGCGGGCGGCCGGGCGGCTTCAGGATTCGACCACGGTGAAGGACCTCCTGCCGCTCCTCCGCGACCCCGACCGGGAGGTCCGGCGGGAGGCCGCCTTCGCGCTCGGCCAGATCGGCCACCGCTCGGCTCGCGGCGCCCTGGAGGGACTCCTCGCGGGCGACGACGTCGAGCTCGTGGATCTGGCGATCGAGGCGCTCGGCAAGATCGGCGACCACGCCTCCACACCGCGCGTGGCGTCTTACCTGGGGAATCCATCGCCGCTGCTCCGGGGCGAGGCGGCGGTCGCCCTGTGGCGGCTCGCCGACTCGACCGCCCTCGAGGGGCTCCTCGAGCGCCACAACGACCTGAACGCCGAGGTGCGCTGGCGCGTGCTCTACGCGCTGGAGAAGATCGTGGCGCCCGACCGGGTGGTGCCCGCCGTGACGCCCCATCTCGACGACTCCGAGTGGCTGGTTCGCGCGTACGCCGCGCGTACGCTCGGGCGGCAGAAGTCGACTCGCGCGACCGCCTCTCTCATCTCGGCCCTGGCGGATCACGAGCCGGCCGTGGTGGTGAACGCGCTGCGCTCGCTCCAGCAGATCGCCGACTCGACCTGCGTGCCGTGCGCCCGCGTGCTGACGAGGCTGCTCGACCAGCCGCATCCTTACGTCAGGGTGACCGCCGCCACCGCGCTCGCGGAGCGCTTCGCCCTCGCGAAAGCGGACAGCGTCGCGCGCCGGGCGGCGCTCGACTCGCTCGGCGCCCACCTCGAGGATCCCGACGCCGCCACCCGCGGCGCGTGCGGACGCGCGCTGCTCTCGATCCGCGGCGAAGCGGCGCTGGGGCAGGTGCGGCCGCTGCTCTCGGACCCTTCGATCTACAGCCGCGTGGCGGTCCTCCAGTCCCTGGCCCGGCTGCCCGCGGCCACGGCGGCGCCGCTGCTCCTCGCCCGGCTGGATCCCGGATCGCCGCTGTTCGAGCGCATGACGGCGGCCGAGGCGCTGGGGACGCTCAAGGCCCCCTCCGCGCTCCCGGCTCTGCGCGCCGGGCTCGCCGACAGCTCGGTCCTTTTCGTGGCCTCGTGCGCCGGATCACTCTCCGACCTCGGCGATACCGCGAGCGTGCCGGCCCTGGCCCAGGCCTATGGTGCGCGCGCAGGCGACGCCGACGCGGACGCGCGCATCTCGATCCGCGACGCCCTGCGCTCGCTCGCCGGCCGGACGTTCGCCGACAGCGTCGAGAGACTCCATCCCGCCCGGAATGCCGCCCCCGAGGACTATCCGCCCGACTTCCAGCTCGCGCCGGCGGTGCGGGGAGCGGTGCTTGAGACGACCGCGGGCCGGATCGAGTGGGCGTTCTACGGGCGCGAGGCGCCGGGGACCGTCCGCAACTTCGTCCGCCTGGCAGAGCGGGGCTATTTCGACGGCCTCTCGATCCACCGCGTGGTCCCCAACTTCGTGATCCAGGACGGCGATCCCACCGGGACCGGCTCGGGCGGGCCGGGCTATACCATCCGGTGCGAGTACAACCGCCTGCGCTACGAACCGGGCATGGTCGGCATGGCGCTCTCCGGCAAGGACACCGGCGGCAGCCAGTGGTTCATCACCCACTCGCCCCAGCCGCACCTCAACGGCCGCTACACCATCTTCGCCCGGGTCACCCAGGGGATGGACGTGGTGCGCCGCATCGTCCAGGGCGACCGGGTGCTCAGGGTGGAGCTCCTGAAGTAGGAGCGTCGCGCGTGAATCGAAGCGCGCGTGGCCGTCGGGGAGCGTTGCGGGGCGCGTCGCACAGTGTCCTTGGTCCCAAACGTCGCGCCGCGGACCCACGAGGGGCCCGCGGCGCTCTCCACCGTGCCGGATGCCGCATCCCTGCGGCTCCGGCTCCGGGGCTACTTGGCCTTCTTGGCGATGACGTGCGTCCGGATCTTGGAGTACTCGGCGCGGGTCACGATCTTCTTGGTGAGCAGCTCGGCCTTCGTCTTGAACGGCCGCGCCGCGATGATCTTGTCCGCCGTCGCGTCGCCGACGCCCGGCAGCTTCATCAGATCGTCCTTGGTCGCCGAGTTGAGGTCGATCGGCGGCTCCTTCGTCGTCTTCTTGCTCATCGACTGCGTCCCCTCGGAGCTGGGGGCGGTCTGCGTCGACTGAGACTGCACCGACGACCCGGTCGAGCCGGACTTGGTGTCGCTCGAGCCCTGGGCGAACGCCGCCACTGAAATGGCCATGGCGAACGCCGCGAGGGCGAGAACGGTTGTGAGGCGCTTCATGGGGTACCTCCTGAAGAGGGCATGATGATGCGCGCCGCCATGCCCTCAGACTGGCTGGCGCGGGAGGGGCCCGAGGGCCGCTCCGTTGAGTGCTGCACATCGGATCTATGGAAACAGCGCTCCCGGCAAGGCGCGGCAGCCAGCCGGGCGGCGCTGGAAGCATCGAGTGAATTCGAAATGGAGTGAGGTGAAGGCGCGGCGTGCGAGGAGAGGAGCCGCTGCGTGGCAGGTGGGATCACGGCGGACGCCTGGAGGCGCGCGCGCGGCGGCCCACGGGTGTCCTTCCAATCCTGCAACACGGCGTTGGGACGATCGTTCTGGTCTTCGTCGAGGACCCCTGCGCCGCTCGCCATCAAGAGCCCGGTCCCGCACGCCGCCTGCGCATGCCGATGACCTCCCTTGAAGCCGGTCGAGATCCGGTGGGTCTGCGCCGTGCGCACCGACGGCAGCGCGGCGCGCGGATGGGGGTTGCGCCGATCGGCCGGTCGCGGCAAGGGCGCGGGGTCGACCGGCTGGGGGCGGGCGGCGCGGAGCATGTCCACGCTGGGACGCTGGCGATGGCGGAGGTGACGGCGGTGCGCGCGGGAATCACGCGGCGCGTGGCGGCGAACGTGCGCCGCGGTATGGACGGCCTGGGCCGGAGCAACCACATCCGCCTGTACGCTCGGCGCTTGGATCGCCAACGCCAGGACTCCGAGCGCCGCCATCCGCAGCAATGAAAATCTCATTGCGTTCTTGTTTCCCCCGAGGCGCGCGAGGGACGTCGCACCCCATCGCGTTTCTTACACCCCTGCTTTGAGCCGAGTATCATGCGTGCGTCAATTCTCGCGACACTCTCCTGCATCATCATTCTGCCGCTGTCTTCCTACGGACCACGGCCCGCGATGGTTCCACCCCGCAGGGGCGAGGAGGCCGCCTCTTCCTTCAGGAATTCGTCAAGCACCCTGCGGATCCGCGGCGCCGCCTCCACGGCCGCCTCCTTGACCTCCCCGTGGTCGAGGCGAGCGGGCGACGTCCCGGTGGCGCGGTTCGTCACGCACGAGAGGCTCGCGCACTCGCACCCCAGGTGAGCGCCAAGGAGCGCCTCGTGCACGGTGCTCATGCAAACCAGGTCGGCGCCGAGGGCCGCCGCCATGCGCACCTCCGCGGCGGTCTCGTAAGATGGGCCGTGACTTCCCATCAGGACTCCGACATGAAGCGCGACGCCCGCGCGCGCACCCGCCGCGAACAGGCGGGCCCGGAGCCGCGGGCTGTAGCAGGCAGCCACCCGGCGCCCGAGGCGCCGCTCCGCGAGCTCTCCCGGCGTGAAGAGCCCGCGCTTGCCGATGAAGTTGATGTGATCGGCCCCCAGCACCAGGTCGGCTTTGCGGTACTCGGGGTGGATGGCCCCGACCGCGTTGGTGAAGATCAGGATGCGGGCCCCGAGCGCGTGCAGGACACGGACGCCGAACGTGACCTGATCCATGGAGTAGCCCTCGTAGCGGTGGCTGCGCCCCGCCAGCACCGCCACCGGCACGCCGTTCCAGCTTCCGATCGCCAGCCGCCCTGGGTGGCCGGCCACGGTCGAGGGGGGCCAGTGCGGGAGCTCGGCGGTCCGGCAGACGGCGGCGTCCGGCATCTCGCGCGAAACGTCCGAGAGCCCGGAGCCGAGGACGATGCCGGCGCGCGGCACGAGCCGTGATCGCTCGCGTACCGCCCGCACGGCACGGGCCACGCGCTCGTCGAGGTCGTGAGTGGCCAGGAGGGGCCGCGCCGCCAATTCAGCTCTGTTCCGGATCGTAGGGAACTCCGATCGCCCGCGGGGGCACGGCCCGGCCGATGAAGCCGGCCAGGGCGAGCATGG
>VBOT01000175.1:5142-5339 GCA_005893225.1 Candidatus Eiseniibacteriota bacterium
GCGAGCGCCCCCGAGATCACGACCCCGGCGGCCCGGTACGCGGAGACGGAAAGGCCCAGCGTCGCGGCCGCCTCCGGACGCTCGCCGATGCTTCGCAGCCGGAGCCCGAAGACCGATCGGAAGAGGAGCCACTGGCCCCCCGCGACGAGCGCCAGCGCGAGCAGGACCAGCGGGGCGGCGAGCACCGGCCCCAGGGC
>VBOT01000176.1 GCA_005893225.1 Candidatus Eiseniibacteriota bacterium
TCCGGCGCACTCCCCTCACGGGGCACTTCCTGTCGCTCGACGCCGAGGGGTTCATCCGCCAGGAGGATCTCCCGACCGTGGAGCGCCTAGTCGCCACCACCGGCCTGGACACCATCATCCCCAACGACACTCAGCTCCTCTGGGGCGAGCCCAACCAGGCCAGGCAGGGGGTGACGGGGAGGGCGCTCTACGTGGTCAAGCGCGAGCCGGAGATGACCGGCGGCTCGATCGCCAGCGCCGACGCCCGCGTCGGCCTCGACCAGACCAACCCGGGCGCCTGGGGCGTGAGCATGAAGATGACCCCCAAGGGGCGCGCCGATTTCGCCCGCGTCACCGGCAACAACGTCGGCCGCCAGCTCGCGATCGTGCTCGACGGCACGGTCAGCTCGGCGCCGGTGATCCGAGAACGCATTCCATCGGGAGACGCCTCGATCACCGGCAACTTCGACGTCAACTCGGCACGTGACCTGGCCATCGTCCTGCGAGCGGGCGCGCTGCCCGCGCCGGTCCTGATCATCGAGGAGCGATCGGTCGGCCCCTCGCTCGGATCGGACTCGATCCAGGAGGGCCTGATGGCGGGCATGGTGGGCACCATCCTGGTGGTCGGGTTCATGGCCATCTACTACCAACTCTCGGGGCTGATCGCGATCGCCGCGCTGGTCCTCAACCTGGTCTACATCATGGCCACGCTGGCGGGCTTCGGCGCCACGCTGACCTTGCCCGGCATCGCGGGCCTGGTGCTCACGGTAGGGATGGCGGTGGACACCAACGTGCTGATCTTCGAGCGCATCCGCGAGGAGCTGAGGAGCAAGAAGACGGTGCGCCAGGCGGTCGAGCTGGGTTACAACCGCGCGTTCCGGACCATCCTCGACGCCCACGTGACCACCATCGTGAGCGCGCTCTTCCTGTTCCAGTTCGGGACCGGGCCGATCAAGGGCTTCGCCGTGACCCTGATCGTGGGGCTGGTGGCGAACATGTTCACGGCGGTGCTGTTCACCCGCATGATCTTCGACGCCATGCTGGGACGCGGAAAGGTCGAGCGGCTCAGCATCTAGCCCGGATCGTCCCGGGCGACGAGGAGGCCGATGCTCCAGTTCCTGATCGGTACCGACATCCCCTTCATGAAGTACCGGCGGTTCGCCTACGGGTTGTCGGGCGGCGTGGCCCTGGCGACGGTGGTGTGGCTGCTGATCCATCAGGGGCCGAGGCTGAGCGTGGACTTCACCGGCGGCACGTTGCTGCAGGTGCAGACCTCGCGCGCCTTGCCGGCCGACCAGGTGCGCCGGGCGCTGGACGAGGCCGGCGTCCGCGGCGTGGAGCTGCAGCAGATGACAGGCCAGAACCGCAACGAGCTGCTGGTGCGCGCGAAGCAGACCGGCGCCGAGCGGCAGGACATCTTTCCCACCGTCCAGCGCGCCATCGAGTCGCGCTTCCCGGGCGTGACCGTGGAGCTGAGACGCACCGAGGCGGTCGGCCCGAAGGTGGGGAACGAGCTCAGGCAGAAGGCGTTCTGGGCGATCCTGGGCAGCCTGGGTGGGATCCTGCTCTACGTCGGCATCCGCTACGAGTTCAAGTTCGCGCTCGGGGCCGTGGTCGCCCTGTTCCACGACGTGTTCGTGACCCTCGGCGTGCTGTGCTTCACCGGCCGTGAGGTGTCCCTCACCGTGGTGGCCGCGCTGCTCACCATCGCCGGCTACTCGATCAACGACACCATCGTGGTCTTCGACCGGATCCGCGAGCGCGCCAAGGCGCTGCGCAAGGAAAAGCACTCGC
The DNA here is from genome assembly GCA_005893225.1 of Candidatus Eiseniibacteriota bacterium. GTDB lineage: Bacteria > Eisenbacteria > RBG-16-71-46 > RBG-16-71-46 > RBG-16-71-46 > WS-3. The sequence continues at coordinate 1,774 of VBOT01000176.1, forward strand.
GCGTCATGGACGTCGCCGTGAACGAGACGCTGTCGCGCACCGTGATCACCGCCTTCACCGTCTTCCTGACCGCGCTCGCCCTGTTCATCTGGGGCGGTGAGGTGCTGCGCGACTTCTCGTTCGCGATGCTGGTGGGCACGGTCTTCGGCACGTACTCCTCGGTCTACGTGGCGAGCGGGTTGGCCCTCGACATCTGGATCGGGCTCGACCGCCGCAAGGGGATCCAGGCCGAGTGAAGGAGCGGACGGGAATGGGTTGTTCCTCCCGGGCCCGCGCGCAGGCGGCGCTTCTCACGCTGCTCGCGGGACTCCTGGCCCTGGCGAGCTCCTGCTCCAAGAAGCTCACGACCGTGGACCCTTCCTACACCACTCCGGAGGGTGAGCCCACCGCCAGCGCCCTCACGGTGCTGTGGGAAGAGCAGCCGAACTTTCTCAGGGTCTACAAGGACACGCTGCCGGTCGGGCGTGGCCAGGAAGATCCCCTGCTGGCGGAGGTGCCGTTCAGCCGGCACCCGGTGGGGAGCATCCAGGGCAGGATCCTCGACGGCACGGCGGCCACGGGCTTCCAGGTGTTCCGCCGCGAGACCGGCGGCGGGCTGCGGCTGCTCCAGGACTTCGCGGCACTCCGCACCCGGCGCTGGCCCGACAGCAAGTGGGAGATGTACCGGTTCCTGGACCCGGCGCCCTCCGGCTACCAGCCGGCGAGCTACATCGGGCGCGGCACCTTCGGCGGGGTCGCGACATCGCGTTCGCCGCTCACCAACCTGGGCAGGGTGGCGGAGCTCGGACCCCCCTCGTTCACCGAGATCACGCTCAGCGCCAGGATCAACCCCGTGGACTCGCTTTCGATCTTCACGTGGAGCTCCGTCCCCGGAGCGGCTCGCTACCTGCTCCAGGCCTACAACTTCCGCACCGACCTGAGGTCGCTCTTCGAGGTGTTCCTGAGCGGCGCGCCGGCGCCGCTCTACGACGGCGCCTCGCAGGACTTCCTGCTCGTCATGGTGAACGCTCCGTCCACCACTTACGAGCTCGGGGACTCGACTCGAGCCGACGTCAAGATCCTCACCGCGCTCGACCTCCTCCCCGGCCTCTACAAGGTGCGGGTCTCGGCCCTGGATGACCGGGGGGCCTTCATCGGGGGCACTCTGGGCGACGAGGCCGACCCTCTGGCCGTGGATCAGGGCATCTACGGGATCTACCGGCTGGGAGCGTACGTCCTTCAGCTCAACACCATGCGGGCGAGGAGGCGAGCCTCGGCTCCCGGCGTCGAGCACGCCTCGACCGCGATCGCCCTGACGCGCGCGAGCATCCAGGAGCTGCTGGCCAGCTCGCCGGAGCTTCGATCCGTGCTCGCGCGGGTCTCGGGCCGAGCCGGGACGAGACGGAGCCCCTCGCTGCGGCCCTAGCGGCCTCCCTCAGAGCAGCGCGCCGCGCAGGATCACGCTCGCCGCCGTGAAGTAGATCACGATCCCCGTCACGTCCACGAGCGTGGCCACGAACGGCGCCGAGGCGCTGGCCGGGTCGAGCCGGAATCTCTTCAGCAAGAACGGCAGCATCGATCCCGAGAGCGTCCCCCAGGTCACAACCCCCAGGACGCTGATCGCGATGGTGAGGCCCACCAGCAGGTGATGGCTCCCGTAGGTGTGGAACAGGAGCTGCCAGAGCTCGACGCGCGTGAGCCCGATCACGCCCAGCACCAGCCCCATGGCGAGCCCGGAACGGAGCTCGCGGTGAACGACGCGCCACCAGTCGCCCATCTTCACCTCTCCCAGCGCCATGGCTCGGATCACCAGGGTGGAGGCCTGCGAGCCCGAGTTGCCGCCGCTCGAGATAATGAGCGGGATGAACACCGCCAGCACCACGGCGCGGGCGATCTCGGCCTCGAACCGGCTCATGGCCGCGGTGGTGAGCATCTCGCTCACGAACAGCACCGCCAGCCAGCCCACGCGCTTGCGCACCATCTCCACGAGCCCGACCTTGAGGTAGGGCGCCTCGAGGGCCTGGGTACCGCCGATCTTCTGGATGTCCTCGGTGGCCTCTTCCTGGATGACGTCGACGATGTCGTCCACGGTGACGATGCCCTTCATCCGCCCACTGGCGTCGACCACCGGGATCGCCTGGAGGTTGGTCTGGGCGAACAGGCGCGCCAGCTCCTCCTGGTCCATCTGCTCGCTCGCGGTCACGACGTCGGAGCTCATCAGATCGCGCACCTTCTGGTCGCCCGGGGCGGCGAAGAGGTCGCGGAACGACACCACCCCGAGCAGCTTCTGGTCGGCGTCGAGGACGTAGACGTAGTTGATGATCTCGAGCACGGCGCGCGCCTGCCGCCGCAGGTAGCTGATCGCCTCGTCGGCGCTGACGTCCGGGCGCACGCGCGCATAGCGCGGGTTCATGAGCCCGCCGGCATCGTCCTCGGCGTAGGCGAGCAGCGCCGCGACCTCGCGCCGGGTCGCCTCGTCGAGCAGCGCGAGGAGGCCCTCGCGCTCCTCCTCGTGGGCTTCCTGGACGAGGTCCGCCGCGTCGTCGGGCGGGAGCAGCCGCATCCAGGACCGTCGCTGGCTCGCCGGCATCAGCATCATGAGTTCGTGCTGGTCGCGGGCGGGAAGCTCGAGGAAGAAGTCCTCGGCCTCGTGGCGGTCGAGCTGGTTGAACGCCTCGAGGCGCTCCTCGGGGGTGAGCAGCCGCCACGTCTCCTGGAGGTCGGTGAGCTCGAGGCTCTCCGCCTCGGTCCGCATGCTCATCTTATCCAGCCCTCCTCTCTTCCTCGTTCTCGTCCGTCGGCAGCCTCGTCATGCGCCGACGCTCGCGTCACGCGGTTCCGCGACCGCCTTGCCGGCGACGAGCGAAGGGCGGCGATGGTCCGCGAGTTATGCCGAGACAAGAAAGCCTCCGGGTGGTAGAAGGCAGTTGTCAACGCTGCTTTCTCGCACGCAAGAGGCTGGACTTGAACCACCTTACCACAGGCGCCGCACGGCCGGTCCAAGGCCGCCGGCTGGACTCGCCATCGAGCGCCAGACCCAGGGGTCCGGCCCCACCGCGCCGGGAGGCCCGGTGAGCCCGGCCGTCGAAGGGATCGAATCCGGCGGCACAGCGGGTGCATCAAGCCAAGGCATGAAACGGCGGCGGCTCGTGCTCGTGGCGGCGGTC
>VBOT01000179.1 GCA_005893225.1 Candidatus Eiseniibacteriota bacterium
GCCGTACATCTCCGAGGCGATGGTGAAGATCTTCTTCTCGATCGGCTCGCTCCATTCGTAGAGCGGCTTGAAGTAAGGACGCGACCGCCTCGCCACCGCCCACACCTTCTCGGCCAGCGCGCGGCAGCCTTCCCCGCCCTCGGAGAAGGGCTTCGCCACCACCGCCTCGATCCCGAGCACGTCGGCATGGTCCCGCACCACGGCGATCTCGTCCTCGGTGTCCCCTGGGAAGTGGTTGATCGCGACGACGCAGCGCTGCTCGAACTTGCGGATGTTCTCGACGTGCTTCTCCAGGTTGGCGAGGCCCCTCGACACCGCCCCGGGATCGGGCGCCCCGACCTGCGCGAGCGGCACGCCGCCGTGCATCTTGAGGGCACGGAGCGTGGCCACGAGAACGGTGCAGCACGGGGCGAACCCGCCGTACCGGCAGTTGATATCGAAGAACTTCTCCGCCCCGAGCTCGAAGGCGAACCCGGCCTCGGTGACCACGGCGTCGGCGTGCGCGAGCGCCATCCGGGTCGCCGTGATGGAGTTGGTGCCGTGCGCGATGTTGGCGAACGGACCGCCGTGGACGAACGCCGGCACGCCCTCGGTGGTCTGCACCAGGTTGGGCTTGAGGGCGTCGCGCAGGAGCACCGCCATGGCCCCCACGACCTTCAGGTCCGCGGCCTCGACCGCGCTGCCGTCGGAGCGGAAGCCGATCACGATCCTTCCGAGGCGCTGCTTGAGATCGTGGATCCCGTCGGCGAGGCAGAGGATCGCCATCACCTCGCTCGCCGCCGCGATGTCGAAGCCGGTCTCGCGCGGCACACCCTCGCGATGGCCGCCGAGACCGATCACGATGTCCCGCAGCGCGCGGTCGTTCATGTCGACCACCCGGCGCCACAAGACGCGCCGCGAGTCGAGGCCGAGCGGGTTCCCGTGATGAAGGTGATTGTCCACCACCGCGGCCAGCAAGTTGTGGGCCGCAGAGACGGCATGGATGTCGCCGGTGAAGTGGAGGTTGACGTCGTCGGCCGGGACGACCTGGGAGCAGCCGCCGCCCGTGCCGCCGCCCTTCATTCCGAGATAGGGCCCGAGCGAGGGCTCGCGCAAGGCGACCGCGGTCTTGACGCCGAGCAGGCCAAGTCCCTGCGCGAGGCCCACCGAGCAGGTGGTCTTTCCCTCGCCCGCGGGCGTGGGGGTGATGGCCGAGACCAGGATCAGGCGGCCCTGCGAAGGCCGGCCGTTCAGGGCCTTGAGTGCAACCTTCGCCTTGTAGAGGCCGTAGGGCTCGAGGTGAGTCGGATCGACCCCCAGATCCTTGGCGACGTCCGCGATCGGCCTCATGGGGCGGCACTATAGCCTGGCGCGGCCGGGTGCATCAGGGGGGAGTCTCTTGCAACGCCAACCTTCGGCCGTCTGGCCCTATCTACTTCCCTCGGAGGTGCCGTGATGAACCGTGCAGGGGCAGTCGCCTCGTATCTCTGGGTGAGCTCGCTGCTCTACCAGCTTGCGGGCCTGGGGCTCATCGCACTGGCGGTGATGGAGACCACCGCCCGCGGCGAGAGGCCCGACGCCGGCATCACGTTCGTGATCTTCGGTGCGGTCGCGTGCCTGGCCGTCGCGTGGCTGGGCGAGGTCGTGTCCAGCCTTCTCGAGCGCCGGAGATTTCGGACCTGGATCGTGGGCACGTGCGTCGGGCTCTGCTCGTTCGCCCCGCCGCTCGCCCTGATCGGGCTCCTGGGCGCCATCGCGCGCTGACCGGCGCGAGGTCGGCCTCGAATTGACTTGTCCGGGCCGGCCGATCAGGCTTGTGGGCATACTCCAGCGGAGGAGGTGCCCATGCGACCAGGCAGTCCGCTCGCTCGAAGCCGCCGCGGAGCCGCAGCAGCGCTGATTCTCGCCGGCCTCTGTGCCGGAACGCTTCCCCGGCCGGGCGGCGCCACCGTCCCCAGCTCGTTCGTCGACGAACTCATCGTCGGATCTCTCAATCAGCCCGTGAGCATGGCGTTCCTGCCCGACGGAAGGCTGCTGTTCGTCGAGCAGCGGAGCCACCTCATCCGGCTGATCGTGAACGGCGCGATCGCCGCCACCAATCCGGTCGGAACGGTGACGAACGTGAGCACGGCAGACCTGGAGCGCGGCCTGCTCGGGATCGCGGTCGACCCCGGCTGGCCGGCTCGCCCCTACGTCTACGTCTATTACAGCAGCTCGATAACCCAGACCAACCGCATTTCGCGCTTCACCCTCACCGGCGACCTCACCTTCTCGGGCAACGGCAGCCTCGCGGCGGACGCGAGTTCGCGCTACGACGTCCTGACCGACATCCCAGACCTCCAGTCGAATCACAACGGGGGCACCCTGCGCTTCGGTCCGGACGCGAAGCTCTATGCGAGCCTCGGCGAGGACAACAGTTTCTGCGGGGCCCAGGACACCGTGAGCCTCAGGGGCGTGATCCTGCGCCTCGACCCCTCGGGGCTGCCGGCGGGCCCGGGGGGACCGGCGAACAAGGCGCTGATCGCGCCCGCCGACAACCCCTTCGCGAGCCACCCGAACGCGAACGCGCGGCTCACCTACGCCCTGGGGCTCCGCAACCCGTTCCGGTTCCACATCGACCCCGCGACGGGAGATCTCTTCATCGCGGACGTGGGCTGGGACTCGTTCGAGGAGGTCGATCGGCTGGTGGGAGGTGGCCAGAACATGGGCTGGCCGATGTACGAGGGAAACGCGGTCATGACGTCGTGCCCGGGCGCCGGGACTTCGGGCCTCACGTTCCCGATCTATACCTTCCCGCAGACCAATCCGGGCGATCAGGTGGCCATCATCGGAGCCGGCGTCTACCGGCCGGCGGCATCGGGCATCAACTTCCCCGCCGAATACAATGGCGACTACTTCTTCGGCGAGTACTTCGCCGGCTTCCTCAGGCGCTTGAAGCGGACCGGCAGCACATGGGACATCGCGCCGGCCGTGCCGGGGCAGCCGAGCTCCACCAACTGGGCCACGGGGCTCACTCAGGTCTCCGATTATCTCGTGGGCCCCGACGGAGCCCTGTGGTACTGCAAGCAGGCGGTCAACAACGGCACCAACACCGGGCAGATCCGCCGCATCGCGTACATGCCGCCCGCCCAGGCCGGCGATCCACCGGCAGGCCAGGTGGGGTTCGCGGCGCCCTACCCTTCGCCCACGAGCCGCAGCGTCACGCTCTCCTATTCGCTGCCTCGGGCTGCCCACACCGAGCTCGCGGTCTACGACCTCGACGGCCGGCGGGTGCGCGAGCTCTCCGTCGCGGCCGAGCGTCCGGCCGGACTGCACCAGGTGGTCTGGGACGGCGTGGGTCGCGGCGGCGCGCGCCGCGAGCCGGGCATCTATTTCGCCCGGCTTTCCGTGGACGGGCAGGTCTACCAGCAGCGCATCGCCATCTTGAGGTAAGCTGCCTGGGCCCACCGTGGCGGGCGGCTCCCGATCCTCTCCGGGTCGGCGCCTTCGGCGCGCCGGCCCTCTCTCGCCCTCGCCAGCGACGCGATGACCCTCGCCCCTTCCGCCTTCGTAGCCCTCCGGCATCGCAACTTCCGCCTGCTGTGGGCGAGCCAGCTCGTCTCGATGGCGGGCTCGATGATGCAGAACGCCGTGATCCTGTGGCACGTCTCGCTGCTCGTGCCCGCCGAGCAGCGCGGCCTGGCGCTCGGCATGGTCGGGCTGGTCAAGGTGGTGCCGATCGTCGGCTTCTCGGTGGTGAGCGGAGTGGTCGCCGACGCGGTCGACCGGCGCCGCCTGATGCTGGTCACCCAGATCGGCATGGCGCTCTGCGCCGCCGCGCTGGCGCTCATCGCCTTCGGCGGCACGCGCACCCTGTGGCCGCTCTACCTGCTCGCCGCTCTCAGCTCGGCCTTCGGCTCGTTCGACGGCCCGGCGCGCCAGTCGCTGATCCCGACCCTGGTGCCCCGCGAGCATCTGGCGAACGCGATCAGCCTCAACTCGATGATGTTCCAGATCGCGTCGGTGCTGGGTCCGGCGCTGGGGGGCCTCCTGATCGCGGGGCCGGGCATCGGCTGGGCCTACGCGCTCAACGCGGCCTCGTTCTTGTGCGTCATCGTCGCGATCCTCATCATGCGCGACGTGCCGCCGCGCGAGGCGGGTACGGGGAGCGAGATCAGCCTGCGCGCGGCCCTCGAGGGCTTCCGCTTCGTCTTCCGCACGCCCCTCATCCGCTCCACAATGCTGCTCGACTTCTTCGCCACCTTCTTCGCCTCGGCGAGCGCGCTGCTGCCGATCTTCGCCCAGGACATCCTGAAGGTGGGCGCCAGCGGCTACGGCCTGCTCTCCGCGGCCCCCTCGGTGGGCGCGCTGCTCACCAGCCTGGCGCTCGTGCGCCTGGCGGCCCGCATGGAGCGCCGCGGCGCGGCGGTGCTGTGGTCGGTGCTCGGCTACGGAATCGCGACCATCGCCTTCGGCCTCTCGCGCGCGTTCTGGCTCACCTTCGTCTGCCTGGCCCTCACCGGCGTGACCGACACGGTGAGCATGGTGATCCGCAACGTGATTCGCCAGATGAACACTCCCGACGCGATGCGCGGGCGCATGACCAGCGTGAACATGATCTTCTTCATGGGCGGGCCCCAGCTCGGTGAGATGGAGGCCGGCCTGGTGGCGCACGCCTTCGGCGCGACCGCCTCGGTCGTGAGCGGGGGCCTCGGCTGCGTGGTGGCGCTGGCGTGGGTGGCCTGGCAGACCCCGGCCCTCAGGGGCTACCGGGTCGAGCCCGGCTCCTAGCCGGAATCTTCGCGTTTCGGCGGGTCTCCGGGAACC
>VBOT01000180.1 GCA_005893225.1 Candidatus Eiseniibacteriota bacterium
TCGTCAAGCGGCGCTACCACCCGCGCGCCGGCACATGGTGCCTGCCGGCCGGCTTCATGGAGCACGGAGAGACTCCCGAGCGCTGCGCGCTGCGTGAACTGCGCGAGGAGACCGGCATCCGCGGCAGGCTGGGCGGCCTCTTCGGCGTCTACGCCGGATTCGACGATCCGCGGGTACGCGCGGTGCTGATCCTCTACACCGCCGAACGAGCCGCCGGGCGGCTCGCGCCCGGCGACGATGCCGTCGAGGCGCGCTTCTTCTCGCCGCGGCGCCTGCCGCGCGTGCTGGCATTCGAGTCGCACCGCCGGGCGCTGGGCGAGTACGTCTCGCGAACGCCCGCCGCGCCGCGCCCCCGCGCCTCCACGCGACCCTCTCGAGCCCGCAGCACTTAGCGAAGTCTTATCACCTGGCCCGGTCCTTGCCCAACTCAGGGGCGGATCACCCACGTGTGTCCAAGCGGTCCCCTCCCCATCGCCCGAGTCAGGAGCAAGAACATCATGAAGCGTCTCGTCATAGCCGCGACCGCGATCGCGATCGTCATCGTGATCGCCCCGGCGCGCGGTCAGACTCTCGATGCAAGGCGCACGGCGATGGGCGGCGTAGTGCTTCCCGGCGGCGGCCCCTCCGGACAGGCGTCCAACGTGGCCTACCGAGCGGTGCCCAACGGACCGGGCCACAGCTCGGGGCTCCCGCTCCCGATCGGGCTGATCCCGCTGGTCTCGAATCCGCCCGCGCTCGATCCCAACGACCCCGGGTTCAACGTCTACGAGCTCGCCAACACGCTCTACAACCCGCCGTGGAATCTCCAGCTCGTGACCCCGAATCCGCCCTCGAATGACGTCGTGGTCACGCTGGGCCGCGACCACCTGGCCGTCGATCTGGGCGAGGTCGGCGACGTGTTCCCGGCCAACGGCACGCGCTTCGGCTCGGTGTCGCAGCTTCCGGCGCTGGGATTCGGCGTTCGTCACTTCTTCGTCGGGCTTTCGGCACTCGCCCAGTACCAGAACGATCTGCGCCTGAACGACGCGCTCCATGGCGCGCTCGCCAACGGCGACGAGTTTCGCACGCAGACCGAATACGCTCTGTACGACGACGCGAGCGGCCAGGCGGCGGCGGCGCTCCAGCTCGGCTGGGCCGGCGCGGTCATGAGGTCGAGCCAGTCGGACGATGCCCCGAACGCGCTCTATGCCGGCGCGCGCAGCAAGGTGCTGCGGGGCCTCGCCTACGCGGACGCGCACAACCAGGTCTCGTTCACCACCAGCGACACCCTGTTCGGCAGCTCCGCCGTGGATCTCAACTACACCGGGTTGATCCATGACGCCGGCCCCGCCGGCGGCGGCTGGGGCCAGGGATTCGACCTCGGCATGGTGTGGATGACGCACGGGATCGAGCTCGGCGTGGGTGTCAACGACATCGCGACGCGGATCAACTGGAAGGTGCGCGAGAGCGTCGCCCGTCGCGATAGCGTGACCGGCGAGTACTCGCAGGAGACGGTGCGCGAGGACGAGCCCTGGACGAGCGAGATCGCTCCCACGGTGACGGTGAACGCCGCGCGGCGCTTCGGCTCGATCCTGGTGGCAGCCGACGTGACGCACCACGACCAGGACACCCAGAGCCACCTCGGCCTCGAGCGCTGGTGGGGGCCGATCGCCCTCCGGACCGGCGCGGGCCTCGACCCGAACCACCTCGTGCAGTATGGCGGAGGGCTGGGCGCCCGCCTCGGTCGTTTCGGAGTGGACGTGGCGCTCGCCACCAACAGTCGCAATCTCACGCGAGAGCGCGGCCTCGAGCTCGGGGCCGGGTTCTCCTTCTATCATTAGGAGGCTCGATGCACGCCCATCGCTGGATTCTCGTATTCGCCGCCGCCGGGCTGCTTGCCGGCTGCGGTGATCACAGCTTGGTCCTGAACGTCGATGTTCTGAGCTATCTCGATCCGCAGCAGACCAAGGCCACGTTCGGGCCCGTCCCCTCCGCACCCGAAGGGCTCTACAGCGGCGAGCAGAGCATCGTGAGCGACGCCGAGATCAACCTGGTCGGGGGCGTGAGCAGCGTCACCGAGGTGCACAACGTCTCCATCTCGATGTCGGCGATCGCGTGCGATTCCACCGGGGCCGGCACCGACACCCTGCGGATCTACATGAGCGACACGAACACCGATCCCACGCTCACGCCGCCGGTGCTCGAGGTGCCGATCGTGATGACCCCCGGCGTGACCGACACCACGACCGTGGAGGCCAGCGGGGACGACCGGCTCGCTCAGCTCTTCTCGGGAAAGAACCTGCGGGTGGCGATCACCACCGCCCTGAGAGGCCCGGTGGGTCTCGGAACCCAGTCGCTCAACGGATGGGTGCGGATCTCGGCGCTCGATTGCGTGCTGGTGGCGGGGCGGAAGGGGACGTAGGAGGCTCGGCTCGGCATCGAGGGGGAGGCCCTGGCCCGAGTGGTCCGGGGCTCCGATAGTCACTCCTCCACGATGCAGCGCTGGCCGCCCAGCTGAGCCTGCGGCGTTCTACCGGGTGGCCCCCTGCAGCGGGTCCTTCACTTGACCTTGGCCCAGTGGTCCACGAACTGGCCTTCGGCAACCGCGGTCAGGCTGTCGCCCTCGAACGTCACGACCGGCGGCTCGCCGCTGAGCGCGAATGTTGTCTTCTTGCCGTTCACCGTGACCTTGGTGCAATCCCCTTTGTTTGCGGGAACGTCGTACTTGAGGCCCGGCTCGCCGAGATTGTTCTGCATCCAGTACATGGGGTGCTCGCAGTACTCCCCATTCTTGAACTCGTAACCGCAAATGTACGAGATCGAGACCGCCTTACCATCGGCCTCGGCCCAGTGAACGTTGAGGTTACGGCACGTGGCCGTGTACGTCATCATCCCCTGGATGTCCTGGCCGGTCATGGCCTTTCCGTCCGGCAGCATGCGGTAGATCAGCTGGTACGTCCCGGCAATGTGGGGGCCCGTCGTCGCCGCCTTCTTGACGGGCGTGGCCAGAGTGAGTGGGGCGAGCAACATCACCGCGAGAACGCTACTGGCTGGCAGCGGGGGCGTTCCCGGCGATTGCGATAGAGCCGCGCGAACGTAGCACGTCGCCCGAAGCAGCGAGAAGCGCGCTCATGTCCACGCAGCGGTCCTCAGACCCTCAGCAGCACCGCCCGGGCCGGGCGCCCCGTGGCGGCCTCGATCGCCTCGCGGTAGAGAGCAAGCTGCCGTCGGTAGCGGTCGAGTTGCCCCTCCAGCTCGAAATCGGTCTTGAAATCCACCACCGTCCAGTGCGCGTCGGGCTCGTTGGGCTCCAGGAACGCCAGGTCGCAGACGGCCTCGACCACCGTGCCATCCTCGAGACGGTGAAGGATCCGGGCCTCGCGGCGGCAGTTGCCCGAGCGCGCCGCGGCGGCGGCACGCCGCAGCAGCGGGTGCTGAAGCGCCCGTTCAACGGTGCGCGCCGCTGCCGCCACCTCCTCGGGCGTCGAGCCCAGAAGCCGCCCGTGCAGGGCAGCCATCGCACCGATCGCCGCGGCCCCATCTTCCAGTCCGATCGAGGCGAGCGCCGCATGAACCAGCGATCCGAAGCGCGCGCCGCGCGGGCGTGAGGCCTCGGCGGCAACGGTCTCGATCTCGACCGCGCCAACCTCCCGCACGCCCTCCTCCCCCGCCCCTGACTCCCGCCCTTCCCCCGCCACCGCCGTCGCCGCCTTCACGCGCAGGGCCGGCACGCCCGCCGCCTCGCGGCGGTCCGCCAATTTCTCTTTCCACTGCTCGTGCGCGCGGGTTCCTTCCTCCGAGCGCACTCCTCCCTCGTCGGCCTCGAGGATCTTCTGCTGCGCGAGACCCATCGACTGGCGAACGCCGATCTCAAGTGTGTGGGGGTCCCACCAGACCACCTCGTGCGGTCCGGCTTCGGGACGATGGAGCCCGGGCACGATAGAGCCGCGCGGTGGCTCTGGCTGGGGCCGCTTGGCCACCGCATCGAAGCCGAACTCGGGGCACCCGGGAGCGGGCGCCGCACGGTCCCGGGCCCGCATCGCGGGCGGGTAGATCCCGGGGTTGAGCACCGCCGTCCAGCCGGGCTGCCGCTCGTCCGCCACGGCGGGAACCACCAGCAGGTCGCGCGCGCGCGTCGCGGCCACGTAGAGCACCCGGATCGCCTCCTCGCGCTCCCGGTCCAGCTCCTCCCGCTCGTGATCGAGAAGCTCCGGAGGCGCGCAGCCGGCGATGCGCATGGCGCACAGCGGCTGCTCGCGCGGGCCGCGAGCGGGATCCACCCAGCGCGCCGCGCGCTGCTGGGTCTCGTTCGCGGTCAGGTCGGCGAGGATCACCACCGGGAACTCGAGCCCCTTGGCCCGGTGCACCGTCATCAGACGGACGCCTTCGGCGCCCTCCTCGAAGATGGCCGCTTCGCCGGCCTTGCGGCGCTCGGACTGGTCGGCAAGCCAGTCCACGAAGGCGCGGAACGAGATCAGGCCGTTCCGCTCGGCGCGGCGTGCCATGTCGTGCAGGCGGAGCACGTTCGCGAGCGCCTGCTCGCCGGTGGGCCAGATCGCGATCCCGGCGTGCGCGCGGGTGGCGCGGAGGAGCCTCCCGATCGTGTCGGCCACGGGGCGGCTGTTGCGGCCCCGATGGAGGTCGCGCAGCACGACGAGCGCTTCCCCGAGCTCGTGCCACTGCCCGGGGAGCTCCGCCGCGTCGGGGCGGAAGGGATGGAGGCTACCGAAGCGCTCTCGCCAGGCGAGCAGCACGCCATCGGTGAAGGCGAAGAGCGGTCCGCGAAGCGCGGCGTAGACGGCCAGCTCATCCTCGGGTCGCTCGATCGCGGCCAGGGCGTTCCGGATCGTCTCGATCTCCTCGCGGATGTGGAACGAGCCGCCCCCGAGCAGGAGATGCGGGATGCGGCGGTCCTCCAGCGCCCTCACGTAGCGCCACGTCATGTCCTCCGAGAAGCTCTGGAAGCGCCGGAAGAGAAGGCACACGTGGCGCGGCTCGAGCGGCAGGCGCTCGCCGGGCCGCTCGCGCTCGGTCACTGTCCATCCGCTGTCCCGAACCAGCCAGGCCACGAACGCCCCGACCGCATCCGGAAGCGACTGCTCGATCTGCTCCTTGGTGATCCTGTCGTACCGGCCATAGGGAGCGGGCACCGGAAGGGCGACGACGGCCGGCTGGTCCGGCGCGCTCGGGCGAACCGGCGCGAGCGGCACGTAGCGGGCCTGGCTCGGCCCCCCCTGCTCCCCCATCACCGGAGCGAAGGTCGCGTTCACCAGCTCCTGGATCTCGCGAACCGAGCGGAAGCTCGCCGTGAGCTCGACCAGCCGCCCACCGGCCGCGAGCAGCAGTCGCTTCACCGCCTCGTAGAGCGACACGTCGGCGCGCCGGAAGCGATAGATGGACTGCTTCGGGTCGCCCACCAGGAAGAGCTTCCCGGGAACTGGGCGCACCCGGGTCCAGTCGCTCTGCCCGGGATCGGAGGCCGAGAGGAGGAGCAGGATCTCTGCCTGGAGCGGGTCGGTGTCCTGGAACTCGTCGACGAAGATGTGGGCGAAGCGCTGCTGGAGCTCCTCGCGCACCCCGTGGCGGTCGCGCACCATGTCCCGGGCCCGCACCAGGAGGTCCATGAAGTCGAGGCGTCCGGCTTGGGCCTTGAGCTGCTCGTAATCTTCCACCACGGGCCAGAGATCGTCGCGCAGCTCGGGGGCGAGGCTCGCGCCCGCCCGGTCGAGAAAGATCTTGATCCGCTCGTGGAGCGCGTCCCGGCGCTCCTTTAGTTCCTGCTTGGGAAAACCGGCCGTGGTTCTCGCGAAGCCTTTCCACCCCCAGTGCCGGAACCGAGAGAACCCGACGAGCCTCGCTTCCAGCCCATCGGGGTCGGGGCCGTGCACCGCCGCGAGGCGCTCGGCCTCCGACACGAATCGGGCGATCTCGACGAGCGACTGCGTGAAGTAGTCCTCGGGATCGCCGCGCTCGGCCCAGGATGCCAGATCGGCCATCTCGGCCATCAGGTCCTTGAGCTCGGCCTCGCGGTCGAAGCCCTCCAGGCGTCGCCACGGAGCCGGGAAGTCGCGGCGATCCACCAGCGCGCGGGCCGCGTCTCGGAGCAGCGCCCGGGGGCCCTCCTCGCGCGACCGGCGGCGGAGGATCCGCTTCACCCCGGGCCCGGGCTGGGAGAGCTGGCGCTCGAACCAGCGGTCGAAGGCGCGGTCGAGGAGCTGGTCGGAAACGTCTTCCGGCGCCACCTCGAACTGCGGATCGACCCCGGCCTCGACCGGCCGCTCGCGCAAGAGATCGGCGCAGAAGGAGTGGATGGTCCCGATCCGGGCCTCCTCGAGCCGGGGGAGTGCATCGGTCAGGCGCTGGCGCTCGGGCTCCGGCACGGATTCGTCCCGGCGGGCGCCCTCGATCTCGGCTCTCAGCCGGAGCTTCATCTCGCCCGCGGCGACCTCGGTGAAGGTCACCGCCACCATCCGGTCGAGCCGCCCCTTGCCGGATCGGAGCACGGCCAGGATGCGCCGGATGAGCTGCGTGGTCTTTCCGGTCCCGGCCGCCGCCTCGACGATCAGCGTGGTGTCGAGGTCGGTGGCGATCCGCTCGCGTGCCTCGTGATCGGCGACCGGCGCCGGTCGCTCGGCGGAAAGGGCGCGGGGCTGCTCGAGCCTGCTCATTCCATCCCCCGGAGACGCTTGAGACCCGCGAGGCCCCCTTCGGGCTTGCGGGCGGTGCGGAACTCCTCCCAGGGACCGCAAACCGGGCGGTAGTCGCACCACCTGCAGGCGCCCTCCATCGGGGCCGCGGGGAGGAAGCCGGCCTCCAAGGCCGCGCCGATGATCCCCGCGATCTCCTCGGCGGCCGCCCGCGCGGTCCGGTCGAGAGCCACGACGCGCTCCTGGAATCCCCCATCCGCGGTGCAGAAGTAGAGCCGCCCCGCGACCACGGAACGTCCCAGCAACCTCTCGGCGGCGAGCCCGTAGAGCACCGGCTGGAGGATCTGGCCGCCGTGGACCAGCAAGCCTTCCGGGACCCGGACCTTTCCGGTCTTGTGATCGGTCACGCGGAGCTCGTCGTTCGAGCCTCGCTCCACCAGATCGATCGAGCCGCGGAGCATGAGCCCGCCTTCGACCGGCACCGGATCGGGGACGCTCGAGGGGTCGGCGGTGCGGCGCTCGCGGTCCACGATCCCGAACGAGAGCTCGAAGCGATCGGGGATCCAGCCGTCCTCCGCCTCGGCGGCGCGCCTGAGCCACTCGACCAGGTCGGCGCGGATTCTCTGGATCCCGTCCTGCCACACCCGCGGGATGGCCGGGGCGAGGTCCTCCTCGTAGCGAGCCGCCACCTCGCCGAGCGCCGCCTCGGCGATCTCGCGGGCCGCCCCGAAGCTCTCGCGCGACACGGGGAGGAGGCGCCGTGAGCGCAGCCGGCTCAGGATCTCGAACTGGGCCTCGTGGAACAGCGCGCCGCGCGTGAGCGGGTCGATGACCTCGATCGCCACCGATTCCTCGCGCGGTTCCAGGCGCTGGATCGCGTAGAGGAAGAAGCGGTAGGGGCAGGAGGCGAAGTGCTGGAGCGCGGTGGGCGAGAAGGCGCGCCGGTCCATCTGGTGCCGCTCCAGCGCGGCGCGCACGAGATCGTCCTGCTCGCCGACCAGGAGCCCATCGTTCGAGGTCCAGCGGTCCGACCAGCGCCGCGCCCGCGCCCTGAGCGCCCGGGCCAGGTGCGGGTTCGCGGAGAGCAGATACGTGGCCGCCCCCGCCTCGGGCTCGCCTCGCGATCGCCTCAGCGGAGCCAGCACGGCGAGATCGTACTCGGCCTCGTCGATCGCCTCCTCGGGACGCTCCGGCGCCGGCCAGCCGAGCCGTGGGGAGTCAGGCGACCCGGAGCGCCGCTGCA
>VBOT01000173.1:0-3154 GCA_005893225.1 Candidatus Eiseniibacteriota bacterium
AGAAAGCTTGGTGCCGCGAGGCGGTAGCCTCTGGCAGGGAAGGCTCGGCGCGCTGCGAGCGATTGGAGGCGCGGACCGGAATCGAACCGGCGTGTAAGGGGCAATTGGAAGGATCTCGAGGTCCTACCGGAGAGTCCCACTCAACTGCTGCACGCCAGCGACTCGTCGGCACCCATGATCTCCTGCGGCGCCGGCCCTGCCAGACCGGAATACCGAGCTCGTGCTGCAGCAAGGCGGCATCGGGAGGACTGAAGAGGTAGGACGGTGTGACGCTGCCGACCACGATCGCCTCTTCGTACCCAGCGGTCGCTGGTCTCGAAGAGCTTGGCCTCGTCTGGCCCGAGTGGGCCGTCTCCGGCCGCACGCAACCGCATCCGTTCGAGTCGCAGGCGTGCAGCGACGCGCCTGTTGGTCCACACGCGCTCGGGCGCATACGCAGAGATTCCGTCGAGGCGCATGCCGTACGACATTGGATTCAAGCATGCCCTCCCAATGGAGGTTCGCACCGACGTGCGTCGAACGACCCAACATGTCTTTCGATCCGCCCGGCTTCAACTCTCTCAGGCCCTTCGCTCCTGTCAACGAGACGCAAAATGTGGCCCCTACCTCGTCAGCGATCGGCCGCGTGCTTGACGGGGCGGCCACCCTCTCCCATGGTGGCTGGCGAAGGCGTGGCTCTCGCGAGGACCGAGCGCACACGCCGCTCGATCAGCCAACCACCTCCCGAATGGCAGGCAAAGGATGCCGCCATGGCTGATCGATCGCGGGTCGGACTTCCTCACGCCCGCATTCCCTCGAATCCCTCTCACGTTTCAGGAGGACTTCTGATCGAGCTGCACACTCCTTCGAAGGAAGCGCCAGCGAATCCAAACGGCCCAACCGCAGGTATCCAAACCATCCTCGAATGCATCTCGGACGGCATCGTTGTGGCCGATCGCGAGGGCAGGTTGCTCCTGTTCAACCAGGCGATCCGGCGCATGCTGGGCATGGGGCCCGCGGATGTTCCGCTCAAAGCCTGGACCGATGCATACGGGCTGTTCCTTCCGGACAAGGTGACTCCGTATCCGCATGACCGACTCCCGCTCGTCAGGGCCATCCGCGGCGAAGAGGTCATCGACGCCGAGATCTTCGTCCGCAATGCGACCGTCCCGGAAGGGGTCTTGCTCATCGCGAGCGGCAGGCCATGGAATGACGACGCCGGCGTGCTCCACGGCGGGATCGCCCTGTTCCGCGACGTCACGGCCGAGCGACAGTCGCGAGGTGCGCTCGAGCGCCTATCCAATGCTGTCGAACAGACAGCGGACCACATCGTGATCACGGATACTCGCGGCACAATCCTGTACACCAATCCCGCCTTTGAACACCTTTCCGGCTACACCCGGGACGAGGTCTATGGTCATACGCCGCGACTGCTCAAATCAGGGAAACAGGACGCATCGTCCTACATGGAGATGTGGCAAACCCTCCTCGCGGGCAAGGTCTATCGCGGCTCGATCGTCAATCGGAAGCAATCGGGAGAACTGTATTCTTCCAGACTGACGATCACACCCATGAAGGACGACTCCGGGAGCATCACGCACTTCGTTTCCGTCGGGAAGGACCTCACCGATCGGGAGACAATCGAGGATCGCGATATCGAGATGCGCCTGGCCGGGCGGGTGCAGAAGAGGCTGAACCCACCGATCCTGCGACGCGAGGGGCTCGACGTTGCCGGCGCCACCCACCCCGCCAAAGCCACCGGCGGCGACTACTACGACTACCTCACCATGCCGGGAGGGCGGTTGGGCATCGTCGTGGCCGATGTGAGCGGCCATGACCTCGGAGCAGCGCTGATCATGGTGGCCACGCGGGCCGCGCTACGCTCGTGTGCGGACATTCCCGATCGGTCTGGACGAAATCCTGGATCACGTGAACACGACGCTCCTGGGCGATCTCGAGCCGGGCCGCTTCGTGACGATGTTCCTTGCGAGCCTCGATGCTCACGCGCGGTCCCTGACCTACAGCAGTGCCGGGCATCCGCCTGGCCATGTGCTGGACCGCCACGGTGAAATCAAGTGCGTGATGGACAGCACCCGAATCCCTTTGGGTGTCATGGCCAATTGGAAGGATCAGCCCACTCGGAGCATCCCGCTCGAACGCGGCGACCTTCTGGTCTTCCTCACGGATGGCATCCTGGAGAGCATGGGAGCCGACGGGGATGCCTTCGGGGTCGAGAACGCGCTCGGCCTGGTCAAGGCACATCGCCACGAGTCCGCCCAGCGGATCCTGGAACGCCTCCTGAATGCCGTGCACACTTCAAGGGGGAACGTGACTCAAGACGACGACATGACCGCCGTGATCTGCAAGGTCGGAGGCGCCTGATCGACGCCGGCTGCCGGGGCAATACGCCAAGGGCGGCGTCCTTGTGGACACCGCCCCACGGCGCGAGGTGGTACCTCGGGCGTCCTTAAGCCTTGCGAACGTTCGCCGCCTGCAACCCCTTCGGGCCGCGCGTCACGTTGAACTCGAGCGCCTCACCCTCGGCGAGCGTCTTGAAACCCTCGCCCAACCACTTCACGGCGCCACTCTGCATCCAGCTCAGGGTTCGCGCGAATTCCCCAATGAAAACGTGTCTTCCGTCGTCGCTTTCGGAGCCGTCTCGGGCGCGGGGACGCCCATCACCACCCGCACGTAATGCACGGCGCCATCGTCGACCAGCGGGATGGCCCGGGAGTCGACCCGGGCGCCGTCCAGCATCGCCTCCGCGACACCGTGGTTCCTGCGCAGGGGATTCTCTACCAGGATTTCGTACAGGCTCCGTCCATGGCGCCATCGCACGACGAAGTGGTCCCACGAGGCGGGAACGCACGGTGCGATGGCGAACGAACTACACCGACGCCTGAGTCCGAGGATCGACTCGAGACCGAGGCGGTACATCCAGGCCGCCGAGCCGGTGTACCAGGTCCAGCCGCCCCGGCCGATGTGCGCCGGGTGCGTGTAGACATCGGCCGCCACCACGTAGGGTTCTACCTTGTATCGCTCGGCACCACCGGGCGTGCGGCTCTGGTTGATCGGATTCAGCATGTGGAACAACTCGACCGCCTCGTCACCACTGCCGAGATGCGCGATCGCCATGACCGTCCACAACGCCGCGTGGGTGTACTGTCCGCCGTTC
>VBOT01000173.1:3160-11417 GCA_005893225.1 Candidatus Eiseniibacteriota bacterium
TGATGTACCCGGGATCGAGGTGCGTCTGGTCGAATGGGGGCGCGAGCAGCTGAATCACGCCGGCGTCGCGCCGCACCAGCTGCATGCGGACAGCATCCATGGCGCGCTCCGCCCGGCCCCGCGGTGCAGCGGCGGACAGCACGGCCCAGCTCTGCGAGATTGCGTCGATCCTGCACTCCTGGGCTTGGGCGGTGCCGAGCGGCGTGCCGTCGTCGAAGTAGGCGCGGCGATACCAGTCGCCATCCCACGCCTGTTCGAGCATCGTGCCCATTCGCTCGCGCTCGGCGCGCCAGCGGGCGGCGCGCTCTGGATCCCCGCGCGCCTCGACCATGACAGCGAAGTCGCGGAGGATCTTCGAGAGGAACCAGCCGAGCCACACGCTCTCACCGCGGCCCTGATGCCCGACCCGGTTCAGACCGTCATTCCAGTCGCCGGTGCCGATGAGTGGCAGACCGTGCGGACCCATGGTCAGGCGGCGCTCGATGGCTCGCACGCAGTGCTCGTAAAGGGTCCCGCTTTCGCCTGCCGTCTCGGGTCGACCGTAGGCCTCCATCTCGCCTGAAGAAAGTGAGTGCGCTTCCAGGAAGGCCACGGGCACGTCGAGCACCGCCCGATCGCCGGTGCATTTCACGTAATGGGCGACCGCGTAGGGGAGCCACAACAGGTCGTCGGAGCAGCGGGTGCGAACTCCACGGCCGGTGTGATCGTGCCACCAGTGCTGTACGTCCCCTTCGGTGAACTGTCGGGCGGCACAGCGCAGCAGGTGCTCACGATAGAGGTCCGGCCGCGCGAACCCGAGCGCCATCGAATCTTGAAGTTGGTCGCGAAAGCCGTACGCCCCGCCGGGCTGGAAGAAGCCCGTGCGGCCCCACAGTCGCGAGCTCACCGCCTGGTACAGCAGCCAGCGGTTCATGATCAGGTCAAAGGAATCGTCCGGCGTCTCGACCTGCACGGCTCCAAGCAACGCCTCCCAGCGTTCCTCGACCTGTTCCAGCGCCGTACGCGCGGCCTCGACGCTCGCGAAACGACTCGCCAGAGCCAGCGCATGGTCGCGGTCGTCGCCCTGGCCCAGCAGCAGCACGACGCCCCGCGTCTCGCCGGGCGCGAGATCCACGCGAAGCTGAAGTGCCGCGCACGGGTCGAGGCCGGCGCCGAAACGCTGTCCCAGGGATTGACGCTCCAAGGCCGCAGGCCGCCGCAGCGAGCGGTTCCGCCCCAGGAACTCGAGGCGGTCGCCGGTCGCCGATGTGGGCTGCACGCTGGCGTGCGCGAACGCCACGCGGCCGCGGAAGTCGGCGTTGTAGGGATTCCGCGCCAGGACCGCGCCGGTCTGGGGGTCTTGCTCGGTGATGACGAAACGGTGCTCGCCGGCGCGCGGTGGGCACAGCGCCCACTCGTTGTAGGCGAACACGCTCAGGCGCCGCGTGACCCGGGTGTGATTGGTCAGCGACGCCCACGACAGCTTGAGGGGTTCATCGGCGTGCACGAACACAGCGAGCTCGCAGGTGACTCCGTGGGCACTGTGGGCGTAGCGGGTGACCCCGGCGCCGTGGCGCGTGATCCAGCGGCCGTCGTCGTGCCGTCGCGGCAGCGGACCCGGCGTGGCGCCCCACACGTCCCCGAGCTCCTCGTCGCGCAGGTAGATCGCCTCGCCGCTAAACTCGCTCACCGGATCGTTGCCGAACGGCGTGAGCCGGTTCTCGCGGCTGTTTCCAGCCCAGGTCCACGCCGCGCCCGTGGCCCCGACCACGGTGCCGAAGCGCTCGTTGGCGATCACGTTCACCCACGGCAGAGGGGTGTCCGCATCACCGTTCAGCACGATCGCGTACTCGCGCCCGCCTGCCGTGAAGCCGCCGAGCCCGTTGGCGTGGGTGAGAAGTGGGGCCTCGACCTCAGGAGCAGCATCGCTCGCGTGCGCGATCTCGGGCGCCGGTCGCGCCACCCACGCGGGCGGCCAACCCGGCTCCGGATACGGCAGACGGAGCTGGTCCGCCAGGTCGCCGTGGCCGCCGCTGAGCACTGCACGCGCGGCCGCCAGCAGGAGCACGCGCTGGCCCTCCGGCATGCCGTCGCTGCGTAACAAGAACACGCCCCCCGGGCGCTCCCTCCAGGCCGCCCAGGTGCCCTTTTCGAGCAGGCCCTGGAGCAGCTCGTGCATCTCTTCCAGATAGCTCTTCTGATACTCGTTGAGGAGGACGACGTCGGCGCTGAGTCCCTTCAACCGCCAGTACTCCTGCGCGCGCAGCACTTGGCGCACCAGGGACAGATCGTCGTCCTGGACCACGCGCACGACCAGGATCGGCAGGTCGCCGGAGATGCCGTGCGCCCACAGGCCGGACTGCCCGAGCGTGTTAGCCGCGAGGAACGTGGATGCCGCGCGGAGCGTGGCGTCGGCCCACAGGACGTGTGACGCGAGACGTTCGTAGAGCTGCGCTTCATCCGTCGAGATTCCGAGGTGACGCAGCCGCATCTGGGTCTGGGTGCTCGCGAGCGCGAAGGTTCGAGCCGCCGCAGCGGAGTCGTCGTACTTCTCGGCCAGTGCGATCGCCGCCGCCCGGCTCGTCGCGACGCCGGTCGCAAATGCGAGACGCACTTGCCCGCCTGGGGCGATGCGCACGCGTTGGCGCAGGCTCAGGACCGGGTCGAGGACTGCCCCCGTGGTGCCCGAGAGTGCCCTGCCGTCGAGCGCGATGGGATCCTCGGGCGTGCGTCCGCGGCCAAGGAATCGGGCGCGATCAGTTTCCCACTCGATGGCGCCTTGGCCGCCGCCTTCGGTGCTCAGCACGTGCACGGCCCACGCTGTCAGTTCATCGGGTGAGCGCGGTCGGCGACCACACAGCAGGGCCGTGCATTCGGCACGATACTCTGTTTCGAGGAACAGCTTGAGGAAAGCCGGGTGGGCGAGGTCTTCGGCGTGCGGTGCGAGCACGATCTCGACCAGACTTGTCACCTCGATCTCGCGCAGCAGCTCCGTGTGATTGACGAGCGAGACCCGCCGGACCTCGACGTCATCCTCGGGAGAGATCGCGACCTCGAGCTGCGTCTCGATGCCGACGTCCGTGCGCCCGAACACGGCCGCGTCGGGAAGGAAGGTCACCCGGTAGCGTTCGGCCTCACGGCACACCGGCTGATAGGCCGCCGACCACAACAAGCCGCTGCGCACGTCCCGCAGGTAAATGAACTGACTGCCCGGGTCGCAGGTCGGGTCGTCACGCTGCCGCGTGACCGCGCGTCCCCGCCAGGAGCTGGCACCGCCCCCGGCGTTGGTGACGACGGCGGTGTACTGGCCGTTCGACAGGAAGTGGGTGCTGGGATAGAGCGTGTGTGGGGAGCGGAATCGACGCGGCGACGTGGCGGCCGCGGGTGGTTCGACGCGCGTGGATTCGGCGGGACGCGGCCGGATGACGGGCACGAAGCGCGGCACGCGCTCCTGCAGCAGCGGCTCGGTGGCCCGCACGCGAGGGTCCGAATGGAAGCGCCGCACCATCGGTGCTCAGCGCGACCAGGCTCATGCCTTGATGATGCGCGAAGAAGGCACGGACCTCATGAACACGGGCACGGTCGGGCACGGTTTCACCGTCTGTCGTCGTGGTCTTGCGCGGTGTGTAGTCGAGCGCCTCGTCGAATCCGAACCGCCCCGCGGCGCCCTCGCGCGCGAGCCGGCGGAAGTTCATGGCGGCGGCGGTGGGATCGATCAGGGCGGCGAGCGCCGTCGCATAGGGCGCAATCACCAACTCCTCGGCCAACCCGCGCTTGAGCCCCAGGCCCGGAACGCCGAAGGCCTTGTACTGGTAGGTGCCATGCGGATCCACGACGTGGTAAGCGGACTCCGAGATGCCCCAAGGCACGTGCTGGCGACGTCCGTACAGGATCTGCGCGCGAACCGCCGCGCGGCAGGCGTTCTCGAGCAAGGTGTCGGGGTGGCTGCGCAGGATCAGGAGTGGCATCAGGTACTCGAACATCGAACCGCTCCACGACACCAGGGTGGTGAAGCCCTCGACGCTCACCAGCGCGCGCGACAGCCGGAACCAGTGCTCCTGCGGCACATCGCCCCGGGCGATGGCGATGAAGCTCGCGAGCCGGGCCTCGGACGCCAGCAGATCGTAGTACGAGGCATCGAGGCGCCCAGGCCCATCGGCATCGGCCAGGCGGAAGCCGATCGAGAAGATGCCGCGCGCTCGATCGTAGAGGAACTTCCAATCCATTCCGTCGGCGAGATCGTCGCAACGGCGGGCGAGGTCGTTAAGTCTTCCGCGCAGCGCATCGAGTCTGGACAGTCCCGGCAACGGAGTCAGGGCCTCGTCGAGCAATCGACCCCACTCGGCGACTGCCTCGGCATCGGGGTCTACGAGCGCGGCGGTCGCGATCTGCTCGAGCGTGTCGCGTAACTCGCCGGCGCGTTTTTCGGCGGCCTCGAGCCGGATGTGTCCCGGCCCGCTGCTGCCAAGCGTCGCGCGCAGCGCGCCCAGTTCCAGCAGCGCGTGCCTGCAATTCGACCGAGTGGGCGTGGCCAGGTGCGGCCGGCGCTCCAGCGCTGCCAGCGCCTCGGCAAGCACGCCCGCGGTATCGGAGCAACCGGCGCATGCTCGCTCGTCATCATCTGCGCCCGCGGCGATTTCGCGCAGCCCAACCGACAAAGCCATCAGCGCGCCGGCCAAATTGCCGCTGTCCACGGTCGAGACGTAGCGAGGGGCGAGCGGGGCGAGGTTCTCCGTGTCGTACCAGTTGAGGAGGTGTCCCTCGTGACGCTCGAGCGCTTCGACCGAGGCGAGCGTGCTCTCGATCCGATCCGCCAGCTGGGCGCTTCTCAGATAACCCAGGTCGTGCGCGGCGAGCGCCGAGAGCAGCCCCATGCCGATATTCGTCGGCGACGTTCGGTGCGCGACGCGCATCTCCGATGCGAGCTGCACGTTGTCGGGCGGCAGCCAGTGATCCTTCCCGCCGACGAAACAATCGAAATAGTGCCAGGTCCGGCGCGCGATGCGGCGCAGCTGTGCCGTGTCCCCCGCGCTCAGGATCAGTCGCCTCGGAACCACCGGCCGACTCAGCCACCACGCCACCAGCGGCGAGGCCAGCCACGCGGCCAGGAACGGCAGCGCCAACGGCAACGCGCTGGCGCGCAGTGGCAGCACGCCGAGCAGCACTCCCAGAGCCGCCGCCGGGCCGGCCCACATCTCGGCGACGAACACGCGCGGACCCCGACGCGCGAGCAGCCCGGCCGCGCGGGCCGCCGTGGCCGCGGCGGTCTCCCACTCGAGCAGCCGGCGCTGCGTGATCACCATCCGAACCAGGGTCAGGACGATAGCGTGCACCATTTCGTAGGCGTGGCTCGCGAGCAGCATGACCTGGAGCAGCACCTGTGCGCCCGCCGTCTTCAGTTCCGCCCCCACGTCCTGCAGGTACACGCCGAACGGCTGCTGCGGACGTGGGCCGCCGGCCAGGTGCACCAACGGCGGTAATAGCGGGAAGCCGAGCACCGCCAGCGCGGCCAGAGTCCAACCGAGCGGCGAACCCGGGAGCCACGTCCATGCCGAGGCCAGCAACGCAATCAGCGCCGGCGCCACCAAGCTGCGGCGCAGGTTGTCGAGGATCTTCCAGCGGCTGATGAGCGGCAGGCGGCTGCGTTCCAAGCCATGCCGCGTCGGCAGCAGCGGCAAGAGATGGAGCAGGATCTGCCAGTCACCGCGCACCCAGCGATGCTGGCGCCGCGCGTGGGCGAGCACGCTCGAGGGGAAGTCGTCTACAACCTCGACGTCCGAAACCAGCGCGCAGCGCGCGAACAGACCCTCGAACAGATCGTGCGAAAGCATCGCGTTCTCTGCCACGCGATCCTCGAGTGCAGCGGTGAAGGCGTCTACGTCGTAGAGCCCCTTGCCCGTGAAGGTGCCTTCACCGAACAGGTCCTGGTAGGTGTCGGACACCGCGGTCGTATAAGGATCGACTCCCGTATGGCCGGCGTAGGCCCGGGCGAACAGCGAGCCCGCGGCGCTCGCCATCGTGACGCTGACCCGTGGCTGGAGGATCCCATAGCCCTCGACGACCCGCCGGAGCTTGGGGTCGAAGCGCGGGCGATTGAGCGGGTGCTCGATCACGCCGATCAGCTGCCGTGCTGCGTCACGCGGCAGTCGGGTGTCACTGTCGAGCGTAATGCAGTAGCGAATGTGCGGCAGGATCTCGGGGGCGCCGACCTGGACGGCGAAGTTGCTGGCCCCCCGCAACAGGCGGTTGAACTCCTGGATCTTGCCGCGCTTGCGCTCCCATCCCATCCACACGCCTTCGCTCGCGTTCCAGCGGCGCGCGCGATGGAACAGGTAGAACCGGTCCGCCGTGGCGGGTGCGTAGCGCGCGTTGAGCGCCTCGATCCCCGCGATGGTGGTTGCGAGCAGCTTGTCCTCGCCCGGGAGGTGCTCCGCGTCCGCGTCCGGGAAATCCGTAAGCAAGGCAAAGTGGATCCGTGGGTCCATGTTGCCGAGGGCATGCACCTCGAGGTGTTCCAGCAGAGTCCGAGCGCCTTCGATGGACGAGATGATCGTGGGCACGATCACCATGGTGCGCGCCGGCTCGGGGACGCCGCCGCGCAGGTCCAGCCGCGGCATCAGCATCGGCCTGGCGACCCGGTGGACGACGCGGTGCATGAGCGCCACCGCGAGCTCGCTCGCAGGAATGACCGCGAGCATCCCGGCCCAGAACCTCATCCAGGGCGGCGCCGCCGCCGCCGCCACCACCGCCGCCACCACGCCGAGCCCAGCAATCAAGGCGACCGCGCCGAGGTAGATCGCCGTGGCGTACGCGAAGACCAATTCCTTCAGACGTTGCTGGATCGGGGGATGGTGAGCCACATCGTACTCGAGCTCGCGACGGCCGCCTCCGATCAAGTGGTAGCCGACATGTGCCGCTCTCGAGTCGGCGCCTAGTCCTTCCGCCGCCTGGCGCGCACTTTCGATCGCACGCAACGCGACCCTCACCTGCGCCTCGCCGGTCGGATCCGCCAGCGCCTCGACCGCGTGCCGATAGCGATCTCGACTCGCGAACTCCATGCGACCATAGACGCCGGATGGATCGCGTTGGAGGATGTGCTCGATCAGACTCACGACCTCGACGTACTCGTTCCAGTCGAGCGTGGCGCACAGCCGCAGGCTGGTGATGGAATTGCCCATCGAGACGTGGTTCATCGCCTGTCGCTGATGCTCTGCCCGCACGGCGTCCTCCACCGTGGTGCCCGACGCGTCGAGTCGCTCCTCGAGTTGCTTCCGCAGCTCGGCCGCGCCGGCGCCATACTCACGCATGCGTTGCAGGAACTGATCCACGAACGCGACGTGGAGGACGTGCGGGAGTCGTGGGAGGCGGCCGATCGGCTGGGCGCTCTCGAATTCGGCGAACAGGCGATCCGCCTCGACGCGACCGGCGCGGCTCTCGATCAATTCTTCGGACAGCCGGCGCACGTGTTCGATGAGGGCGAGCTTGAGCATGCTCGGCCACGCCCACAGCTCGCCTATGCTGAGCGGTGCGACGGTCTGATAGGCGACGATGAACCGTTCCAGTCGCTTGGGGTCGAGCCGCGCGTCGCTGTAGCGGAGAAGCTCCACGGCCATGGCGTAGGCGCGCGCGGTGCCCGCCAGCTCGCGTGTGGCCAGCTTCGGAAGCTCGCGGTAAAAGCGAGTCGGAAGGTGGTGCCGGATCTCGCGCACTTCGGCTTCGACCAAGTGGAAGTTGTCGAGCAGCCATTCCGCGGCGGGTGCGATCGGCTCACCACGCCGCACGTCTCCGGCGAGGAGGCGATAGGCGTGACGGAGTAGGCGCGCATCATCCGCCAGGCGGCGCAGCAGCCGGGCTGCACCGCGCCGAGCGTTTCGCGACAGCGTGTATTCAGCGGCCAGCGCCCGGGCGCGTTCTTCGAGGCGCTCGACGCCGAGAAGTTCGCCGTGCAGGGGGCTTGTGTCGAGGCCGACCAGCCGGAGGCGCGCCCCGCCCAAATGCATTGCAGCACGGGACAGGGCAACACGAGTATTTGGCAACGGCTACCATCCTTCCGGAACGGGTGGCGGGCTGCCCCGCGGCCCGAAGCGGCAGTGTAGCAGGGACGGAGCGTGGGTGAGCCATCGTCGGGGACCATCCGCGACCGCGTGGTGGCCGGCCGAGCGGCTGTCGCGAACCGTGTGGATGTCGCTTCGCGTCGTGGGCGGCTGGGCGGGAGTTCTCTAGGCGCCTGGCGTGTCGCCTTGCCGCGTGAGACCCGTCGATTTGGAGGCGGCACCCG
>VBOT01000052.1 GCA_005893225.1 Candidatus Eiseniibacteriota bacterium
CCTGCTGGCCGCGCGCGGGCGCCAGCGCGCCCTCGAGTTCGCATGGCCCCGTGTCACGCAGCGGATCGAGGCGCTGTACCGGGAGGTCGTGGCGCGACGGGGCGCCATCCACAGCGCGGCCTAGCCCGCCCAGCGGATCCAGGGATGGGAGGCCGGGAGATCCCGCTGCTCCGCCAGCGCGACTTCCGGGCCCTGTTCACTGGCCAGCTCATCTCGATCCTGGGCGAGCGCTTCACCTACCTGGCGCTGGTCGGCCTGCTGGCCGAGCACACCTCGCACTTCCGCGATCCCAGGTCGTCGCTCCTGCTCACGCTGCTCGCCAACGTCATGCTGGCCCCGGTGCTGCTGTTCGCGCCCTTCACCGGCCCCTGGCTCGACCGCACCAACCTCAAGCGCGTGATGGTCGCCTCCGACGCCCTGCGGTCCGTGATCGTGGTGCTGATCCCGATCCTCTACCTCGGCACCGGCAACACCGCCCCGGTGTTCGCGCTGGTCTTCGCCCTCTTCACCTGCAACGTGCTCTTCCTGCCGGCCAAGAGCGCGCTCACCCCGGAGATCGTCCCGCCGGCGCAGCTACTGATGGCCAACGGCCTGCTCTCGATCGCGGGCGTGGTGGCGACCGCCGCCGGAGCGCTCTCGGGGGGCTGGCTCATCGACCACTGGGGATGGCGGACCGCCCTCTACCTGAACGGGGCGACCTACGGCGTCTCGGTGATCGCGCTGCTCCTGATCTCCTATCGCCCGCATCACGCCCTGGCACCGCCTCCCGGGATCTCGTGGCGGCGCTACTTCACCGAGGTCGCGGAAGGCTGGGAGGTGGTGCGCCGCAACCGAGCGGTCGGGATCGCGCTCCTCTCGCTGGGCGCGGTGTGGGTCGGGGGAGGATTCCTCCACGTCGCCGGCAACCAGCACATCCAGCGCTCGGCGAGCGCGCCCGGCATGGAGCGGCTCGGGCTCCTGATGTGCGCGCTGGGAGTCGGGAGCCTGATCGGCACCTGGTGGATCAACCACCGCGGCAAGAACGCGCCGCGAGCGGTCCTGCTCGGCGGGGGGCTGGTGCTCGCGGGTCTGGGGATCGTCGTGTTCGCGGTCTCGGCGCGATTCGCGGTGTTCGCCGCGGCGGCGTTCGTGATCGGACTGGCCGCCGCCCCGGCGTTCATGCTGTCGGAGACGCTCCTGCAAGAGGGCACCGAGCCGCGCCAGCGGGGCCGGGTGTTCAGCGCGCGGGACTTCCTGATGCGGCTGGTGTTCTTCCTCGGCGTGACGACCGCCGGCTGGGCCAGCCGGTCCCTGGGCCTGCGCGCCACGCTCCTCATCTGCGCGGGGATCGTGACCGCGGCCGGAGCGCTGGCGCTCTGGTGGGGGCGGCGCGGGGCGGAGCCGCGGGTCGCGTGAGGGGCCCGCCCGGATTCTCGTTCTTCAGGCTCCCGTCTCGAGCTCGATGCCCCAGCGCCTTCTCAGCGCGCGGCGGAACACGCGCGCCTCCCCGCCCGGCCCCGCGCCGCGCTGGAACGCGTCGAACGCCTCGAGCAGCTCGGGGCCGCACTGCGAGAACAGCCTTCCTTGGGCGTTCGCCTGCCGGATCCGCGCGCCCCAGCGCTCCTCGAGCCGGTCCAGGATTCTCTCGGCCAGCTCGGCCGCGCTCCCTTCCAGCCGGACCTCGAAGCGCTGGCCGCAGCCGGGACAGCGCACCTTGGCCCCCCAGGGCCCAAGCAGCCCTCCGGGAAGGAGATAGCGGGCCCCGCAGGCCGGGCAGGAGACCTCCATTCCCGGGCCGGCCCACCCGGGCCTCGCCCTGGCCCCGCCACCTCCGCCCTCGTGGCCCCATTCCTCCATGCGGGTCCTCATCCGGCCAGCGCCAGCTCGAGGGCATCGCGATAGCTCGCGAGCAGCGCCGCCTTGAGCGCGGCGTGCTCCTCCTTCATCAGCCACGGGTCGGCGGCCACCACGCCCGCCGCCGCCCGCTGCGTCTCCTCCAGCAGCGCCTCGTCGCGGGCGAGGTCCGCGAGCTTGAGCCGCGGCAGCCCGCTCTGGCGGGTTCCCCACAGCTCGCCCGGACCGCGCATCCGGAGATCCGCCTCGGCGATCTCGAATCCGTTCTCGGTGCGGGAGAGTACCGACAGCCGCTCCAGCGCGCGTCCCCCGGTTCCGGGGCTCGGGACCAGCACGCACACCGAGCGATGCGCTCCGCGCCCCACCCGCCCGCGAAGCTGGTGAAGCTGGGTGAGCCCGAAGCGCTCGGCGCTCTCGACCACCATGAGCGTGGCGTTCGGGACGTCGACCCCGACCTCCACCACGGTGGTGGTGACGAGCGCCTGCACCCGGCCGGCGGCGAAGGCCTCCATCGCCGCCTGCTTGGAAGCCGCGTCCATCCGGCCGTGGAGCAGCCCCAAGGTGTGGGGCTCGAGCAGCGGGTGGCTCGCGAGCCGCCGGTGCTCCGCCTCGGCGGCGCGCTGGGTACCGCTCGCCGCTTCCTCGATCACCGGGAGGACCACGAAGGCTTGGCGTCCGGCGGCGAGCTCCTTCGCCATGAACTCCAGCACCTGCGGGAGCTTCTCCTCTCCCGCCACCCGGGTGACCAGCCGCCCGCGCCCGGCCGGGCGCGTGGTGATGCGGCTCACGTCGAGGTCCCCGTAGAAGGCGAGCGTGAGCGTACGCGGGATGGGCGTGGCGGTCAGCACCAGAACGTCCGGGATCACGGCCTTCTGGGCCAGGAGGGCGCGCTGGCGAACGCCGAAACGGTGCTGCTCGTCGACGATCGCGAGCCCGAGGCGCGGGAGCTTCACCTTCTCCCAGATCAGCGCGTGGGTGCCGACCACGAGCAGAGGCTCGCCGCCCTCGAGCCGCTCGCCCAGCCGCCGTCGCTCCTTGGCCGGCGTCCCGCCGGTGAGGGACGCGATCTCGATCCCCACCGGCCCGGCCAGGCTCGCCAGGGTCGCGGCGTGCTGCCGCGCCAGGATCTCGGTCGGAGCCATGAACGCCACCTGATGGCCGGCCTCGATCACGTGGAGCGCGGCGAGGAACGCCACCACCGTCTTGCCGCTCCCGACGTCGCCGAGCAGCAGCCGCTGCATCGGGCGCTCGCGCCCGAGGTCGGCGACGATCTCCCCGAGCGCCCGCTCCTGGTCGGGCGTGAGCGAGAACGGCAGGGCGGAAAGGGCGCGGCGAGCGAGCTCTCCCGGTCCGGCGGTCGAGAGCCCGCGGCCTTGCTCGCTCAGGAGCCGGCGCCTCAGCGCCAGCACGCTCTGCAGCAGGAACAGCTCCTCGAACGCGAGCCGGCGCCGCGCCCGGGCCAGCGACTCGTCGCTGTCGGGGAAGTGGATCTGCTCGAGGCTCGGGGCCAGGGGCAAGAGGGCGTGGGCCGCGACCACCTCGGCGGGGAGCGGATCGGGGATTCGATCCGCGACGCGATCCAGCGCGCTCCGCACCGCGCGGCGCATCGATCGGGCGGTCAGCCCCTTGGTGAGCGAGTGGACGGGGACCAGCCGCCCGACGTGAAGCAGCTCCTCCACGTCGCCCTCCACGACCTCGAACATCGGGTTGAGCATGCGCCGCTCCGGCGGATCGAGCTCGCCGCTCACCACCACCCGGACCCCGCGCCGCAGCGTGCGCGCCAGGAACGGCTGGCCGAAGAAGTAGCACGGGAGCGTTCCGCTCGCGTCGGCGATCGAGACCACGAAGTCGGTGCGCCCTCCGCGGGTCCTGAGCGCCGCGGCGTGGCGCACCACGCCCGTCACCGTCATGAGCTCGCCGGGGGCGAGCTCGGAGACCTGCACGAAGCGCCGGGCGTCGAGATAGGCGCGCGGATAGTGGCGCACCAGGTGCTCGAGGGTGGAAAGCCCGAGCCGCTCGAACAGGCGCGCGCGCGCTGGGCCCACGCCGGGCAGGAACTGGAGGCGCGACGAAGGATCGACCCGCGGCGAGGGGACGTAGGACGCTCGGGATCGCTCGAGGGGCATCATGGGCCGCCGGCCTCCCCGCGCCTCGGAGGATCTCCGGAGAGCCGGGCGAGGACGCGGAACAAGCACCTTCGGAAGCCGTTGCCGATCGGGTCGCCGCTCATGTCGGGTTTACAATCGCCGCCGCCGCTGGTAGTGTCCAACGTCTTTTTCCGGACCCTATACCGTGGCGCTCGCGGGCCGGAGCGCCTTTTCGAGACCAGGAGGTGGCGCTTGGCTCAGCGATGCGAGATCTGCGGCAAGGGAACCATGTCGGGGCACAACGTGAGCCACGCTCACAACCTGAGCAAGCGGGTCTGGAACCCGAACCTCCAGCGGGTTCGCGCCCTGAGCGGCGGAGTGGTGCGCACCCTGTTCGCGTGCACGCGCTGCCTCAGGTCGGGCAGGGTGGCCAAGGCCGTGCGCGGCAGGCGAAGCCTCCCCGCCGCCTAGCCCGGGACGAAGCGGGGCCCGCGGTCGAACCGCCGGGAGCCCCGCCTTCGCGTCCTCAGTCCACCTGCTTCCGCAGGAAGGTGGGCACCTCCAACGACTCGCTGCCCCGGCCCCAGTTCTTGCCGCGGCCGTCCTCGGCCCGCTTCCACGGGTGCAGGCGCCGGTAGTCTCCCTGCTGCTCCTCGGCCTGAGGCGGCTGGGGGGCATGGGGCGCCTGGGCGCGCGCCCTGTCGATCAGCCGCAGCCGGGGCTCCGCGGCCCCGAACCCGGTCGCGACCACGGTGATGATGATCTCGCCGTCCAGGTTGGGGTCGATCACCGCG
This sequence comes from Candidatus Eiseniibacteriota bacterium, assembly GCA_005893225.1. Classification (GTDB taxonomy): domain Bacteria; phylum Eisenbacteria; class RBG-16-71-46; order RBG-16-71-46; family RBG-16-71-46; genus WS-3. The sequence continues at coordinate 4,715 of VBOT01000052.1, forward strand.
CCGAAGATCACGTTCGCGTCCTCGCCGGCCGCCGCCACCACCACGCCCGAGGCCTCGTTCACCTCGTGCAGCGTGAGGTCGCGCCCGCCGGTGATGTTGACCAGCACACCCTCGGCGCCGGCGATCGAGACATCCTCGAGCAGCGGGCTCGACACCGCCGCCTGCGCGGCCTCGACGGCGCGGTTCGGGCCCGACGAGCGACCCGTCCCCATGAGCGCGTTGCCGCGATTGGACATCACCGCCTTGACGTCGGCGAAGTCGAGATTGACGAGCCCCGGCACGGTGACCAGGTCGGAGATACCCTTCGTGGCCTTGAGCAGCACCTCGTCGCACACGCTGAACGCGTCGGTGAGGGGCGTCCCCTTGTCCACCACCGCCAGCAGCCGCTCGTTGGGGATCACGATCAGGGTGTCGACCTCGGCCCTCAGCTCGCTCAGGCCCTCCTCGGCCTGCCGCATCCGCCGCCGGCCCTCGAACAGGAACGGCTTGGTCACGACCGCGACCGTGAGCGCCCCCGACTGCTTGGCGAGCCGCGCCACCACCGGAGCGGCGCCGGTCCCGGTGCCGCCTCCCATCCCCGCGGTGATGAACACCATGTCGCTCTCGGCCAGCGCGTCGGCGATCAGCTGCTCGTCTTCCTCCGCGGCGCGGCGGCCCTGGGTGGGATCCCCGCCCGAGCCCAGCCCGCGCGTCGCGGTCGGGCCTATCTGGATGCGGCAAGGCGCGAGCGACTGGTTCAGCGCCTGCATGTCGGTATTGGCGGAGATGAACTCCACCCCCCGCAGTCCGGCGCCGATCATGCGGTTCACCGCGTTCCCCCCGGCGCCTCCCACGCCGATTACCTTGAGACGCGCGGACACCGTGCTGTCGATCTCCAATTCGAAGCTCATCATGGCACCACTCCTTGTGCCCGCCCCGGGGCTCCCGCGGCGGTCGATCCGCCGGGGTGACGCCGGGCTGAGGCGCTAGAACAGCTCACTGAACCAGCGGCGCAGGTCGAAGGCCCCCCACCGCTCTCCCTGGATGCGCCGCTCGCGGCCCGCGGCCTCGCCGCTCTCGCCGTGGGCGGCGTGCAGCACGAGGCCCACGCCGGTGGAGAAGCGCGGGTCCGCGATGTTCGCGGCCAGCCCTCCGAGCCCCTGCGGGACCCCGAGGCGCACCGGCATCTCGAACACCCGCTCGGCCAGCTCGGTCAGGCCCGGCATGAGCGAGGTGCCTCCGGTCAGCACCACCCCGCCTCCCAGCAGCTCGGCGAAGTGGTTCTTCCTCACTTCCTTGTTGGCCAGCGAGAAGATCTCCTCCATCCGCGGCTCGATCATCGAGGCCAGCACGTGCCGCGAGATCTCGCGATCGGCGCGGCCCCCCACCCCCGAGACCGCGATGGTCTCGCCCGATCCGACCAGGGAGGCGACCGCGCAGCCGTGTTGGATCTTGATCGCCTCCGCCTTGTCGATCGGCGTGCGAAGCCCGATCGCGATGTCGTTGGTGACGTTCGAGCCGCCGAAGGGGACGATCGCGGTGTGGCGGATCGAGCCCTCGAAGAACACCGCCACGTCGGTGGTGCCCCCGCCGGCGTCGAGCAGCACCACGCCCAGGTCGCGCTCGTCGCGACCCAGCACCGCGTGACTCGAGGCGAGCGGCTCGAGCACCAGGTCGTAGACCCTGAGGCCGGCGCGCTGGATGGAGCGGCAGATGTTCTTCGCCGAGGCCACCGCCCCGGTGATGATGTGGACCTCGGCCTCGAGGCGCACGCCGCTCATCCCGATCGGGTCCTTGATGCCGTCCTGGTCGTCGACAATGAACTCCTGCGGGATCACGTGGATGATCTCCCGGTCCATCGGGATCGCCACCGCCTTGGCCGCCTCCACCACCCGCTCCACGTCCGCGGCGCCGATCTCGTTGTCCTTGCGCGAGACAGCGATCACGCCGCGGCTGTTGATGCTGCGGATATGGTCGCCGGCGATCCCGGCGTGGACGCCGCGCACCGGGATCCCCGCCATGCGCTCGGCCTCGGCGACGGCGCGCTGGATGCTGTGCACCGTTTTCTCGAGGTCGACCACCACCCCGCGTCTCAATCCCTCGCTCGGCGCGTTGCCGATCCCGACCACCCGCAGCTCGCCGCCGTTCATGTCGGCGACCACGCACGAGATCTTGGTCGTGCCGATGTCCAGACCTACGAACGTCCTGCCTGCCTGTGCCATCAACTTCTCCCGGGTGGGGGCCTCATGCTCGAATCAAGTCTCGTTTCGGGGCGGGGTACTCGCCGAAGGCGGGTCCGGCCGCCGGAAATCCGTTGCGCGGATCGCATCATGGATCGTGCTGAGGCTCCGGGGCGGCCTGCGCGCCGGCCGCGACCGCTCCGCTCTCTCCGGCTCGAGGAACCGGGCCCGGCGGGGCCGCGGCCCGCTCGTCCGGCTCCACCGGCCGCACGATCACTTGGTCGGCGAACCTCAGATCGATCTCCCGCGCCGCGGTTCCGCGCAGGACCAGGTCGGCCAGCACGGCCCGCAGGGCGGAGAGCCGGCGGCTCCCCGGCGGCCAAGCCGGAGCCAGCACGCGGGTGCCGCTCATCCACGTCAGCGCGGTGACCCGCGCGTCGGACACGTCGATCTCCGACACCTGCCCGCCGAGCTGGAGGTCGCTCGCGGAGAGCGCCTGCACCCAGCCGAGGCCGCGCCGCGCCTCGGCGGTGGACACCCGCGCGCCGTCCGGGACCCCCTCGAAGCTCACGCCCGAGAGCATGGGGACGTCCGCCACCACTCCCTCCGCGAGCGGCCGCAGCATGACCCCGGCCGAGTCGAGCTCCCAGGGCGAACCGTGGCGCACCAGCAGGACCGGGGCGCGCTCGACCACGCGCACGCGGATCCCGCGCGGCCATTCTCGCCTCACCTCGGCTCGCTCGATCCGGGAATCGGCGAGCAGCCTCTGGCGGGCGCGCGCGCAGTCGACGGAGAACAGATCCTGACCGGGCTGGATGCCCGCGATGCCGCGCACCCGCACCGCGTCGAGGGTGCGGAGCCCTTCGACCCGCACGCCCTCGACCACCGCCACCTTGCGCCGGAGCCCCTCCCACGGCAGGTGGGCGAACAGCGCGATCCCGAGCGCCACCAAGGCCACGCGCAGGGCCCGGCGCCCGCGCCGCGGGCGGGGAGCGGGAGCCTCGCGCCTCAGGGCGCGCCCCTGGTAGAAGGTCACGGGCGACGCCCCGAGCACCGCGCCGGCCGCGCTCCGCTCCTCGCCGCTCGCGATCGGGCCGGCGTTCCCGGGCGGGGGCGCATCAGCGTCGCTCCTCCACCATCGCCTGGCGCCTCAGGTGCTCGAGCACCCGCTCGCCGAGCTTCCACACGTCGCCGGCGCCGAGGGTCAGCACCAGGTCTCCCGGCCGCGCCTCGGCCGCGGCCTCCTCGGCCGCCCGGGACGCGTCGGGGGCGTAGCCCACCTGCTCGAAGCCCTGCTCGCGCGCCATCTCCACCACGCTCGCGCCCGAGACCCCCGGGATCGGCGGCTCGCCGGCCCCGTAGACGTCGAGCACCCACACCCGCGCGGCGTCCCCGAAGGCGGCGCCGAACTCGCGCGTCAGGACCGCGGTGCGGGTGTAGCGGTGCGGCTGGAAGATCACCAGCACGCGCTCGCTCAATCCGCGCGCCGCCGAGAGCGTGGCCAGGATCTCGGTGGGATGATGGCCGTAGTCGTCCACCACCCGCACCCCGGCGCACTCGCCGCGAATCTCGAAACGCCTCGAGACCCCGGCGAAGCCGGCCAGCGCTTCGGCCACGTGCTCGAAGCCGACCTCCACCTCCAGCCCCACCGCCACGGCCGCCAGCGCGTTCAGGACGTTGTGGCGGCCCGGGATCCGGAGCTCGATCTCTCCCAGCTCGGCCCCGCTCGCCTCGACCCGGAAGCGCGAGCCCTGCGGCAGCAGGCGCACCTCGGAGGCCCGGATCTCGACTTCCGGGCGCGTCCCGTAGATCAGGTGACGCTTGCCGACCCGCGGCAGGATGCGGCGCACCTCGGGGTCGTCCCCGCACAGCACCGTGACGCCGTAGAACGGCACCCGGTTCGCGAAGTAGACGAATGCCTGGCGCAGCTCCTCGAGGCTGCCGAAGTGGTCCAGATGCTCGCGGTCCACGTTGGTGATCACCGTGACTGCGGGCGAGAGGCGCAGGAACGACCCGTCGCTCTCGTCGGCCTCGGCGACCAGGAACTGGCCGTGGCCGAGGCGCGCGTTCGAGCCCAGGGCGTGCAGCCGCCCTCCCACCACGATGGTGGGATCGAGGCCCCCGCGCGCCAGCACCGCCGCGATCATCGAAGTGGTGGTGGTCTTGCCGTGGGAGCCGCCGACCGCCACGCCGTACTTCATGCGCATCAGCTCGCCCAGCATCTCGGCGCGCGAGATCACCGGCAGGCCCAGCCCGCGCGCCGCCACGAGCTCGGGGTTGTCCTTGGGCACCGCGGTCGAGAACACCACCACCTGCGCGCCCTCCACGTTCGACGGGGCGTGCCCGATGAACACCCGCCCGCCGAGCCGCACCAGCCGCTCGGTGGACTCGCCGGCCCTTAGGTCGCTGCCCGAGACGGTATAGCCCATGTTGAGCAGCACCTCGGCGATGCCCGACATGCCCACGCCGCCCACGCCGATGAAGTGGATGCGGTGGGTGCGCCCGTACATCAGCGCCTCCCCTCTTCCCCGCTCGGGGCGCCGGCGGCCCGCTCGCGCGCCGCCCGGCGGCCCTGCGACCAGCGCTCCAGGCTGCGCACGATCTTCTCCGCCGCGTCGGGGCGCGCGAAGCGGCGGGCATTCGCCGACATCTGGGAGAGCGCCTGCCGGTCGCTCAGCCAGTGGGCGATCTCGCGCGCCAGGCGATCGCCGCTGAGCTCGCGATCCAGGATCATCGCCGCCGCCCCGCGCTCCACCAGGTTGGCGGCGTTCACCGCCTGGTGATCGTGCGCCGCGTACGGGTAGGGCACGAGGATGGCCGGCGTGCCGCAGCTCGCGATCTCGGCCAGGGTCATGGCGCCGGAGCGGCACACCACCAGGTCGGCGGCCGCGTAGGCCATGTGGATGCGCCGCAGGAAGGGCAGCACGCGCGCGGGGAGGCCCTCCTGCTCCACCGCTCCCTTGGCCCACTCGAAGTCCTCGCGCCCGGTCTGCAGGATCCATTGCACTTCGACGCGGCCCTTGAGCACCTTCATGGCCTCCAGCGCTGCGACGTTGATGCGGTGCGCGCCGCGGCTGCCGCCGAACACGAACACCGTCGGGCGTCCCGGGGTGAGGCCGAACTCGGTGAGGGCGGTGGCGCGGTCGCCGGAGAGGACGTAGGCCCGCACCGGGTTGCCGCTCACCTTGAGGTTGTCCTTGCGCTTGAAGTAGGAGCGCGCCTCGACGAACGACAGGTGCACCTCGTCGGCGATGCGGGCGAGCCAGCGGTTGGTGAGCCCGGGGATGCTGTTCTGCTCCTGAAGCAGCAGCGGGCGCGAGAGCAGCCACGCCGCGAACGACACCGGGCCGCTCGCGTAGCCGCCAGTACCGAGCACCACGTCGGGGCGCTCGGATCCCACCACCCACCACGCCTGGAAGAAGCCGATCAGGTTGGCGAGCACGGCTCCCGGCCAGCGCCACCAGACGCGGCGCGGGAAGCCGCGGGTCAGGATGAAGCGGATGCGGAAGCCGGCCTCGGGCACCGCCACCGCCTCGAGGCCGCGACGCCCACCGACGAACACCACCTCGGCGTCGGGGCGGGAGCGCCGCAGCTCCTCCGCCACCGCGATGCCGGGGAACACGTGGCCGCCGGTGCCGCCGCCCGCGATCATCACCTTCATGTCTTCTCCTGCGACCAGCGGCGGCGCGCCAGCGCCTCCTCCGCCTCGTTCATCGCGCTCACCCGGTAGAGCAGCCCCGCGGCCGCCAGGTTGGCCACCAGCGCCGAGCCTCCGTAAGAGACGAACGGCAACGGCAGGCCGGTGGTCGGGGCCAGCCCGGTGGCGACGGCCAGGTTGACCAGCGCGTAGAGCCCGATCTGGATGGTGAGCCCGCCGGCCAGCAGGAAGGCGAACGGATCGGCGGCGCGCGCCACCGCGCGCAGCCCGCGCCACAGCAGCAGCCCGATCGTTCCCAGCAGCACCGTGGTGCCGGCGAAGCCCAGCTCCTCCGCGAAGATCGAGTAGATGAAGTCGGTGTGGGCCTCCGGCAGGAACAGGTACTTCTGGAGCCCGCCGCCCAGGCCCCTGCCGAACCAGCCCCCCGAGCCGATCGCGATCAGCGACTGGTCGAGCTGCCAGCCGGAGCCGCGCGCGTCGAGGGTGCCGCCGGCGAAGCCGACGAAGCTCTGGAAGCGCTCCATCATGTAGGGGTGGGCGCGCAGCACCACCGCGCCTGCCGCGACGCCGCCGAGGAGAGGCACGGCGAGATGACGCACCGGGACCCCAGCGAGGAACATCACCCACACCCCGGTCAGCGCGAGCAGCACGGCGCTGCTCAGGTTGGGCTGCAGCAGGATCAGCCCCGAGAGCCCCGCCACCATGAGGAGCGGGGGAAGGAGGCCGCGGGCGAACCCGAGCTCGGCCGGCGGGCGGCGCTTGAGCCACCAGGCCAGGAACACCACCGCCGCGAGGCGGGCGAGGTCGGTGGGCTGGATCGAGAAGAGCCCCACGTCGAGCCAGCGCATGGCCCCCTTGGCCACCCGCCCGATCACCACCACCACCAGGAGCAGGGCCGCCCCGGCGCCCAGCAGCCAGGGCGAGAGCGGCTCGAGCCGGCGGAGCGGGAGGCGGGAGCAGGCGACCATCGCGATCACCCCCACCCCGGCGCGGATGAGCTGCTTGAACAGGAAGTGATTCGGGTCCTGAAAGCGGGTGATCCCGAGGATGGTGCTGGACGAGTAGACCATCACCACGCCGAGCCCGGTGAGCACCAGCGGCAGCGTGAGGAGCCAGCGGTCGCCGCGGTTCACGTGCGCGCCTCCTCGGGCTCGAGCCGCCGGACCTCGGCCTTGAACGCCCGGCCCCGGTCCTCGTAGTCGCGGAACATGTCGAACGACGCGCAACCGGGGGAGAGCAGCACGACCCCCGACCCCGCGGGAGCCCGGCGCGCCGCCTCGAAGCCCAGGCGCACCGCCTCGGCCAGCGAGGACGCACGGCTCACCGGCACCCCGCGCCAGTCCGCGGCGATCCGCTCCGCGCCCTCGCCGATCAGCACCGCGGCGCTCACCGAGCGCCGCGCGAGCTCGCGGAGCGGGGTGAAGTCCTGCCCCTTGTCGCGCCCGCCCGCGATCAGCACCACCGGGCTCGGGAAGCTCCGCAGCGCCACCTCGAGCGAGCCCACGTTGGTGGCCTTGGAGTCGTTCACGAACCGCACCCCGGCGATCGTGGCCACCGGCTCGAGCCGGTGCTCGAGCCCGCGATAGCGCCGCAGCCCCTCGCGCAGCGTGTCCGGGGCGATCTCGAGCGGCAGCGTGGCGGCCAGGGCGGCGAGCGCGTTCATGAGGTTGTGCGGGCCCGGGATGCCGAGCTCGCGCGCCGGCATCAGGCGCTCGACGCCGCCGCGCCGCCCGAGCGTGATCTCGCCGTCCTGCGCCCAGGCGCCCTCGTCCACCTTTCTCTGGGACGAGAACTCGAGCGGCTGCGCCACGCCCACCCGGCGGCGCGTCACCTCGGGATCGTCGGCGTTCCACACCGCGTAGTCGCCCTCGTCCTGGCGCGCGAACAGCCGCTGCTTGAGCGCGCCGTAGGTGTCGAGGTCGCCGTGCCGGTCGAGGTGATCGGGTCCGAGGTTGAGCCACACCGCCACGAACGGCTTGAGACGCGAGACGGTCTCGAGCTGGAAGGACGATACCTCCACCACCAGGAGCCCGGCGGGACCCACGCTCTCGGCCACGTCGCAGATCGGCCGGCCGATGTTGCCGCACACCTCGACCTCGCGGCCGGCGCCGCGAAGCAGCGCTCCGACGAGGTCGGTGGTGGTGCTCTTGCCGTTGGTGCCGGTCACGCCGACGAGCGGCGCGTGCGCCGCCAGGAACCCGAGCTCGAGCTCGGAGAGCACCGGCACGGAGCGGGTGCGGGCCGCCGCGGCGAGGGGGTGGCGGTCCGGGATCCCCGGGCTCCACACCACGAAGTCGCGGCCGTCGAGCGACTCGGGCCGGTCCCCCTCCCACAGCGCCTCCGCCCCGATCTCCTCGAGCACCCTCGCCGCCTCGGCCAAGGCCGCCCGGGGGCGCGCGTCGCACACCCGCACCTCGAGGCCGTGGCGCCTCAGCAGCCGGGCGGCGGCGAGCCCCGAGCGCGCCGCGCCCACCACCAGCGGGCGGGTGCCGGGAAGCGGATGGCGGAGATCGATCGTCATTGGAGCTTCAACGTCGAGAGCGAGAGCAGGGCGAGCAGCACCCCGACGATGTAGAAGCGCAGCACCACTCGCGACTCGGGCCAGCCCATGAGCTCGAAGTGGTGATGCAGGGGCGACATCCGGAACACCCGCCTCCCCCACAGCTTGAACGACGCGACCTGGACCATGACCGAGAGCGCCTCGGCGACGAACACCCCGCCGACCAGCACCAGCCAGAACTCCCGCTTGATCAGCACCGCGATCGTGCCCAGCGCGCCGCCGAGAGCGAGCGATCCGGTATCGCCCATGAACACGTCGGCGGGTGGACAGTTGTACCAGAGGAAGCCGAGCGAGGCACCCAGCACCGCGGCGCAGAACACGGTCAGCTCGCCCCCGTAGCTCAGGAAGTAGATGTTGAGGTACTCGCTGAACTTGTGATGGCCGCTGAGATAGCACAGCGCGGCGAAGGTGAGGGCCGCGATCGCCACCAGACCCGAGGCGAGCCCGTCGAGCCCGTCGGTCAGGTTGACGGCGTTCGAGGTCCCGGTGATGACCAGGATCACGAACGGGATGAACAGGATGCCGAAGTCCACGTAGTGGAACTTGAGGAAGGGCACGTGGGTCCAGGTGGGCGTCAGCCCGAGCCCCGGCTCCGGCCACCGGATGAGGATGGCGCCGATCGTGAGCCCGAGCGCCACCTGTCCGGCCAGCTTGTAGCGGCCGAGCAGCCCTTTCGGATAGCCCTTGACGACCCGCAGGTAGTCGTCGAGGAAGCCGATGCCGCCGAGCCACACGGTGGCGAGGAGCGCGAGCCAGAGCGGGCGCGAGTGGAGGTTGCCCCACAGGATGGACGGCACCACGATCGAGGAGACGATCAGGATCCCTCCCATGGTCGGCGTGCCGGCCTTGCTCAGGTGGGTCTGGGGGCCCTCGGCGCGCACCTTCTGGCCGAGCTTGACCTGCCTCAGCCACTCGATCATCGGCGGGCCGACGACGAAGCACACGATCAGGGCGGTGATGGCCGCGTAGGCGGAGCGGAAGGTGATGTACCGGAAGACGTTCAGCGCCGAGAAGCCGGGTATCGTGTGGAGCGGGTAGACGAATTCGTAGAACACGCTCAAGCCTCCAGCTCGAGGCCCTCGAGAACCTGCTCGAGCGCCGCGCCGCGCGAGGCCTTGAGGAGAACCACGGTTCCCGGCTCGAGCGCCGGCGCCAGTGCTTCCGCGAGCGAACCCTTGTCGGGGAAGAGGCGGACCTCGACCCCGGCGTCGCGCGCCCCGGCCGCATAGTCCCGGGCGTGCTCCCCCACCACCCACAGCTCCGCGCCGCGGGCCGACTGGGCCACCTGGCGGTGGAGCTCGCCGGCCCGCTCGCCGAGCTCGAGCATGTCGCCGAGCACGGCGATCCGCCGCCGCGCCGGCCACGAGGCGAGCGTCTCGAGCGCGGCGCGCGCCGAGTCGGGATTGGCGTTGTAGCAGTCGACCAGGAGATCCGCGCCCCGCGAGCGCTTGAGCTCCATGCGGCCCTTCTGGGCGCGGTAGCCCTCGAGCGCCCGCGCGGCAGCGGCGGGATCGAGCCGGTGCTCGCGCGCCACCGCCAGCGCCCCCAGCGCGCTCGCCACCTGGTGCACGCCCACGAGCGCCAGCCTGACCGGCGGGAAGCCACGCACCTCGAAGCGCGTCCCCTCCGGACCCAGGTCCTCGAGCGACTCGGCCCGCAGGTCGGCCGCGCGGGAGAGCCCGTAGGTGACGCGGCGCCCCGGATGGCCCCTCAGCGCCTCGATCAGCGCGGGAGAATCCGCCCCCAGGTAGAGCACTCCGTCCGCCGGCAGCGCGCGGGCCAGCTCCGCCTTCTCGCGCGCGATCGCCTCGATCGAGCCGAAGTGCTCGAGGTGGGCGCTCCCGACGTTGGTGATGAGCGCCTCGCGGGGACGGGCCAGGACGGCGAGCGGGGCGATCTCGCCCGGATGGTTGGTCCCGACCTCCACCACCGCCGCCCGGTGCTCCGGGCGGAGGCGAAGCAACGTGAGCGGCACGCCCCAGTGGTTGTTCAGGTTCCCTTCGGTCCGGAGCGTGGGCCCTTCGACCGACAGCACCCGAGCCACCAGGTCCTTGGTGGTGGTCTTGCCCGTGCTTCCGGTGACCCCGATCATGAGCCCCTGCCAGGCGAGCCGGTGCTCGCGCGCCAGTTGCTGGAGGGCCCGGGTCACGTCCTCGACCACCACCAGCGGGCCGGGCCGCCGGTCGGGGAGGCGCGAGCGCGCGCACAGGGCGGCCGCCGCCCCGCGCCGGAATGCCTCCTCCAGGAACTGGTGGCCGTCGGCGCGACCGCCGGTGAGCGGCACGAACAGGTCGCCCGGCACCAGCGTGCGGGTGTCGATCGACACTCCCTGGATCGCCTCGCTCGCGGGGCGAGCCGGTCCCGGCGGCAGTTCGAGGATCCCGCCCGCCATCCCGGCGACCCCGGCGAGGCTCAGGCCCATCGGGGCCGTGGATGCGGTCATCTCAGCGCTCCCGACCCGCTATCGCGGGTACCCCGGCTCGCGCCGGTACCCCCGCCGGCGGGGGCACGCCGGGCGCGCAGCAGCTCGCGCGCCACCGCCCGATCGTCGAAGGGGAGCACGCGGGCGCCGATCGTCTGGGTCGTCTCGTGCCCCTTGCCCGCGATCAGCACCGCGTCTCCGGGCGCGGCCCGCTCGATCGCTCGCTCGATCGCCGCGCGCCGGTCGAGCTCGACCCCGAGAGAGCCCGGAGGAGCTCCCGCCAGGATCTCCGCGGCGATCGACTCCGGCGCCTCGCGGCGCGGGTTGTCGTTCGTCACCCAGGCGTGGTCGCTGGCCTCGGCCGCCACCTTCCCCATCAGCGGGCGCTTGGCCCGATCGCGATCGCCCCCGCAGCCGAAGACCAGCAGCAGGCGGCCGCGCGCGTGCTCTCGTACCGCCTGGAGAGCGCGCGCGAGCGCGTCGGGCGTGTGCGCGTAATCCACCAGCACCTCGAATGACTGGCCCTCGTCCACCGGCTCGAGGCGTCCCGGCACTCCGGTCGTCTCCTCGAGCCCTCGCGCGGCCAGGGCGGGAGCAACCCCGAGGGCGCGCGCCGCGCCGAAGGCGGCCGCCGCGTTCCAGGCATTGTAGCGCCCCAGCAAGGGCAGCGTGACCGGGACCGAATTCCCCTCGTGGCGGAGCTCGAAGCGCAGCCCGCGAGGGAGCGGCGTGATCGGGCCGATCGTGACGCCGGCGCCCGCGGTGGTCCCGTAGCCCAGCACCGCGAGGCCGCCCCGCTCCGCGGCGCGCCGCACGTCCGGGCCGCGCGGATCGTCGTCGTTCACCACCGCGGTGGCGCGCTTCAGAGCCCGCGGGTGGTTCCGGCCGTCGAACAGCCGGAGCTTGGCGTCCAGGTATCGCTCCAGCGTTCCGTGGTAATCGAGGTGATCGTGGCTCAGGTTGGTGAACACCGCGACGTCGCATTCGAGGCCGTAGCAGCGCTGCTGCTCCAGCGCGTGGCTGCTGAGCTCGATCGCCACGCCCTCGAGACTCCGATCCACGAACTCGCGGAGGAGGCTCTCCAGCTCGGGAGCCTCGGGGGTGGTGAGCGGCGCGGGCCGCCACTCGGCGCCGAGGCGATAGCCGGTGGTGCCGATCAAGCCGGCTGGAATCCCCGCCGCGCGGAAGATCGACTCCATGAGGTAGGTCGTGGTGGTCTTGCCGTTAGTGCCCGTGACGCCGACCACCTTGAGCCGTCGCGAGGGGAAGCCGAAGAAGCGGGCCGCGGCGAGCGCCAGGGTCCGGCGCGGAGCCTCCACCCGCACCAGCGCCCCCGCCTCCGGGGCCGCCTCGCGCGCCGCCACCACCGCGACCGCGCCGGCCGCGAGCGCCTGGGCGGCGAACGTCCGCCCGTCGCTCCGGAGACCTGGGAGGACGAAGAACAGGTCCCCCCGGCGCACGCGACGCGAGTCGTAGGCCAGGCCGCTCACCTCCGCCTCGGGGTCGGCCTCGAACCCGACCCCTTCCGTGTCCTCCAGGAGCTCGCGCAGCTTCACGGCTCCCTGCTCCGCGCCGCCGCGGCGTCCGGAAGCTCGGCGCCGGCCGGACCGGCGGGGAGCGCCGCCGCGAGGGACGGCTCGCACCACAGCCGGCAAGGGCTCTTGAGCGGGAGCGGCGCGCCCGCCGCGGGCGACTGGCGCACCACCACTCCGGAGCCCTGGATCCGGGCCGGGACCTCGAGCCGGGTCAGCCGCCGGAGCGCCTCGCGCAGCGGCACGCCGGCGAGGTCGGGCAGCCGCGCCGCCGAGGAGTCCGCCGGCGGGGAGAGCCACACCGTGACGCTCGCGCCGCGCTCGACCGCCTGGCCGGCGGCCGGTTCCTGGGCGAGGACGCGCGGCCCCTCCCCGGCCAGGCGCGCCCTCAGCCCGACGTCCGCGAGACGCTGCTCCACCGCCTCGCGCCACAGGAGCCTCAGGTCCGGCACCGTCACCGGTGCGGGCGCGGGCGGCCTCGCCGCCACCGTGACGGGACCCGAGAGGATCGGGCTTTCCGGCAGTCGAAGCACGTCCAGCACCACCTCCCGGAAGACCGGCGCCGCCACCTCGCCGCCGTAGTAGCGGCCGCCGCTCGGTTCGTCGATCACCACCACGCCGACCAGGCAGGGGTCGTCCGCCGGCACGAAGCCGGCGAACGAGGACAGGTACTTGCCCTTGCCGTAGGTCCCCACGTCCGCGTCGTATTTTTGCGCGGTTCCGGTCTTACCCGCCACCCGGAGCCCGGGGACGCGGGCGGCCCGCGCGGTGCCGCTGTCGACCACCGCCGTCAGCATCTCGCGCATCAGGCTCATGGTGCTGGCGGTGAACACCCGGTGGGCGGCCTCCGGCGCGACGCGTCGCAAGGTGCGCCCCTCGCCGTCGCGGATCTCGCGCACCAGCATCGGGCGCATGAGCACGCCGCCGTTCGCGACCGCGGCGTAGGCGAGCGCGAGCTGCAGCGGCGTGACCGCAACCTCCTGGCCGATCGCGATGGTGGGACACGAACGCTGCGACCAGCGGGCCGGGCTCCGCAGCTTGCCTCCGGCCTCGCCCGGGAAGCGCGATCCGGTGAGGCTCCCGAAGCCCAGCGCGGTCGAGTAGCGATACAGCCGATCGGCCCCGAGCCTCAGCCCCAGCTTGCCCATGACGATATTGCTCGACCAGCGCACCGCGTCGCGGAAGGTGAAGGCCGGCTGCTTGTGCACGTCGTGGAACACCGCGCCGGGCGCGATCGTCGCCTTGCCGTCCGCGGCCGCCTCGAACCACTGGTCGGGACGCGCCACTCCTTCTTCCAGCGAGGCGCTCGCCACCACCACCTTGTAGGTGGAGCCGGGCTCGAACTGGTCGGTGAAGGTCCAGTTGCGGGCGCGCCCCGGAGGCGAGTGCGGGACGTTGGCGGCCGCCAGGATCTCGCCGCTGCGCGGGTCGAGGAACAGCGCGAAGCCGCGCGCCGCCCGGAGCGTGTCGACCGCCTCCGCCAGATGGTGCTCGACGATCGCCTGGAGGTCGGCATCGAGCGTGAGCACGACCTGGTGCCCGTCCTCGGGACGCCGCTCCTGCCCCCGCTGGAGCTGGTGGGATCGGCCCCGCCCGTCGCGGAAGAGCGTGGTCCAGCCGGGGCGGCCGCGCAGCTCCTCGTCGCACATGCGCTCCAGGCCCTCGACCCCGACGTGGTCGATGTTGGTGCAGCCCAGGATCTCCTCGGCGGCGTTCCCGAGCACGTATTCGCGCCGGGTCTCGAGCGCCACGTAGACGCCGCGCTGGCCGGCCCGGGCGATGCGCTCGCCGCGATCGGGCGGCACGCGCCGCGCCACCCGCACGAACCACGGCCGCGCCGCGAAGGCGCGCGCGAGCCGCGCGGGATCGAGGCCGAGGGCGCGCGCCAGAACGCGGGCGGTGGCGCGCGGATCCTTCATCTCGCGCGGGGCCGCCGAGATCGAGTAGGTGAGCAGGTCGCGCGCCAGCGGCCGGCCCCGCCGGTCGAGCAGCGGGCCGCGCACCGGCTCGAGCAGCACGCGCAGCTCCTGGTTGCGCTCGGCGCGCTCCGCGTAGTGGGAGTGACGGAAGACCTGGAGCCATGCGGCGCGCGCCCACAGGCACGCGAGACCCAAGAAGAGACCGGCCGCAGCCACCAGCACCCGATTCCTGCGCATTTCCCTGTGGGCCAAATCCTTTCCTCCCTGGAACGGCGGTTCACGCAGTCCGCCGGGCCGTCACAAGCGCGGTGCGGTGGTGCGGCCGGTCAGGACCGCACGCCCGAAGACTCGATGGGGATCTAGTTCACGGCGCGGCTGCGTGCCGTGGCTTCCGGCACCAGGGCGCGCGACGCCCTTTCCGCCCACGCCAGCAGCGAGACGGGCCGGCCGTCCGCCGCGGTGGGTCGATCGTCCGCCAGGTACTCGGACGGCAGGGCCACGATCTGTTCGGCATCCACGGGCCTGAGCCCGAGCTCGGCGGCGACCGGGGTGAGCTCGGCACGAGTGCTCTGGCGCTCCAAGGCGGCGCGCAGGAACTCGAGCCGGGCCTCGGCGCGCTGACTGGCGGCGCGCGCCTGCTCGAGACCCAGGCAGAGCTGGGTGACGCGCGAGGTCTGCCACACCTCGACCAGCAGCATCGCCACGACGGCCGCGGCGTAGAGCCACAATTCGGGTCTCGGCGTGCGGCCCTCGGGGAGCAACCAGAAGGGGCGGGAACGACGAACGGCGTGCATCATGAGGTTCTCCTCCGGAAGGCCCTGAGCCGCGCGCTGCGGGATCGCGGGTTCGAGGCCCTCTCCACGGACGTCGGGGTTACGACGTGGCGAGTCAGCGTTTCCCACGGCCCCTCGGCGGGCCGCGATGTCGGCAAAGGGGGCAGGCGGCGCGGCGCGGCCTGGATCCCGCGCAGCGCCTGCTTGATGGTCCGGTCCTCGAGGGAGTGGAAGGCGATGGTCACCACGACGCCGCCCGGGCGCATCGCCGCGGGCAGCCAGGAGAGCGCCGCCTCGAGCTCCTCCGCCTCCTCGTTCACCCACCGGCGCAGGGCCTGGAACACCTGGGCGAGACGGCGCGGATGCGCGCGCCCGCCGAGGCACCTCTCGACGGTCGCGACCAGCGCGCTCGTGGTCTCGAGGCGGCCGGCGCGGGCCGCGCCGGAGATCGCGCGCGCCAGGTGGGCGGCGCGGGGGACCTCGCCGTGGCGCCGCAGCACCTCCGCCAGCTCGCGCTCTTCCACGCGCTTGAGCGCCTCGGCGGCGGGGGTCCCGGATCCGGGATCCATGCGCAGGTCGAGCGGACCCTCGGCCATGAAGCTCATGCCGCGCTCGGGGTCGTCGAGCTGCCGCGACGAGAGGCCGAGGTCGAACAGCGCCCCCGCGAAGGGCTCGCCCCCGTGACGGCGGTGGATCTCGGGGAGCTGGCGGAAAGAGGCCTGCTCGACGATCACGCGAGCCCCCAGGGTTGCCAGGAGCCCGCGCGCGTGGGCCACGGCCGCGGGGTCGCGGTCGCAGCCGAGTAGCCGGGCCTCCGGCTCCGCCTCGAGCAGGGCCCGGGCGTGCCCGGCCTCCCCGAGCGTGGCGTCGAGGTAGAGGCCGGGGCCGTTCCGGAGGAAGCCGAGGGTCTCCTGCAACAGCACCGGTCGATGGCGGCCGGGTGTTTCCACGGCGGTGCTCCCCGGCTCATGAGGCCCACTCACGGGTCCGCCGCAACGGCTCGGGGGGGTCCTGCGACTCGGCCGGGGCCGGGGCGAGACGGCCCTCGCACCCGGCGAGGCGCAAGAGGTCGAGCAGGTGGTGCGAAAGCCCGTCCACGAGGATCCGTCCCGATTGCCGCTCGAAGCGGGCCAGCGCCTCGATCAGGGCCGGTACCTGACGGGACTCGATGTCATGGAGGCGCGAGCAGTCCAGATGGAGGCGGCGCACCCCGCGCGCGGCGAGATCGTCGAGCGTTCGCGAGAGGCGCTCCACGGCGATGCGCTCGAGCCACCCCCGCACCTGGAGCAGCGCCGTCGTCTCGCCGCTCCGCTCGCGCAGCTCGACGCGCGCCGAGGCTCCGTGGCGGGCGTGGTTCAGCTCGAGATTGAGCGCCAGCGGCACCGCGCCACGTACCCCGTCGGCCTTCGACACCACGATCACTCCCCTCCGAAGACTTCCTCGCCGAACTCCTCGAACTGGCTATCCGCCTCGGCCATCGCCTTCTCGTGACGCTTCGGGTTCCAGATCTCCACCCGGTCAGGCAGACCGTGCAGGACGGCTTCCCTTTCCAATCCCGCACGGCTCATCAGTACCGATGGAATCGTGACGCGTCCCTGCGAATCCACCGGCACCTCCTTCACGTTGTTGAAGAATGCTCGCGAGAACTTCCGGCCCTTCCGGCCCCCCGAGCGCCGCTTGACGCGCTCGATCACTCCGTTCCACTGCTCCGGGGTGTAGAGCGCGAGGCAGCCCTCGAAGAACGCGACCAGATAGAAGCTCTTGATGGGCTGCTTGCGCCCGTCGGGGCGTCGCACCTCGGCCGGGATTGCAAGTCGGCCCTTGTGATCGATGGCGTAGGACTCGGTGCCATAGAAGGACGTCATGCGCGTTCGAGAGGGTCCTCAAGGTTCACCACCGATCACCACTATTCCCCACTTTTCCCCACGCGGCGCACCATATTTCGGCCTGGAAGGGATGTCAAAACAAATCGCGGCCATCTCCCTGCACGCACGTGCAGGAATCAGAATCAGCGAGGCGACGACAAGCGATCGAAGATCGACCAGTCGATGCGATAGAAGGAGTAGGGACCCGCGGCGCCGAGCGGCGTGATGCATTCGCGATAGGGGCTGCGGCGCGCGAGGTCGTAAGGCGCGCCATTCCGCTCGACCACGAACATCGGGCGTCCCACCGACTCGAAGCGCAGCCCCGCCACCGCCTGCTCGAGTCCCTCGCGCTCGAGCAGCGGCGCCATCGCCGGCGTGATTCCTCCGCTGAGATCGAGCACCGGGTGCCCGCTGAAGAATCCGATCGCGCCGACCTCGGGCGAGGCGATGCTCGAGGCGGGCGGAGCGTGGCGGCCGAACCACCTTCCCCATTTCACCAGCGAGCCCTCGAGCGCCCGGCTCTCGGCGATCGCCTGCGGCACCGCCGCGGTGGCGTAGAGCGTGAGACTCTGGGCAATCATGAGGATCGCGAGGGCGGCTCCGAGCATCACCGCCTGGGCGCGGCGCCGCGGCCCCGGCTCGGGCCCCAGCCACCAGCGCTCGCTGGCGCGCCACGCCAGCCACTCCAGCACCGGGATGACGAGCAGCAGATGGCGCGAGACCACCGGGAACCCGCGCGAGGCGAAAAGCGCGGGCAGCGCCGCGACCCACACCCAGGGCAGCCAGCGCTGGGTGTTCTCGCGCCGGGGCCACGAGCGCGGCCCGTCGAAGAGCAGCGCGAGCCCGAGCGCCACGAGGGCCACGCCGTCGCTCGCCCCGACGATGCCCGCCTGCCGCGCGAGATGGGCGAGACGCGCGGCCGGGCGATCGGCAAGCGGCACCGTGACCGAGAGGACCTGCGGCCAGAACGTGCCGAAGTAAAGGCGCGAGAAGCCGAGCCACGAGCCGTAGATCAGCGCCGGCGGCATCAGCCCGAACGCCAGGCGCCGCACGCCGGCGCGGTTCTGGGCATCGACGATCAGCAGCATCAGCCACAGCACGAGCAGGAACACCGCCTCGGGCCGGACCAGACACGCGAGCCCCCACAGCGCCCCGGTTCGGATCGGGCGCGCGCCCCAGGTCTTGCCCTCGGTGATGGCCGCGAAGCCCGCGAGGACGAGCGCCACCGCGAGCGGCGTCTCGAGCCCGGCGGTCGACCAGCGCAGCATCCACGCGTTCGCGGACCACGCCACGGTGGCCAGCGCGCGCAGCGCCGGCAGCTCGAGCGTCCGCCGCATGAGCTGGAGGAAGATCCCGACCGAGGCCAGCGAGGCGATGGCGGCGAGGACGCGGGCCACCGTGAGCCCGTCCCCACCGAGGGCCATGCCGTCGGCGATCAGCCCCACCCACAGCGGGGTCGCGCATCCGTACACGCGCTCGCCCAGGTTGAACACCAGCCCCTGCCCGGCGGCGAGATGCCTGGCGTACTGGAGCTGGAAGAAGGTGTCGTCGGAGAGCATGCCGCGCAGCGGCCACATCAGAGCCGCCATGAGCAGGAGCCCGGCCACGAGGCCGAGCCGCTCGACCCGCGTGAGCGGGCTCGCAGGAACGCTCACGCCCGCTCCCCCTTCAGGCGCTCGAGCAGCTCCGCGAGCCGCGCCGCGAGTCGCTCCCGCGTGTTCGAGGCCAGCCACGCGGGCGGGCTGGCGCCCTGACGCTCGCCTTCTTTCCACGCCAGATAGTGCCTCTCGATCAGGGCTGCGAGCGCTCCGCGGTCGCCGGGGTCGATCACCGTGCCCCCGCCCTGCCGCACCAACTCGGACGCCTCTTCGCCGGTACCAAGCAGCGCCCCGAGCGGCCGGCCGGCGTCCAGGTACTCGTAGAGCTTGCCGGGCACCATGCTGGGGCAGTCGCGAGGCTTCCACAGCAGCAGCAGGTCGGCGCGGCGCTGGAGTGCCCTCGCCTCGCGATGGGGCAGCGGGCCGCTGAACTCGACGATCCCGGTGAGCCCGAGCGCCACGGCGCGATCGGCGTAGCCCGAGTCGAAGGGGCCGGCGAGCCGCGCCCGCACGCGCCGCCGAGCCTCGGGTCGCCGCGCCAGCAACTCGTGCAGCGCCTCGAGGAACACCTCGGTGTCGGGCATCTGCGACAACATGCCCGTGTAGGCGATGAGGAACTTGTCGGGGTGGGCCGGGGCGGAGGCCGGATCGCCGGGCGTTTCGGTCTTGGGCTCGTAGCCGTTGGGCAGGTGCTCCACCTTTCCCGCGCACACCCGGTCGGGGCGCGCGGCGAGCGAAGCGGCGTGGGTGCGCGAGGCGGCGAGGATCAGGTCCGCGCCCTCGAGCACCCGGCGCTCGAGGCCCGCCTGGGCGGCGCGGTGCCAGGCGGTGACCGGGCGGCGGAGGTGAAGCCCCACCCACGGGTCGCGGAAGTCGGCGACCCACGGAATCCCGAAGCGGCGCCGGAGGTCGAGCGCGGCCATGTGGACGCTGTCGGGCGGAGAGCTCGACAGCAGGGCGTCGAAGCCGCCCGCCTGGAGCCGGCGCCGCGCCGCCGCGCGGGCGCGCCGCGCCCAGCCGGCGTAGGAATCGGGCAGCAGCCACCAGTCGCCGAGCGCCCGCCAGCGCGCGAACTCCCGGCCCGAGCGCCGCCCCGACTGGCGCCGCCAGCGCAGCCAGAGCGAGAGCGCGCTCCCGCCCTCGACCCTCACCACCTCGGTGGCCGGGGGCACGCGCTCGAGCAGGCTCGGGTCCGTGACCCAGTAGTCTTCCATGCCGGCGCACACCACGGTGCAGCTCCATCCATGAAGAGGCAGATAGCGCGTGAAGCCGAGCACGCGGTGCACCCCTCCACCCGCGAGCGGTGGATAGAAGTAGCACACGATGAGGAGCCGGCGCGCGGGCCCTCTCACCGGGTCGCCCCGGGCTCCGGGTCCGGCGCCCCGGCGGGGCCATGGCCGCGCACCAGGGATTCGAACATCGACTCGATGCGGCTCATGTTGGCCGACCAGTCGCCGCGGCTCTCGATCACGCGCCGGTTCTTCGCCCGGGCCCGCTCGGCCCATGCGGGATCGTCGAGCACGCTCTCGACCGCCCGCGTGACTCCGGCCGCGTTCCCGGGCCCGAACAGGCGAGCTCCTTCCCCCTCGCTCACCCACTCGCGGTTCCCCTCGATGTCGCTCACCACCGGCACCGCCCCGCTCGCCATCGCCTCGAGCAACGAGAGCGAGGTCGAGTCGGAGCGCGAGGCCGAGAGGTAGATCGACGCGCGCGCGAGCCAACCCGCCAGGGCTTCGGGTTCGAGCAAGCCCACGAACCGGAAGCGACCCGGGGGCAGGAGACGCGCGGCGAGCCGCTCGAGGGAGGCGCGCCGGCTGCCGTCGCCGGCCACCACCAGCCGTGCCCCCGGCCGGCGGGCCAGGACCGGGGCTACGCCGGCGAGCAGCGTGGGAAGGTCGTAGACCGGCTCGTGCATCCTCGTGCTCAGCAGCAGCTCCGGCTCGCGGGCCTCGGGTCGAGCGAAGCGCGCGAGGTCGACGCCCCAGGGGATCGCGTGCACGCGCTCGGCCGGCGCGCCCAGCTCCACCGCCGCCCGGGCCAGGTCCCCGCCGTCGGCGATCACGAGATCGGCGCGGCGCAGCACGAACCGCGCCCGCAGGCGCTGGAGCGGGTCGCGCCGGGCCGCCACCAGCAGATCCGAGCCCCACGCCGCCACCGAGATCGGCCGGAATCCCGAGAGCGACGCGATCACGCCGTAGTTGGGGACGTAGTGCGCGTCGATCAGATCGGGGCGGAACTCGGCGAGCGCGCGGCGGAGCGGTCCCGCCGCCAGCGGGTAGCGCAGGAAGTTGGGCAGCGACGCGCGCGGCAGGGCCCGCGCCTCGAGGCCCTCGGGCCCGCGCTCCAGCGACCACACGGCCACGCTATGGCCGCGGGCGCGAAAGTGCTCCACCCAGCGCCGGGTGTGGATCACGGCGGCGTTGGACAGGGTGGCGATCCTCACCGACCCTCCCCCCGGAAGCGTTGCTTCCGCATCGCGCCCTGGAGCCCCGCCACCTTCCTCCCCAGCCACGAGCTCGCGCCAGCGCCGATCCAGCGCACCGGATAGCGATGGAGGCGGGCGCCGAAGGAGCGCTTGAACGCCTCGAGGCTGGCCTTCCCGCCGCTCCCTCCCAGGTTGAGGCGCGCGCGCCCGCGCGCCGCCGCCCACTCGGCGGCGGACCAGTACAGGAACGGCACCGCGTGGAGGGAGCGCGCCGCCTCGCGCGAGCCGCTCCACCAGGCGAACAGCTCGCGCCCGCCGTCCAGGAACAGCGTGGCGGTGAGCAGGCGTCCGCCGGCCCGGACCGAGAAGAGACGCCCGATCGGCTCGCCCCCGCCGGGGCTCTCCGGCGGCGCCTGGAGCAGGCGCCGCACGAGCTCGAGCGGCACCGGTCGATGCCCGGGCCAGCGGCGAGACTGGGCGAGATGGAGCGCGTACGATTCCTCGAGCGCCTCGGGGTCCTGGCCGAACCTGAGGCCCTCGAGCCGGGCGCGCCTGAGCCCGTAGCGGGTGTCGCGATCGAGCCTCCGCCACGCCGCCTCGATCCCCCGATCGAGCTCGATCAGCGACGCCTCGAGGAACCGGGTCTCGCCGGCGAGTGCGGCGGCGTCCGGCTCCGGGCCGGAAGGCCGGTAGAGCACCCACTCGCCGCCGACCGCCCGGGTCTCGCGCACCACCGCCCCGAGTGCCTCGGCCACCAGGGCATCCACCTCGGCGCGCCGCGGTCCGGGACCGAGCGGGGCGCCCGGCAGCAGGAACGGCAGCGCGTGGACCCAGCAGAAGGAGGCCCGCCGCTCGATCACGAACGGCGTGCCTCCGATCAGGGCCCCGCCCTGCTCGACCACCATGAAGCGCGCGGTCATGCCGGGCAGGACCGCCGCCATCGACCAGGCGAGCTCGGGCCGGTGGCTCGGCGTGGCGCCGGGATCGGAGGCGATCAGGCTCTCCCAGCCTTGGGGCGGGGCTTCGAGACAGCGGACGATCGCCCCGCTCACGGCCGCTCAGCGAACCAGGACGACGCGCGCCACCCCCGAGCGCCCGGCTGCCTCGGCCCGCACGAAGTACAGCCCGGGCTTGACCAGCTCGCCCCGGCTGTCGCGCCCGTCCCAGACCACGTGGCCGTTGGCGCCGATCGAGAACCGCCTGAGGACCCTGCCCGACAGGTCGAACACCTCGCCCCGGTAGCTCGTCGCGTTCCCCTGGAGCTTGAGCGCGATCCCGAGCTCGGTGACGCGAGCCGGGTTCGGATACACCTGGAACCGGAGCTTCGCGACTTGCGGCGCCGGCGGCACGTACCCGGGCTCGTAGCGGTTCAGGCCACCGGCGGTCGCGATCCAGACCGCGCCGGTGCGCGGGTCGATGCGGATGGTGCGCACCTCGTCGTCGGCCAGCGGCGAGTTGTCGGTGGTGAAGTTGAGGGTGGTGCCGTCGGGCCGGTAGACGCGCACCCCGTTCACGGTGCCGAGGTAGACCGTGCCGTCCCGGGCTACGTCGACGGGCCGCACCGAGTCCTCCGAGGGCTGCGCCGGGATGGTGTAGATGGCGCGCGATGTCCCCGAGAGGCTGAGGCGCCTGAGGTCGCTGGTGGTCGCCACCCACAGCGAGTCGCCGTGGGCGGCCAGGCCCCGCACGAAGAGCTGATCGGTCTGCGCGACGTGGCGGAATTCGGGCGTCCCGCCCGGGACCGACGGGGGATCCGCGTAATCGACACCCTGACCCGCGTAACCGACCCACAGGCGCCCGTGCTTGTCCACGGCGAGACCCAGCACCCGGTTCCCGCGCATGCCCGAGCTCGGCGAGGTCGTGGGATTGTACGTGGCCCGGAGCACGCCGGCGGAATCGTAGAAGTCGAGCCCGATCGGCTGGCGCGCCGGCTGGTCGCTGCACGGGCTGTCCATCCCGAACCAGTGCCCGCCCGCGGAGTCGAGCGACGAGGCGCGCGCGAAGGTGTGATTGGCCGAGTCGGGGGGATAGAGCAGATGGGTGAAGTGCGGCGGAACGACGTCGTCTTCGAGCACCTCCATCTGTCCGGTGTCGGGCTGGCACAACCCCGTGTTGATCAAACCGGCCCACGTCCCGAACCATATCCTGCCCGCCTTGTCGGTCAGGATGGCGTAGGGGTATGCCGGGGTGCGGAACGTGGTGTCGCTGCGCAGGGTCCCCACCGGGATCCAGTACTTCCACTGCGCCCCGTCGAAGCGTCCGATCCCGTCGCTGGGCGTGGTCAAGTAGAGGCGCGTCCCCACGACCTCGAGGTTCAGGATGTTGTTTCCCGGTGGGCCGGGCGGCAACGACGGCTCCCACGGCGCCGTGTCCGTGGCGCGCTGGTAGACGCCGTTCCGATTGGCGGCGAAGGGGCGTCCGCTCTCGTCCACCGTGACCGCGAAGTTGGTTGCCGGAGAGCCTCCGGACCTCAGGGCGAAGGCCGTGGTCACGGTCTCCCAGCCCGAAGGCCCAAAGCGGTAGATGCCGGAACCCGTCGCCGCCAGGACGGCGCCGAGGTCGTCGGAGAGCCGACGCACCGCGCCGATCCCCGCGACCGCGGTCCATTGGCCGGCGGCGCGGTCGTAGAGGTAGGCGGCGACCCCGACGTGCGCGAAAAGCGAGCTCCCATCCGAGGCGAGGGACTCGACGCTCGTCCCGCCGAGCCCGCCGTTGACGGCGGTCCAGCTCGTCAGGCCGGCCGAGATCGAGCTCCGGTAGATGCCGTTCCGGGTCGAGACCCACAGGGTGTCGCCGAGCGTCACGATGCCGGTGATGTTGTTGTTCGCGAACGGCGAGGGGTTGGTGGCGTCGGGAAGCGTGCCCGTGATCTCCAGACCGTTCCACAGCGCGAGCCCCTGCGCCGTTCCGATCCACATCGTGTCCCCGTCGGCCTCGATCGCGTTGACGCTGTCGGAGGGCAGCCCGTCGAAGGCGTTCAGCACCCCCCAGCTCGAGCGATCCGGCGAGAGCACGCTCACGCCCGACGCGAGGGTCGCGACCCAGAGGCGGCGCGAGCGGTCGAGGGCGAGCGCGGAGAGCCGGTTGCTCGCCAGGCCCCCCGGCTCGCGGGTGAAGCCGCCGAAGCGCCGCGTCGAGGGATGGAATTCCAGCAGGCCGGCGTCGAGGGTGGCGCACCACACGGTGTCGCCGCGGGCGAGCAGGTCGCTGTAGCTCCCGGCGCGGAGCAGCGTGGTCCAGGCACCGCTCGCCCCGACCGCGCTCGGGAACGCGCACGCCGCGACCACCACCGCCAGGGCCCGGCCCCATCCCCTCATGCGATTCACTCCAGACGGCCGAGCAGATCGAGCAGCCGCAGCCTCCACACCATCCACACCGCCTCCCAGATGATGCGGCGGTTCATCTTCGAAAACCCGGCGCGGCGGTCGACGAACAGGATCGGGATCTCCCGGATGCGGAAGCCCTTCCTCCAGCACTTGTACGACATCTCGATCTGGAACGCGTAGCCGTCCGATCTTACTCGGTCGAGCCGGATGCTTTCGAGCGCGCGCCGCCGGAAGCACTTGTAGCCTCCGGTCGCGTCCTTGACCGGCATGCCCGTCACGACGCGGGTGTAGAGGTTGGCGGCGTAGGAAAGGATCAGCCGCTGGAGCGGCCAGTTCACCACCGTCACGCCGTTCAGGTAGCGCGAGCCCAGCACCACGTCCACCTCGCTCGCGTTCCGGAGAAACTCGCCGATCGAGTCGGGGTCGTGAGAGAAGTCGGCGTCCATCTCGAAGACGTACTCGGCCCCGTTCTTGAGCGCGTAGCGGAAGCCGTCGCGGTAAGCAGAACCGAGCCCCAGCTTGCCGGGACGGCGCAGAACGTGGAGCCGCGGCTGGTTCCGCGCCCACGATTCGACGAACTCCCCGGTGCCGTCCGGCGAGGCGTCGTCCACCACCAGCACGTGAAGGTCGTGGGGCAGCGAGAGGAGCCGCTGGAGAAGGGGTTCGATGTTCTCGCGCTCGTTGTAGGTGGGAACGATCACGAGCTTCTCCACTAGGCGGCCTCCGGTGCGGACTGAGCCGGCCGTCTCCGCCACCAGAACGAGAGCCCCAGGAGCCCGAGCGTGACGACCAGGCACACGACGGAGATCGTGAGCCCGCGCGCGAGGGCCGGCGACCGGAAGCGGAACATCACCCGGTGCCTGCCGGCCGGCACCGCCACTGCCCGCAGCAGGTAGTCCGCCCTGAGCACCGCGGTCGGCCGCCCGTCCACCGTGGCGGTCCAGTCCGGGTACCAGAGATCGGCGAGCCGCACCAGCGCCGGCCCGGGGGTCTCCACCTCGATCGTGACGTCGTTCAGCCGGTAAGACGTGATCTCCGCCCGCGCGCCCCGGACCGGTCCGAGCCCGAGCTTCGGGTCCTGCTCGAGGAACGTCACCTCGGAGCTCTCGCTGGAGCCGTTCTTCACCGAGTCGAGGATCGCCTTGGCGGGCGTCACCACCCGGTAGCGTCCCAGCACCGTCACGCGCGGCAGCGCCAGCAGGTTCTCGTAAACGTATCCCGAGCCGGCGAACACCTGTCGCAGCCATGCCGGCGCGGGCTGCATGGGCTGCGGGGTCACGACGTAGCGGACGTTGAGCAGGCTCAGCCAGCCGAGGTTGTACGGGAGCTGGGCTTCCAGAAAATCTTGGACCAGGCGCGGCTTGGCGGCGTGATAACCGCCCAGCGATGCGATGCCGAAGCCCGCGTAGCGGTTGCTCTGGAACTCGAACTCGGGTGGAAGGATGCGGAAGCTCCCGGGCGGACCCGCCTTCTCGAGGAAGTCGATGACGTCGTCGCGCCCGATCTCGAGGTTGCGCTGCACGGGATCGCCGAGGGCCGACTCCATCACGCGGCCGCTCACCGGCCAGAGCTCGACCAGGAGCAGGACCAGGAGCGCGATCGAGGCGGCGGCGGCCGAGAGCTTCGCGCGGCGCGCGAGCCACGCCACGCCCAGGGCGAGGAGCCCGAGCAGGCCGGCGCGCCCGAGGTCGCCGATGAAGCCGCCGTAGGCGAGGGCCGCGACCTCGGCCGAGAAGGGCTGCCCGGCGGCCTGGCGATGCGCCACGGCGGCCGCCACGTAGGGCTGCCGCCAGGCGTCCTGCCCCAGCACGCCCACCAGCGTCACCAGCCCGAGGGTCACCCCGAGGACGAGGAGCAGCCGGTCCAGGAGGCGGGCGCGCGACGCCTCGCCCGGCCCCCGCTCGATCACCGCGCTCCAGCCCCACCCCAGGCCGAGCGCGGCCGCGAGCTGGAACAGCACGATCACCATGACCGGGACGCGGAACTTGTTGAACAGCGGCAGGTGGTCGTACAGGAAGCCGTAAAGCGGGAAGTTGCGGCCGAAGGCGATCAGGAGTGACAGGATCGCGATCGCCAGCGCGAACAGGCGCGGCGCGCCGCCGGCGAGGAACGCGGCGAGACCGAGGACGAGCGCCACGATCCCGATGTAGCCGTTCGGGTAGTCGGTGAACGGCATCCCGCCCCAGTAGGTCGAGCCGCCGAAGCCCACCCAGCCCGGAATCACGAACGAGGGAAGCTCGTAGGGCGCGAGCGACCACTGGGTCGCGTAGTCGATGCCCACGCCTCCCCCGCTCCCGGTCCCACGAATGGAGTAACGCGAGTAGTCGCGCAGCGGCAGGTTGTAGAAGCCGGCGATCCCGAAGGCCAGCCCCGCGGCCGCGGCCAGGCCGGCCAGTCGCGCCGTATTGCGGAGAAGCTCCGCCGGACGGCGCAGCGCCGCGAGCCACTCGACCCCGGAGTAGATGCCGATCGCCACCCAGGTGTAGAAGCACACCTGCACGTGGCCGCGCAGCATCTGGAATCCTCCCGCCAGCGCGAGCCAGCCGAGCGAGGCCCAGCCCCCGCCGCGCATCCAGCGGCTCGCCAGCCACAGCATGAGGGGGATGTAGGCGGAGTCGACGAGCTGGCTCCCGTGGCCGTGCGAGCCGATCGCGACCAGGTTCGGCTGGTAGACGAACGCCACCGCTGCGAGCAGCGCCGCCTCGGCGCGAGCGCCCCATTCGCGCGCCAGGAGGAACATGAAGAAGCCGGCGAGGAAATAGTAGAGCAGCATCCAGGTGAGCTCGGGCAGCGGCAGGATCTTCTGCACGATCGCCACCGGCCAGTCGGGCGGGTAGATGAACGGGTTGTAGGCGCCGCTCGCGAACGACGGCATGCCGAGGAACACGAACGGGTTCCAGAGCGGATAGACGTGATCGTGGTAGAGCGAGTGCTCGCCGATGCGCACGAAGCCGGCTGGCTGGGTGGTGTCCGGGGACACGAAGGTCTTGCCGCCCACGATCACGGCGTTGAAGAACAGCACGACCAGGAGCGCCAGGATCACCCCCGCCCAGCCGGTCGTGAGGCTGAACGGCGGCGAGGGAGCGCGCGTCTCCCGTTTAGCGGTTCGTTTGCGATCGGCCATGCGATCCCAGGCCGGGGTGAGGGGTCAGGAAGCCACGGCGGCCCGCCGCTCGATCTCCCCGACCATGCGCTCCGCCAGGACGCTCCAGTCGTGCGGCCGCGCCAGGGTCCGGAGACGCTCGCTGTCGCGCGGCCCATCGAGCGCGCGGGCCACCGCCCCGGCCATCTCGGCGGGATCGCGCGCGAAGCTCAGGTGCGGGGGCGCGGGCCTCAAGTCCAGCACCGGAGTCGTCACCACCGGGACGCCGGCCGCCAGGTACTGGTAGACCTTGTTGGGATTGATACCCTGGACGTACCTGTCGTTCGCCCGGAAAGGGATCACTCCCACGTCGAGGGCCTGCATGAAGGCGGGGATCTCCGCGTAGGGTCTGGGCCCCAGCACCGCCACCCCGTCGCGGGCGCCGAGCTCCCGCATCTCCCTCTCGGTGGCGGGATCGCCCGGGCCCACCAGCACCAGCGTCCCGCCGCGACGCGAGCGCCTGAGGGCCTCCAAGGCCTCGAAGTCGAGGAAGTGGGACATCAGGCCGACGTAGCCGATCAGCGGGCGCGGGAGTGCCATGAGCTCCGCCGGGACCGGCCGCGGGGCCTCGAAGTGGGACAGCTCGACGCCGTTCCCGATCATCACCAGGGGAAGGCTCGTCTCGCGGGCGAGCTCGCGGCGGTAGAATTCCGAGACCACGAAGAACACGTCCACCGAGGCAAGCATCCGGCGCCAGTACTCGGCGGCCCAGCGGGGCGTCCTGGCGAACTGAAACGGACTGTCATTGAAGTCGTAGAATAACAACTTCCTCGGGAGCCGCGAAACGGCTCCGGCGCAGTAGATGTTCGAGGTCATCACCACCGGGCGGGGCTCGACGCCGAGCCTTCGCAGCATGCGCCCGAGGTAGGCTTCCGCGGCGCGCTCGACCGCGGCGCGCGCGGGCGGGAGATCGATCAGGCGGTTGTAGAGCGCGCTCGTCGTGCCGGGCTTGAGGAACGGCACCGTGAAGGTGGTGACGTTGCCCTCGCGCCGCGGCCGCCAGGGGTCGCTCCCGCCCTGGGCCGGCGGCTGGGCAAAGAACACCCGCCATCGCTCCGGGAAGCGCGACAGCAGGAATTGCTTGCGGGTCCGGAAGTAGCCCCAGCGCACCTCGGAGAGGACGACCAAGTCCACTAGCAGGCTTCTGAAAGCCGGCGCCTGCCGGGCACCCGGCCGTCAGGCCGGGTCGGGCTTCGTCGCTCCTCGTTGCGACGTATCTTGCAGATACGACTCACTCGTCGCTCCTCGCCGCCTGGCAGGCGTCGGCCTTCAGAAGCCTGCAGCCCCAGCCGGCTGGCGGAGCGACGCGCCCGATCGCGGCTGGTGGTGCAGGGAGAGCACCCACGGGGAGGGGGCGGTGAGCCGCGGATCGCCGACGATGAAGCGTCGCGCCCAGGAGTCGAGGGAAAGCCAGCGCCAGACCTGGAGCCCGATCGGACGCCGGCCGGCGAGGTAATCGTCCAGCTCGCGGCCGAGCACCACCGGGTCGAGCCAATCGTGCAACGGCCCCACCGAGAGCAGCCGGCGCCTCAGCTCCCCGGCGAACCTCCCTCGCAGCCACAGGTCGGAGGGGGTCTCGAAGCCCATCTTGTCGCGGCGCTCGAGCACCGGGCTGGGAATCCGGTCGCCCAGACTGCGCCTCAGGATCGCCTTCGTGGTGGTCCCCTCCAGGCGCTGCTCGTCGGGCAGCGAGAACACGAACTCCACCAGGCGGTAGTCGAGGAACGGGAGCCGGGTCTCGATCGAGAACGCCATGCTGTTCCGATCCTCGTAACGCAGCAGCGAGGGAAGCAGTCGCTGGAGCGTGTCGAAGGCGAGCTGGCGCGAGAGCGCGCTCGGGAACTCGGCCGGGGGCCGGGGAGGGCCCGAGCCCGGCCGGCGAGCGGCGCGCAGCGCCGCGGAGAGCGCGCGATCCTTGCCCTGCCCGAAGCGCCGCCGCAGGGCGCCAACCAGGGTTCCCGGCAGCCACGGCTCGAGGGTCAGGGCGAGCGTCGTGGCCCATCCGAGCCGGTCGGCCACCGGCCCGACGAGCCTCCGGAACTCGGCCAGCCTCCCGCTCGCGAGCAGGTCGCGCAGCCGGATCGGGAGGTAGCGGAAGTAGCCGGCCAGGGTCTCGTCGCCGCCCTGGCCGTCGAGCAGCACCTTGAGCCCCGCCCGGTGTGCCAGCTCCATCACCTTCCACTGCGAGTAGAGCCCGGGCCCCGCCGTCGGCTCGTCCTGCGCGGCGGTGAGCCGGTCGAAGACCGACCAGAAGTCCCCGCCGTCGGGCACGGCGAGGTGCGAGACCGCGCCGGTCGCCTCGGTCACCGCGCGCACGTAGCGGCGCTCGTCGTACGCAGGCCCCTCGTTGTAGGCGCAGGTGAACGCGTGCAGCGGCCGTCCGGCGAGGCGCGAGGCGGTGGTCACCACCGCGCTCGAGTCGATGCCGCCGGACAGGCAGGATCCCACCTCGACGTCGGCGCGCAGCCGGAGCGAGACCGAGTCGGTGAACAGCTCGGCGAAGCGCCGCGACCAATCCTCCGGCCCACCCTCGGCGCGCGCGGCCGAGTCGATGCGCCACCAGCGCTCGATCCTCAGGCCGTTCTCGCCCACGGCGAGCCAGTGGCCGGCGGGAAGCTGCCAGAGCCCGTCGAAGAACGTGTGCGCCTCGTGGTCCACCCAGTCCAGGGCCAGGAGGTCGAACACCGCCTCGAGGCGCGCGGCGATCGGCCGCCCCTGGGTGAGCACCAGCGCCTTGGGCTCGGAGGCGAACGCGAAGCGCTCCCCGTCCCACTGGTAGTAGAAGGGCTTGACCCCCAGGCGATCGCGGGCGCAGAAGAGCTCGCGCAGGCGGCCGTCCCAAATCGCGAACGCGAACATCCCGTTGAGCAGCGAGAGGCACTCGCGCCCGTGACGCCGGTAGGCGGCGAGGATCGCCTCCGTATCGCTCGTGCTCTGGAAGCGCTCCCCCTCGCGCTCGAGCTCCGAGCGCAGCTCGACGTGGTTGTAGACCTCGCCGTTGTAGGTGATCCAGCACTCGCCGAGCGAGTCGCACATCGGCCCGTGCCCGCCGGGGCTCA
The DNA here is from genome assembly GCA_005893225.1 of Candidatus Eiseniibacteriota bacterium. GTDB lineage: Bacteria > Eisenbacteria > RBG-16-71-46 > RBG-16-71-46 > RBG-16-71-46 > WS-3. Next base: position 35,153 of record VBOT01000052.1, read on the forward strand.
GGTCGACGATCGCGAGGCGCCGGTTGACCAGGCCCACCTCGAAGCGCGCCTCCCCCGGGCCGTTCGCGCGCACCGCTCCGGTGCCGGTCGAGACCCAGCGTCCCGGGGCGTAACGGTGCGCGCTCTCGAACACCGCGGACGGCGTGTCGGGTCCGCCCAGGGTCAGAGCCCCGATCCGCGGGTCGATCAGCGCGAGCCCCTCGTCGTCGGGTCCGCGATGCCGCAGCAGCCGGGACATGTGATGCAGCCGGCCGATGTCGACCCGGTGACGGGGCTGGTACTCGCCGGCAATGCCGCACATGATGAGACTTCCTCTCTGGGCTAGTGTCGCGTACCGGAGGCGGCGTGCCCCGCGTCGGTCCAGTCCGGGGCCACCGCGCCGCGCTCCTTCCAGACCTCGAGCCGCATGCACACCCAGCCAAACCCGGCAGCCACCGCCAGCTTGAGCATCACTCCCGCGGCGCCAGGCGGGGCCCACCGGTGCAGAGCAAGCGCCAGGGCCAAGGCGAGCGCGAACAGCGACGCGAGCCGCGCGCCGCGATAGGGGAACGGGTGCACGCGCTGGGCGATCGCGTACGTCAGCGCCGCCACGGTCGCGTAGCCGAGGAAGGTGGCCACCGCGGCGCCGGGAGCCCCGAAGCGAGGCGTCAGGACCATGTGGGCCGCGATCGCCGCCAGCGCCCCTCCCCCGGCGCACAGGCCGAGCAGCGGTGTCTTGAGCGCGAGACCGATCCCGATCGCCGCGACAGTGTAGGCGCCGAGCGCGACCGCCGCAAAGGCCAGCCAGAGCACCGGGAAGGCGGCGTCGCGATACATGGCGGGGACCGCCACGGCGAGCACGTCGGGCGCGAAGGTGGCCACCAGCAGGGCGCCCAGCGAAGCCACCGCCATGTAGGCCCCGAGCACGCGAGCGAACAGCCGCGGCGCCTCGGGAGTCCCGGCGCGCGCGTAGGCGAACGGGCCGTAGGCGAGCTGGAAGGCCGAGGCCGCCATGGTCACGACGGCGAAGAACTTCAGCGCCACGGCGTAGACCGCGAGCTCCTCGACGGTGCGGGTGCGCTGGAGCACGTAGCCGTCGACGCCGGAGATCAGGGCGAAACCGAACGCCGCCGGCACGGTGGGGATGCCGTAGGAGAGCATGCGGCGGAGCGCCGGGCGGCTGAAGCGCGGCCGCACGGCGTGGCGGATGAGCACCAGCCCGAGCACGGCGCAGGCCGCGTCGCCCGCGAGGCGGCCGTAGAGCACTCCCACGACGTCGAGGTGGCGCCGCAGCACCAGGAACAGCGAGACCGAGGCGATCAGCGTGGTCTGGGTGATGTTCAGGGCGATGAACTTCCACGGCTGAAAGGTGACGCGAAGGACGTCGTTCGCGAACATCACGAGCAGCGTGAAGGGCAGCGTCATGGCTCCGATCATCAGGTACTTGCGGTAGGCCTGGCCGCCCAGCAGGCGGTCGGCGAGCGGGGCGGCGAGCGTGGCGGCGAGGGCCGCCACGGCGGCCGAGGTGGCGAGGCGGAAGACCAGCGAGCTCGACACCATGCGGATGCGGGCCTCGCGGTCGGGCTCGTGGTAGAAGAAGCGGGCGAGCGCCCCGTCCATGCCGAGCACCAGGATCAGGATGGCGGTCTGGGAGTAGCGGATGACGAGCTCCGAGATCCCGAAGGCGCCGGGGGTGAGGGCGCGGGTGAGCATGGGCACGAGCAGGAGCTGGACGGCGCGGCCGCCGACCTGGCCGAGCCCGTAGACGGCGGACTCGGTGGTGAGGCGCTTCAGGGCTTCACGCATGGGTGCCATCTTTCGCGGGTCCGGGGCTGGGCCTCCGCGGTCTGGGCCACTCCGCCTTTCGCCTCCGTCACCGCGGTCTCCCGAGCGGGTTCTCGCGGCCGCACCAGGGGCAGGTCCAGCGCTGGGGCCATGGGTTCACCGCCTCGATCACGCTGTGCTCGCCGCACTCGCGGCACACGTGGGTGACGCGTCGCACCCCTTTCGCACCGATCTTGCGGAACGCCAGGACGTAGTTCGCGTCCTTCGCGAGATCGATGCCGAGAGTGCGGTGGAGCCACGCCACGAGGTCCGTGAACGGGCCCTGGAGCGGCTTGGTGCGCGGGTCGTTCATCCACGAGAAGCCCGCCGGCACGCGGGCCTGGGCCGACAGCTCGAAGCCGCGCGCGTAGAAGAGGTCGACGAGCTTCGAGAGATCGAAGCGCTGCTGGTGCTCGATCCTCTTTTGGAGCTTGAGCAGCGCGTACTTGGCGAAGTAGCCGGCGAGGCGGTAGAGCCGGTCGTCGAACGACGCCGAGCGCGGCACCGAGAGGTAGAGCGTGCCGCCGCGCCGGGTGACGCGCGCGAGCTCGTCGCAGCAGGGCTCGAGCGCCGTCACGTGTTCGAGCACGTAGTGGCAGATCGTGAGGTCGAAGGTCTCGTCGCGAAACGGGAGCCGAGCGAGATCGGCGCGCAGGATCGCCGCGTTCGGGGCGCGAGGCGGAGGTCCGGGCGGGAACTTGATGTCGAAGCCGGTGACGCAGAGGTCGTGCCGCCGCGCGTAGGGCCACGAGCCGGGACCGCAGCCAGCGTCCAGCACTCGAGCGCCGGGCGGGGCCGCTTCGATCAACTCGTGGAGGAAGAGCGGCGGCTCGCCGGGGGCGCGCGTCGGCTTCCGGGCGGTCAGGCCTGTCAACGGGGCCCGCTCCATTCGATGACCGGGATCGAGCACACGGGTGAGCCGTCCCCGGTCCCTCCCTCGTCGGGCTGCCGAGCGGCTGCAGCGGCCCGCTCACGAGCCTCGCCCACCTTGCGCAACGCCTTTGCGCGAGCTTCGGCCCGCGCCCGCTGGGCCTCGTGTCGTTTGTGTCGCATGAAATCCACCCCGAACGTACACTCCGCCTCGAACTGGTTGTGGCCGCGGCACCGCAGCCGGATGTTCTCCACCGTCGCCTCGCCCCCGCGTGCGACCTCCTCACCGTGATCGAACTCCAAGAACTTGCGCGCCGCGCAACGGTGACCGGCCGGGCCGACGAACGTGCACTGCCCTCCGTCCCGCTCCCAGACGGCGCGCTTGACAGCCGCCGGGATGTGCCGGTTGCTCACGCTCGAGCGCCTCCGGCTCGCGCGCGGCTTGTCGGTGGCCGCGAACTTGGTCTTCTCGAGCTTGGCGATGAGCGCATCGAGCGCGCGGTCCAGTACCTCGGCGACATCCCCGGAAGGGGCTTGGTGGCTCAGCAAGGCCTGCGCGTACCGAAGCTTGTCGTGCGTGCTTCGCCCGATGGTGAGTTGCAACAGGAAACGCTCGGGGGCAACCGGCGCCACCTTCGGTCGCGGGGCAAGTTGCTCGACCTGTGGAGCTGCAGGCGGGTCGGCCTGTGCCTCGACACGCTCCGCCACTTGCCCCGGGGCAAGTTGCTCGTCACCTGGTGGCCGTTCCGGCGGAATGGCCTGCGCCAGGGCAAGCGTTTCCGATCGCGGGAAGCGCGCCGCGAGCAGCGCCTCGATCTCGGCTTTGGTCTTGTAAGTCGCGGCTTTCAGGAGCCCGTCCGCGTTCTCAGGAGTCAGGTAGGGGGCCAGCATGCACGCTGCACTGAGATGCAGGCGTCCTTCCGCCACAGCGTCGAAGATGGCGGGGAACTTGCGTGCCGCGCGCGCCGCCTGGATTCGCTTATAGGCGGCATCCTCTGACAGGTGCTGCTCCTGGACGCAGAAGGCGAACATCGAAGGGTACCCCGCCGGCAGGTACAGTCGCCGGGAGTCGACCTCGGCGATGTGTGCCAGGATTTCTGCAGTCCGGGTGCACTCTTGTGCGAGGAGTGCCGCGAAACCATGAAGCAAAGCTTGATCGGTGAGATGGACGAGCGAATAGGGACGAGCCATGGGAACCTCGTGCGGGGGCTCGTGGTCTCTCCATTGTCCCATGGCCTCCTTCGGCGTTCGTGGAGCCACAGAGAACGCGTGGAACGTCGCACCACGAGATTTTTCCCACCGCCCAGGATCCACGTGGCGGGAGCCCGTCCTGAGCGCACGGGTGCGCTGCTGCTCGCGCTGCGGCGAGGCGCCGCGCACCGAGCTCGCCAGCGCGTCAAGCAAAATCTTCGCGTTCCGGTTTCGACCCGCGTCAACTCTTCGCACGTGGCTTGCGGGAGGAGTTTGAACGCCTCTGCTTTGCTCGAAGCCCCTCAAGGACCTCCGAGCTGCAGCGAGCACCCCTGGCCGTGCCTGGCGGATCAAACCCAAGCCACCTTCCCTCACAGCCGAACCACCGCCGCCGGCTTTCCGACCATCGCATCCACCAGTGCCTTCGGCACCGCCGCCGCCGCGGCCCAGCGGCCCTGGGCCGCGAGCCACCCCGCCAGCACCGCCTGCTGCGCCGCGAACGCCGGCAGCCACGTGATCCTCGCCAGACCGCGCGCATGGCGCGAGAACAGAAGGAGATTCGCCCGCAGCCGCTGGTAGATCTTCCACGGGCTCGCCGCCCCGGTCTTGGCCGAGACCCGGTGCCACAGCCTTGCGGTCGGAACGAACAGCAGCCGGTATCCCGCCGCGCGCGCCCTGAGGCTCCAGTCGGCGTCCTCGGCGTAGATGTGGTAGCGCTCGTCGAGCGGTCCCACCTTCTCCCAGGCCTCGCGGCGCGCGAGCAGGCAGCAGCCGGTGAGGTATCCGGTCTCCTCCACCGCCCGGTACTGCCCGAGGTCGCGGGTCCTCAGCCCCCGATGCGCCGCGAGCCCGAGCGCCACGACGCAGTGGCCGCCCGCGTACCAGATGCGGTCGCTCGGCGGGGCAAAGTAGATGAGCGGCGCGGCCGCCCCGGCCCCGGGATCCTGCTCGAGCGCCAGCAGCAGCCGCTCGAGCAGCGCGGGATCGGCCTCGGTGTCGTTGTTGAGCAGCATCACCGCGTCGGCGCCCTGCTCCAGGGCGCGCGCGAGCCCCGCGTTGTTGCCGCCCGCGAAGCGACGGTTCTCCCCCAGCGCCAGCACCTGGACCGCCGGAAAGCCGGCTCGGATCTTCTCCACCGAGCCATCGGTCGAGCCGTTGTCCACCACCAGGATGCTGAGCTGCCATCCCTCGGGCAGCCGGCAACGCTCGAGCGTGGGGAGCAGGGCGAGTGTGTCGGCGAGGCCGTTCCAGTTGAGCACCACCACCGCCACGGTCCTCATGGGGCCCGCGCCTCGGACCGGAACGCCGCGCAGATTCTCGCCGCGGCCCAGAGCGTGAGAGCGACGAGCGCCGCGAGCGCTCCCCACACCGGGGCCGCCGGCAGCCCCGCGTAGATGAGGTAGAGCCACCAGAAGTCGAGGCCGTGGAGCAGGGCGCGCTGGTCCTCCTCGCTCAACCCGAGGCGAGGATCGCGCGGGCCCGCGGCACCGAGCCGCGGGATCCGGCCCGCGAGGTGCTCGCGGCCGTTCCGCCACAGCATCCTCCAGTGACCCGCGATCGGGCTGAACGCCGGGTTGAAGTGGCTGTCGCTCATGAAGCGGGGATGCCCGAGCGGGAGCTGGTAGGGATAGTCGCCGGCTTCGCGCATCTGGGCGCCAAAGTAGATCCCGACTCCTCCGACCTGGACCACGAACCCGAGCGTTGCGAGCACGGCCGCGAGCCTCCAGCGCCGGCGCGCCACCGGCTCGCCTTGGCCCGGGCGCCGGTCGAGAGCGAACGCCACGGGGAGGAAGGCGAGCGGCAGCACCGGCACCAGGTAGCGAGGTCCGAACGAGCCGTCGCCCGCCCAGTGCTGGAAGCGCGAGTAGAGCGCCAGGGCGGCCGCGCACGCCACGGCCGCTCCGATGCCGGCGTTTCCCGCCGCGGTCCCCAGGCCGAGACGGGCGAGCAGCCGCCCCGACCCGGCCCGCGCGCCCTCGAGCATCGCGCGCCAGCCCGCGGGTGCCAGCCAGAGCCCGGGGCCGAACCACAGCACCCCCTTTCCCGTGGAGAGCAGGAGCCCGTAGAGGCCGACCAGGATCGGCGTGGTGTAGGCGGCGGGGGTGGCCTGGACCCCGTAGCCCGTCTCGAACGGATTGCCGAAGCGCGCGAGGTCGTAGAGGCCGTGCCCCGCGAGCGCGAGCCCGAGCCCGAGGGCGGGGGCGAGCCAGGTCCGCGGTGGCGCGACGAGGAGCGGAACGAGACAGCCGATGACGAGCGGCAGCATGCTCAGCTTGACCGATACCGCCAGGAACGTCCCGAGCGCGGCGAGCGCCGGGGCACGGCTCGACGCTCGATCGCGCGCGGCGGCGAGGCTCGCGCCCAGGAGTGTGAGCAGGAGCCCGAGCGCTTGCAGGGGCTCGGCCATGAAGCTCTTGGCGTAGACCCAGACCGGGGTCGCGAAGCCGAGCATCAGCGCCGCGGCCAGAGAGGCGCCTGCCCCGACCCCGAGCGCCCGGGCGCCGGCGTAGAAAGCGGCCAGGAGGAGCGCCGTGACCGCGGCGTTGAAGAACGAGGCGCCGAAGCGTACCGCCAGCGCGCGGCGCTCGGGTGGAAGTCCCGACAGTCGGGCTCCTGCCTCCGCCGCCGCCACCAGCGGAAGCGCCAGCACCGCCTGGCCGGCCGCGTTCTTGGTGTAGTGGCGGCCGTCCGGACCCTGGACCGTGGCCCCCTCGGGCACCGCGATCGTGCCGGAGAGGAGCGCGCGCGAGAGCTCGAGCATCGTCACCTCGTCGCTCCCCACCACGCGCCCTCCCCCGGTCGCGGCATAGGCCAGGAACGCGGCCAGCCCGAGCCAGCCCGCGGTGCGGCCGATCTGCGAGATCAACGCCAGCCCCGGCCGGGGGCCAGCTCGTCGACCAGCTCCACGGTCCGCGCGGCCAGGACTTCCCAGGAATGCTCGCGCTTCAGGGACTCGATGCCGGCGCTGAACTTCTTTGACAGCCCCTCCGCGAAGAAGCGGACGATGGCGCGCGCCAGCGACTCGGGATCCTCCGGCGGCACGACCAACCCCGTCTCCCCTTCGCGCACCGTCTCGGCCAGCCCTCCCACGCGAGTGGTGATCACCGGCGTATCGAGCGCGTAGGCGACGTGGGTAACCCCGCTCTGGGTCGCCGAGCGATAGGGCAGCACCGCGACATCCGCGGCCCTGAACACCGCCTCGACCTCCTCGTCGGGAAGGTAGCGCTCGAGCAGCTGCACGCCGCCCGCGGCCTCCGCCAGGCGCCGGCTGGGGGCGGGGTCCTCGTAGAACTCCCCGGCCACGACCAGCGTGGCCGGGCGCAGGGCCCGCACCCGGCGCCATGCCTCGAGCAGGATGTCGAGACCTTTGTACCGGCGCACGTAGCCGAAGAACAGCGCCACGTCGCCCTCGAGGCCGAGGTGGCGCCGGGCGCTCTCGCGGGTCCAGCGCCCGCGGTCGAACTGCGCGTAGAGCGGATGTGCCACGCGCCGGCGCGGAGCGCGGGGCTTGAGCCGGTCGAGGTCGCGCTCCACGCTCTCCGACATCACCAGGTAGCCGTCCGACTGTCGCAGCATCCACCGCGTGAACGCGGAGTCGAACGGGCGCCGCTCGTGCGGGACCAGGTTGTCGCACACCAGCACCACGCGCGTGCCGCGTCTCCGCAGCGGCCCGACCGAGGAGGCGAACGCGGGAGCGAAGAACGGCATCCACCACTTGAGCACCACCGCGCCGGGCGCGAAGCGCTCCAGGTGCCGCGCCGTGCGGCTCCAGCTCCAGGGTCCGATCGAATCGAGCAGCGGCTCGACCGGGAAGCGCGGCCGCTCGGCGGCCGGATCGACCTGGCTCGCCCCGGGGAACAGGAACCCCGGGTACTGGCGCGTGAACGTCACGCCGCGCACCTCCGCCTGCGCCATCAAGGCCTCCCCGAGCAGCCCCAGGTACTGGCTCAGGCCGCCGCGCCAGGGAGCCAGCGGTCCGAGCAGGGCGATCCGCATCACGCGCGGAGGCGCGCGCGGACTCCGGGGCTCGCCGACGACCAGGTCGTGAGGCCGCGGCGCTCGAACTGGAACGGCACCACCTGCCCGCCGTGCTTCTCGAGCACCGCCGCCACCCGATGCTTGCGGTCGAACCGGGTGAGGAACAGGAAGTAGCCGCCCCCTCCCGCGCCCGGCATCTTGCCCCCGATCGCTCCCTCGCGGCGCGCGAGCTGATAGAGCCGATCCACGTGGCTGTTCGTGATGCTCTTGTCGAGCTGCTTCTTCTGCTCCCAGGCCTCGTGCAGCAGCTCTCCGATGGCGTCCACCTGCCCGAGCAGCAGCGCCTTCTTCATCTCCAGGGTCTGCTCCTTGAGGTGGTGGAGGGCCTGGACCGTCGCCTCGTGCCCCTGCCGGTAGGACTCCACCTGCCGCTCGATGATGTGCGCCGACTGCCGCGTCTGCCCCATGTAGCAGAGCAGCAGGCGGTACTCGAGCTCGCTCAGCACGTCGTTGCGGATGCGCAGCGGGTTCACCAGCGTCGAGTCCCGATGGAACTCGATCAGGTTGAAGCCCCCGAAGGCGGCGGCGTACTGGTCCTGCCGCCCGCCCGCGAGCCCCAGGTCGATGCGCTCGATCCGGAACGCCAGCTCGGCCGCCTCGTAGCTGGAGAGCGGACGCCGGAGCCACTCGTCGATGAGGCCGATCAGCGCCACCACCAGCGTCGACGAGGAGCCCAGCCCCGAGCCCGGAGGGGCGTCCACGTGCACCCACACGTCGGCGCCGCGCCGCACCCGGAGCGCCCTCACCACCGCCTTGATGAGGTCCAGGTTGCCGTCGAAGCGCATGCGCCGCGGATGGTCGTACTTCGCCACCACGTCGTAGTCGAGGCTCGCCAGGGTCAGCCGCGAGTCGCGGCGCGGCCTGAGCGAGGCGAACGCGTACTGGTTGATGGTGGCCGACAGCACCACCCCTCCGTGCTCCTCGGGATAGGGCGAGACATCCGTGCCGCCGCCGCAGAACGAGAGCCTGAGCGGGGCGCGGGCGCGGAAGTAGAGCCGGCTCATCCGCCGAAATGCCGCTGCGCCCGCTCCCACTCCTCGGGCGTCCCAATGTCGAAGAACGGGCCCGGGAAGCGCAACCCCCGGAGACTCCCCGAGCCGGCGAGCCCGGGAAGCACGTCGAGCTCGAGCGACGAGGAGCCGGCGGGAAGCAGGCGCCACAGGGCCGGCGAGAAGGCGTAGAGGCCGCCGTTCACCCACGCCGGCCCGCGGTGCAGGGCGTCCTTCTCGACGAACTTCACGATCCGATCCTCCGCGTCGCACTCGACGCGCCCGCGGCTCCGTGCCTCGGCGGTCTCGAACAGCGCCAGCGCCCCGATCGAGCTGGTCTCCCAGCGGCGGCGCTCCAGCGCCCACGGATCGCAGGGCGCCAGGGTGTCGCCGTTCAGGACCAGCGCCGGACCGTCCACGTGCGCCGCCGCCTGGCGCAGCGCGCCGCCGGTCCCGAGCGGGCTCTCCTCGACCGAGTAGCGGAGCCTGATCCCCAGGGCCGTCCCGTCGCCGAGCTCGCGTTCGAGCCGATCGGCCCCGTAGCCGACGCACAGCACCACCTCGCGCACGCCCTGGGCCAAGAGCCACTCGAGCTGCCGCACCAGGAACGGGCGGCCGCCGAGCGGGGCGAGCGGCTTCGGCAGGTCGCCGAAGCGCGGCTTGAGCCGGGTGCCGAGGCCCCCCGCGAGGACGAACGCCTTCATCATCGCTCCGCGAGGTTGTACCAGCGCCGCACCGGGTAATCGACGCGCGCCTGGAGGTGGGCGATCATCTCGCCCAGCAGGCCCATCAGGATGAGCTGGATGCCGAGCAGCACGAGGCCCGCGCCGAACAGCATCAGCGGGCGAACGTGCATCGGCTCGCCGGTGAGCCAGAGCCCGACGAACCACACGCCGATCCCCGTGCCGACGGCGAAGAACGCCAGCCCGACTCTCCCGAACACGTGCAGCGGCTTGAGCCCGCTCTGGGAGATGAAGGCGGCGCTCATCAGGTCGAGCATGCCGTTGACGAAGCGCGCGGGTCCGAACTTGCTCTTGCCGTAGCGGCGCGCGCGATGGCGAACCGGCACCTCGCCCACGCGGAACCCCCTCCAGTGAGCGAGCGCCGGCAGGAAGCGGTGCAGCTCCCCGTAGACCTCGAGACTCTCGACCACCTCCCGGCGGTAGAGCTTGAAGCCGCAGTTGAAGTCGTGCAGGCGGACTCCGGCCACCGCCGAGGTGACGGCGTTGAAGAGGCGCGAGGGCACGGTCTTCGTGATCGGGTCCTTGCGCTGCTGCTTCCAGCCCGACACCAGGTCGAGCCCCCCCTGGAGCGCGCACACCAGAGCGGGAAGCTCGGCCGGGTCGTCCTGCAGGTCGGCATCGAGGGTGGCCACCCACTCGCCGCGCGCCAGCTTGAAGCCGACCGCGAGCGCCGCCGACTTTCCGAACCGGCGGCGCAGCGAGGCGCCCCGCACTCGCGGATCGGCGGCCAGGCGCTCGATCACCTCGGCGGTGCCGTCACGCGATCCGTCGTCCACGTAGATCACTTCCCAGGGCCGTCCCAGCCGATCCAGCGCCGCGCCGAGCTCGCGCTGCAGCTCCGGCAGGCTCTCGGCTTCGTCCAGGGCGGGGACGACCACCGAGATCCCCACCTCACTCACGTAGGGCTCCCCGCGTAGAGCCGCCGCGCCCAGTCCGCCTCGGCCAGGAGCCCGCTCTCGATCGGGGTCTTCGGGACCAGCCCCAGGTCGTCCCGGAGCCGCGAGGCGTCGGCGCGGGTGCGGAGCGGATCGCCGGGCGGGCGCGCCTCGAAGCGCACCTCGGCCTTGCGGCCGAGTGAGCGCTCCAGGATCGCGATCGCCTCCAGCACCTCGACCTGGGCGCCTCCGCCCACGTTGTAGACGCCCTGGGGGGCGCTGCGCTTCCAGGCGCCCAGGTTCGCCTCGACCGCGTCGTCGATGTAGGTGAAGTCGCGCGACTGGTGGCCGTCGCCGTAGACCGTGATCGGGCCGCCGCGCAGCAGCGCGCGGCAGAAGCGATGGAAGGCCATGTCGGGACGCTGGCGCGGACCGTAGACGGTGAAGTAGCGCAGCGAGACCACCGGCAGGCCGAAGTTGCGCCCGTAGAGCAGCGTCAGGTGCTCGCCGGCGAGCTTGGTCACGCCGTAAGGAGAGAACGGCCGGGGCAGGAGGTCCTCCCCGGTGGGATACCGCTCCGCGTCGCCGTACACCGACGAGGACGAGGCGTACACGAAGCGCTCGAGCGGGGAGCGGGCGTAGCGCTCCAGCAGGCGCTGGGTGGCGAGCACGTTGTGGTGCGCGTAAGTCGCGAAGTCAGCTCCCCACGAGGCTCGCACGCCGGCCTGGGCGGCCTGGTGGAACACCACGTTCACCTCGGGCAGGGTGCCCAGGTCGGCTTCCCCCAGGTCGAGCTCGATGAGGCGGAAATGCGGGTGGGCCAGCGCCGACTCCAGGTTGGCGCGCTTGAGCGCGGGGTCGTAGTAGTCGGTGAAGCAGTCCAGGCCCGTCACCGTCGCGCCCGTGGAGAGCAGGCGCTCGACGAGATGGGAGCCGATGAAGCCGGCGGCGCCGGTCACCAGCGCGTGCGGGCCCGCCATCGCCTGGCCTACTGCAGTTCCGGAAGCGGCGGGCGGACCGGGGGCGCCGGGGTGTTGCCGCGCTGCCCCTCCAGAACTTGCCGCGCCTGATCGTCGTCGGGATGCGAGCTCACGTAACGCTCGAGGTAGGCGAGCGCCCGCTCGCGCTGGCCGCCCTCCATCAGCGCGTAGTATGGATCGCCGCGTCGAACTCCTTGAGCGCCTCGGCGAGGTGCCCCTGGTAGACCTGGGTCACGCCGAAGTAGTAGCGCGCCTCGGGGTCGCGGGGGTTGCGCTGGGCCAGCTTCCGGTACAGCTCCACCGCCTTGCCGGTGTCGCCGTGCTCCATGTAGAAGTTGCCGAGCGGGATCTGGACCTCGGTGAAGTCGGGGAACATCCGGGCCACGCGCTCCATCTCGCCGATCCCGCGCTCCAGTGACCCGTGGTGCCGGTACCAGAATGCCAGCTGGAGGTGTGCCGCGGCGTAGTTGCGCGACAGCGTCGAGGCGTTCTCGTCCTTGTACACCGAAGTGTCCCACGAGCCGTCATCGCGGAACAGACCGCGGTACCTGAACACCTGGTAGAGCGCCCGGGCGGTGGCCGGCTCGTCCACCGGGTCCTGGAGGGTGTCCCGGTTCACCCGGTAGACGAGGCCCTCGCGAGCGAGAAGTACTTCTCGAGCCCCATGTGTTCGGGAACCGTCACCGCGAAATACGGCTGCTTCTTCCACCCGCGATCGCCGTGGTCCACGTCGATCATGTGCGCCACCATGTACTGGTTGGTGTATTCGAAGGCGCCGGTCGAGTCGCGAAAGTACCCCTGCCCGAGCTGCTTGATCTGCTCGTCGTTCAGGGTGATCGGCACCCGCGGCTCGTCGTCGCGGAGCTGGCGGATGTACCAGTCGGTGTTGAGAAGGCTCAGGTTCACGACCCGCACGTCCTTGCGCAGCCCCTCGACCTGCTGCATGTACCAGAGCGGGAAGGTGTCGTTGTCGCCGTTCGTGAACATGAACGAGTTGGGAGCCAGCGGCTCGAGCATGTTGTAGGCGTAGTCGTGGGCGACGTAGTTGCCGCGCCGGTCGTGCGTGAACCAGAGGTTCTTCATCAGCAGGAACGGCTGGGAGGCCAGCAGGACCGCAGCCGCCGCCGCCGCGTAGGACCGCATCGGCCCCTCGGCGAACGAATCCCGGACCCAGCCGATCATCCACGCCACCCCGAGCCCGATCCACAGGGCGTAGGCGTGGTAGCCGCTCTGGAAGAAGTAATCGCGCTCGCGCACCTCGCTGGGGCTGAAGTTGAGGAACACGATCATCCCCGCGGTGGTGAGGCCCAGGAAGCAACCGGTGTAGAGGAACGTCGTGAGATTCCGGCGCGCCTGCCAGGCCCCGCCCAGCAGCCCGAGCAGGAGCGGGAGCAGCGCCCCGATCAGGCGGTCGGTGGGGAACAGCGGCCACTGGCGCCTGAAGTAGCGCCAGAACTCCTTGTCGAGCTGCACCGACAGCGGGGCGCGGCGCACGAACATGTTCATCTGGCCGTACTGCTTGCGCTCCAGCAGGTCGCGCAAGTTGTCCCAGTTGGAGGGGTCGCCCTCGTTGATGGCCGGATGCTGGGCGGCGCGGATCGGCAGGTAAGCGTGGGTCGAGTAGCCCACCACCATGAGGAACAGGGCGAGGGCGAGGATCTTGCCCTCGCGCGTGCGCCGCGCGAGCAGCGCCAGCGGCACCCCGATCGACCCCAGCGCGAGCAGGGCGGTCCAGCGGTTGAAGGGCGCGTCGCCGAACGCCGGCCCCAGGCAGATCACCGCCGCCACCGCCCCTCCGGCGACCACCCAGCCGTTCAGCTTCTTCTGCCAGGCGTAGCCGACGAACACCAGCGTCGAGAGCACCAGGACCCAGCCGGCCATCTTCTCGAGGCCCGTGACCACGAACAGGACGGCTAGGAACGGCATGGCGAACACCAGCGCCGCGCGGCGGTCCACGAGCCACACCTCCACCGTGAGCGGGAGCCCCATCATCCCGACCCCGAGATGAAAGCCGACGGACAGCCACATCACGTACACGCACAGGAGCAGCGGGCCCGCGGTCGGCCGGCGCTCGTGCTCCTCCCACCACTTGAGCCCGAGCCACAGCACCAGGATCTGGGCGAGGCTCATGAGGGAATAGACCTCGGCCTCGATCGCGCTCTCCCAGAAGTCGTCGCAGAACGCGAACAGGAGCGCCCCCGTCATGGCGCCGACGTGGGCGATCCACTCCCGGGTCACGGTGCGCTCGGGTCCTTGGGCGATCCGGATGAGCCTCAGGGTGGTGAGGTAGGTCAGCATCACCGCGAGCGCGCACGGGATCGCCGAGAGCGCGTTGATGCGCTGGGCCACCGTGGCCCAGGGCACGAGCGTGGCCACGCGTCCCAGCAGCACGTAAAGAGGCGTTCCCGGCGGATGCGGAATGCCGAGAATGTAGGAGCAGGCGATGAACTCGCCCGCGTCCCAGAACGGGACGGTCGGCGCCAGTGTCCTCATGTACACGGCGGCGGGGATCAGGAATGCCAGGAGGGCGAGCCAGGGGGTGGCGCGCTTGCTCCAGTCCATCAGGAAGTCCTCCGCTCCTGGCGCGCTTCCGCGGCCCGGCCGGGCAAGCGCGCGAGGAATACCAGCCCCCCGATGAGGCTCACCGCCACCGCCACCAGGTAGGTCGTGAATTGCAGCGAGAACGCTCGCGTCCGGTCGACGCCGGCCAGTCCGAACAGCAGGATGCCCGCACCCTCCCGCACTCCAATGCCGTTGAACGAGATGGGCAACGTCACGATGACCGCCAGCAGAGGCACGAACAGAAAGAAGTAATGGATCGGCGTCCGGATGTCGAGCGCCCGCGCCACCAGGACGTGAACCCCGATGCGGGAGAGCTGGACGATCGCCGCCACCCCGAGGAGCGCGAAGAACAGGCCCGGCCGCTCCCGGAAGCTCTTGAAGCGCGACGCCATCTCCTCGAGGTGAGGCTTGAGAGCGCCCAGGCCGACGCGCTGGAGGACCCCTTCCATGCCCGGCAGGAGCCGCGGGTGGAAGACCGCCCACACCAGGATGACGCTGAAGCCGAAGAACGCCACCAGCAGGAGGTAGATCACGGTGAGGTGGAAGCGGTCGATCGCCGGCAGCGTGGTCAGGAGCGCCAGGCCCGCCAGCGCCACGGTCCCGATCACGCGATCCATCACCACGGTCGAGAACGCCGCCGCACGGTTGGGCCCGTGGCGCGACGCGTCGAAGACCCGCGCGATGTCGCCGCCGATGTTGGCGGGGAGGAAGTTGTTGAAGAACAGCCCGACGTGGAAATAGGCGCACACCTTCCAGAACGGGATCCGGATGCCGACCGCGGCGAGCAGCCGTGCCCACTGGTAGGAGCCGAGCACGTTGCTCCCGAGCATCAGGAGGCACGCGGCGGCGAGACCCATGCGGTCCGCGTGCCGCAGGGTGGCGGACAGGCTGCCGAACGGGATGCGCGCGAACAGGAACGTCATGAGCCCGGCGCTGAGCCCGAGCTTGACGAGCACCATCGCGATGGTCCTGGGCCTGGCGGTCGCCCTGAGGTTCATGGAGCGCGACCCGCGCCGGCGAGCAGCGCGTCGAGCGAGGCCCGGGCGCAGTCGACCCAGCGGAACCTGGCCGCCCACTCGATGCCCCCGGCGGCGAGCCGCTCCCGCAGCGGGCGATCGGTGAGCACCCGGATCAGTGCGTCGGCAAGCGCCCCATCGTCCCCGAACGGCACCAGGAGCCCGGTCACGTCCCGGCGCACCGAGTCGCGCAGCCCAGGGCTGTCGGCCGCCACCACCGCCGTCCCGCACGCGCCGGCCTCGACCACCGTCAGCCCCCAGCCTTCCTTGGGCGAGGGCTGGACCAGAGCCCAGGCCCCTCGCAGCCGGCAGGCCTTCTCCGCCCGCGGCAGGAAGCCCCGGAACTCGACCGACCTCGAGACTCCGAGCCTCGCCGCCATCGACTCGAGGGAGCTCCGGTAGGGGCCGTCGCCGATCACCTCGAGCCGCGCCTCGGGCACCTGCCGGAGCACGCGAGGCATCGCGCGGATCACCCAGTCGAGGCCCTTGTAGCGGCGCAGCCGGCCGATGAACAGCACGGTGGGAGCGGGCTGCTTCGCGTCGCCGCCGGCCGGTCGATAGGTCTCGTGGTCGAGCCCGCAGTGCACCACCGAGACGCGCTCTGGGGCGATGCCGCGCCGCACCAGGTCGTCCCGGGTGCTCTCGGAGATGGCGAGGAAGCGGGCGCGCCGGTAGACCCGCGGGATCCACGACTCGAGGGCCACCACGTAGAGCGCCACCGGCCAGGAGGCCTCGCGGAACGCGGTCCAGCCGAACAGGTGCGGGACGATTACCGACACCGCGCTCCGGGTCCACCCGGGCGTGAAGCACGGCACCTTGTTGATGTCCTCGACCACCAGGTCCGGCGGGGGACTCGAGAGCTCGCGGGCGAGGGTCCTGGCCGCCACCCAGTTGAAGTTCCACCAGGCGCCCCGGCGCATCACCCGCATGCCGCGGTGCGTGGCTTCGGGTGCTCCGCCCGGGAAGCCGGAGGCGAGCCAGGTGACCCGCATGCCGCGCCGCACGGCCTCGAGAAGGATCTCCTCGAGATGGAGCTCGGCGCCTCCCGCTTCGGGGTGGCCGGGGTCGCGGAAGTTGACGGCCACGAGGTGAAACGAGCCCGTCACGGCTTCTCCGCCACGGTGCCGATCACGTGGCAGGTGTAGAGGGCGAGGCGGGTGCGCCCGAAGCGCTCCCGGAAGCGGCTCCACATGCCGTCCCACCATCGCGGGCCGCGCGGCTCGAGCGGGAGCACCACGCCGGCGCGCTTCAGGAGCTCGCGCGTCACCCGGTAGCCGAGGCCCGGCACCATCCAGGCGCCGTAGGTCCGCCGCACCCTGAGGCCCGTCTCGTCGAGCAGCCGCTCGAGAGCGCGCGGTGTGAACTGGGTCTCCCACCCGGCGAACCACTTGTTGGCGGCGATCAGGGCCTTCTTCATCACCGTGTAGGGATGGAAGGTCTGGGGCACGTCCACCACCACCCGCCCGCCGCGCCGGACGACCCGGGCGTTCTCCGCGAGCAGCGGGCGCGGGTCGCGGAAGTGCTCGAGCAGACCCTGGTGGAAGACCACGTCGAAGGTGCCGTCGCGGAACGGCAGGGCGAGGGCGTTGGCGCGCACCAGATGCACCGTGGCCCCGGGTCCGCGCGCCTGGCGTCTCACCAGCTCCAGCGACGCCGGCGAGTAGTCGACCACCACCGCCGTGGCGCCCGCACGGGCGAGGCCGAGGCTGTCGCGCCCCGAGCCCGCGCCGACCTCGAGCACGCGCCGGCCCTCGACCGGGCCCTCGCTCAGGATCTCCCGCTCCAGCCTCCCGCCGGTCGAGTAGGTGCGGTCCAGGTCCTGGTGCCCGCGCCAGTACGACTCCCAGTGCTCGAGCGTGGAGCTGCGAGCCGCCTTCACGGCGCTCACTCCCCCCACTGGAGCCGCTCGGCCAGAAACCGCGGGAGGCCGGCCGCGGCGATGCGCTTCATCGCCCCCTCGACCGGGTAGTCGAGGCGCACGTGGGACATGAGGCGCGCCTCGGGAGCGTAGAGCAGGTAGCCGGCCCGCGGGTCGCCGTCGCGCGGCTGCCCCACGCTCGCCACGTTCACGAGATAGCGGTGACCGGGCCGGAGCGGGATATCGGCCTCGCGCGAGTAGCTCAGGCGGCGCCCGTTCCACTCGAAGGCGCCCGGGTAGTGGGAATGTCCGATCAGGCAGACGCTCTCGGTGAAGGCCTTCATCTCCTCCTCGGCCTCCTCGGCCGAGAGCACGTAGCGCCAGTCCTCGGGATCCGAGGGCGACGAGTGCACCAGCCTGAGCCCGCGCCAGGGCACCGAGAGCGGCAGGCCCTCGAGGTAGGCGCGGTTCTCGGGCGTGAGCCGCTGGTCGGTCCAGCGCGCCGCCTCGGCGGCGTCCGAGTTGAAGTAGCCGAGCTTGATCCGCCCGCACGCGGCGAGATCGTGGTTTCCCGCCACCGCCACCTCGATGCGCGGCCGCAGCGTCTCGATGCACTCGTTCGGGGACGCGCCGTATCCCACGAAGTCGCCGAGGCAGGCGATCGAGGCCGCCCCGCGGCGGTCGATGTCCGCGAGCACCGTCTCGAGCGCTTCGAGGTTCCCGTGGATGTCCGACACCACCGCATGCAGCATCAGAGCTCCCCCGGCCTCAGGGCCCGCGCCACTCGGTCGAGGACGCCGTTGACGAAGCGCCCCGACTCCTCGGAGCCGTAGCGCTTGGCGATCTCGATTGCCTCGTCGAGAACCACGCGCGCCGGGGTCTCCGGCCGCGACATCAGCTCGGCCACGGCGGCGCGCATCACCGAGCGGTCGGTGGCGCTCAGGCGGGCGAGCGGCCAGTTCTCGGCGGCGCCCTCCAGCGCGGCGTCCACCTCGCGGCCGCGGCAGGCGAGCACCCCGAGCACGTCCTCGATGAGCTGGATCTGGCCGGTCCCGAGCCGCTCCTCCGCCCGCCGGGCGCTCCACGCGTCGGCATAGGAATCCCCGGTGACATCGGCCTGGTAGGCGACCCGGAACAGCACCTCGCGGGCCCGCCGCCGCTCGCCCTCGACCGCCCGCGTCATGCCGTCCCCGCGCGGCGCCTGAGATCGGCCATCTGGACCGCAGCGAGCGCCACCTCGGCGCCGCGGTTGCCGAGTGTTCCTCCGGTGCGCTCCGCCGCCTGGTCCGAGTGCTGCGCCGCCAGGACGCCGTTCAGCACCGGCACGCCGGTCTCGAGCGCAACCTGCGAGAGCCCCTGCGACGAAGCCTCCGCCACCAGCCGGAAGTGCTCGGTCTCGCCGCGGATCAGCACGCCGAAGGCCAGCACGGCGTCGAAGCGGCCGGTGGCCGCGGCCCAGCGGCAGCCGAGCGGCAGCTCGAAGGAGCCCGGCACCCACCACACCTCGAGGTCCTCCTCGCCCGCGCCGCGGCTCCTCAGCACCTCGAGCGCCGCCGCCACCAGGCGCTGGACGTAGGCCTCGTTGAAGCGCGCGGCCACCAGGCAGTAGCGGTGGCCGCGGGCGTCGTGGCCGGGACGGATCTCGCGCGCCATCAGGTCTCGCCGAGCTTCAGGTCGAGCAGATGGCCGAGCTTGTCGCGCTTGGTGGCCAGGTAGCGGCGGTTGTAGCGGGTGGGCGGCACGCGGATCGGCACGCGCTTGACGATCGAGAGCCCGTAGGCCTCGAGCCCGACGATCTTGCGCGGGTTGTTGGTGAGGAGCTCGATCTGGCGCACTCCCAGGTCGCACAGGATCTGGGCGCCGATGCCGTAGTCGCGCAGGTCGGGCGGGAAGCCCAGCCGCACGTTGGCCTCCACGGTGTCGAGCCCGCGGTCCTGGAGCGCGTAGGCCTTGAGCTTGTTCGCGAGCCCGATCCCGCGCCCCTCCTGCCGCAGATAGAGGAACACGCCGCGGCCGCGCTTCTGGATGGCGCGCAGCGCGGCGTGCATCTGCTGGCCGCAGTCGCAGCGCTGGGAGCCGAACACGTCCCCGGTCAGGCACTGGGAGTGGACCCGCACCAGCACCGGGCCCCCGACCTCCACCCGCCCCTTGACCAGCGCCACATGATGGTCGCCCTCGAGGATGCTCTGGTAGAGATGGAGCTGGAACTTGCCGAACCGGGTGGGCAGCGGCACCGAGACGACCCGCTCCACCAGCACCTCCCGCCGCCTCCGGTACTCGATGAGGTCCCTGATGGTGAGGATCCCGAGACGGTGAGTGCGGGCGAAGCGCTCGAGCTCGGGAAGCCGCGCCATCCGGCCCCGGTCGTCGAGGATCTCGCACACCGCGGCGACCGGCCTCAAGCCGGCGAGGCGGCACAGATCGGGGGCGGCCTCGGTGTGGCCGGCGCGGCGGAGCACACCGCCCGGCACCGCGCGCAGCGGGAAGACATGGCCGGGGCGCACCAGGTCGTCGGCCCCGGTGCTGCGCCGCGCCAGAGCCACCAGCGTGCGGGCGCGATCGAACGCCGAGGTCCCGGTGCTGGTCCCGCGGCGGACGTCCACCGACTCGGTGAACGGCGTCCCGAACTTGGCCGTGTTGTGGGGCACCATGAGCTTCAGGCCCAGCCGGTCGGCCTCCTCGGGCGCCATCGGGGCGCACAGGATCCCGCGCCCGTGCTTGAGAGCGAAGTTCACCTTGGAAGGCGTGGCCTTCTCGGCCGCGAACACCAGGTCTCCCTCGTTCTCACGCTGGGCGTCGTCCACGACGACGATCATCTCGCCGGCCCGGATGCGGTCGACCGCCTGGGGGACGGTGAGGAATACGCCGGCTCCGGCAGGCGCACGCGGCGCGCGAACCCTGGAGGGGGGCCTTGGCGCTCCCGTCCGGACCTGGCTCACTCGGTTCATTCAGGTCTCCTCGTCACGGCCGCCTCGTCGAAAAGGCGCGCGATGTGGCGGGCCACCAGGTCCACCTCGAGATTCACGCCCCGCCCCGGCGTGTAGCCTCCGGCGAGCGTGACACGCAGCGTGTGGGGCACGAACGCCACCTCGAACCGCGCCCCCTTGGCACTCGCCACCGTGAGGCTCGCTCCATCCACGGCCAGGGACCCCTTCTCCGCCACGAAGCGCGCGAGCCAATCCGGAAGCTCGAACGCGATGCGCCGCCCCTCGCCCTCGGGGACCACGCTCCGGACCACGCCGACGCCGTCGACGTGGCCCTGGACGAGGTGGCCGCCGAGACGATCACCGAGGCGCAGCGGCCGCTCCAGGTTCACCGGGTCGCCGGCCTGCAAGACGCCGAGCGTGGTGCGCTCGAAGGTCTCGGGAACCACGTCCGCCGCGAAACGGCCCGGCTCGACCGCCACGGCCGTGAGGCAGCAGCCGTTGACCGCCAGGCTCTGGCCGGGTCGCGTGTCATCGAGCACGCCGGCCGCGGCGATCCACAGACGGCATCCGCTCGGGCGCCGTTCGACCTCGGCCACCTTGCCCATCTCCTCGATCAAGCCCGTGAACATCTAACCTCCGAAATCCACCAGCAGGTACGCGTCGCGGCCCCGCCCGGCCTGGGTGACCAGCCTCCCGGTGCGCGCCCGCGAGAGAGAGGCCCCGAGCGGCCCGCACCAGGCGAGCCCGTCCGCTCCGAGCAGCTTCGGAGCCACGAACAGCGCGATGCGGTCCACCAGCCCGGCGCTGAGCCACGCCGTGCCCAGCATGGCGCCCCCTTCCAGCAGCACCTCGTGACACCCCTCACGCGCGAGCCGCGCCGCGAGCGCGGGGGGCGACACGCCGCCGCGACCGACCGGCAGCGGCCAGACCCGGACGCCGCGCTCCTCGAGAGCCTCGCGCCGCCGCCGGGGCGCCCCCCGGCCGCAGGCCACGACCGTGCCGCGCGCGAGCCCGCCCTCGAACATCCGGAGCGTGAGTGGCAGCCTGAGACCCGTGTCACACACCACGCGCAGCGGCTGGCGCACCGCGCCCATCCCTCGCGCCGTGAGGCGCGGGTCGTCCCTCAAGGCAGTGCGCGAGCCCACCATCACGGCGTCCGCGAGCGCCCGCAGGCGATGCCCCTCCTCGCGCGCCTCGCTCCCTGTGATCCATCGCGATGCCCCGCGGCGGTCCGCGATCCTGCCGTCGAGCGTCGCCGCCACCTTCCAGGTCACCTGGGGCCGCGCGCGGGTGTGGGCGAGCCAGTAGCCGCGGATCATCTGGCGCGCCCGCTCCGCGCAGAGCCCGGTCCGGACCTCGATGCCCGCGCGCCGCAGCGCCCGGAGGCCCCTCCCGTTCACGATCCGGTGCGGATCGCGCAGCGCCACCACGCACCGGCGCACGCCGGCCCGGATCAGGGCGTCCACGCACGGCGGCGTCCGTCCCTCGTGAGCGCAAGGCTCGAGCGTCACATACAGGGTGGCCCCGCGGGCCCTCGAGCCCGCCCGGGCCAAAGCCTCGTGCTCGGCGTGCGGCGCTCCGAGACGGCGATGCCATCCCTCCCCGACCACGCGGCCCCGTCTCACCAGCACCGCTCCCACGATCGGATTGGGGCTCGTCCGCCCCCGCCCGCGCTCGGCGAGCCGCAAGGCGCGGAGCATGTAGGAACGCTCGACCTCGTCTGTCGCGGGGGACATGCCCTCAACGTGAAACCCCGTGGCGAGGACACCACGGGGCGGATTTGTGCTCGACGGACCGGGCGGACCATGGCCCGGTACCCCTCCTTCTTCCATCCCGACTGTCACGGTCGGCCCCGGAGTCTCACCGGGTCAGCGGCCGC
>VBOT01000181.1 GCA_005893225.1 Candidatus Eiseniibacteriota bacterium
CGCGACCACCGGCTCGAACACCTTGTCGACGTTGCGCTGCGGTATGGGGCTCTTGAGGTCGCTGTAGCGCGCGTCCTCTGCCAGCGCCAGCTGCCCGCGCGGGAAGGCATCCACCAGGTTGAAGGCGGCATCCCCTACCCACAGCACGGTCGATTTCTTCGGATCGCGCAGGGTTAGGGTCCCTTCCACCAGCGCCTGGCGCTCGATCTGGACCCTGCCGGGCAGCCAGCCGCGCAGCCTCAGATAGGTGATGCGCGCGGTGGCGAGCTGGTACTCGAGCACCGGGTCGCCCGGGTTCCCGGCGAGCGCGAGCAGGCTGTCGTCTCGGACCACATCGCGTCGCACGTTGGCCACGACCCCGCGCTTCGCTAGCTGCCGCAGCACCGCGTGCTCGACCACGAAGTTGAGCGGGTGGCTCCCTGCCGGCGCCAGCATCACGGCGGCCCCCTGCTGGAGCGGGGCGGAGCCCAGCGCGCGCTCGAACGCGGTGTTCGCCACCATGCTCACGAGCTGGAGGTTGGTGGCCGGCACGCGGGGACCGCGCTTGCGCACGATCGGCTCGAGCTCGAGCTCGGCGACCGAGAGCACCGTGTCCTCGGGGGCCTTGGGCCCCGCCGCGTAGCGGAACTTCTTGGCCTCGGCGGTGGTGGCGAGGACCAAGAGCGCCGCGGCGGCCGAGCAGGCAGCCGGCAGCCGGAGGATCGCGTGCGCCCGCCTCACGCGCGCCCCCCGATCACCACCAGCTCGGGCTCGGGGTCCCGCTCGATTCGCGCGAACAGGTCGTAGGCCGCCGAGCCGGTGATGCGGGCTTCGACCAGCTCACCCGCGCGCAGATCCTCCCCCTCCACCGCCACCCCTCCATCCACCTCGAACGCCGACCCCGCGGTGCGGGCGGCGTACAGGGTCGCGCCGCCGGCCCGCCCCGGCGCCCGCGCCGCGTCGGGGTTCGCCGCCGGCCCGCGGCCCGCCGGACCATCGATCATCACGGTGACCCGCTCGCCGATCCGGCAGGCGAGCCGGGCGCGAGAGAGCCGCTGCTGCAGCGCCAGCAGGCGCGCCCGGCGCTGGCGGCGCACCACCAGGGGCACGCGAGGCGT
Source organism: Candidatus Eiseniibacteriota bacterium (assembly GCA_005893225.1). GTDB lineage: Bacteria > Eisenbacteria > RBG-16-71-46 > RBG-16-71-46 > RBG-16-71-46 > WS-3. The sequence continues at coordinate 1,098 of VBOT01000181.1, forward strand.
CATCCCGGAGGAAGGGGTCTCGGCCTCGCGCTCGTACGCGAACACCACCAGGTGGTCGAATGGCTCCTCCTCGACATAGCGCAGCAGCTCCTCGAAGTGCTCCTCAGTCTCGCCGGGGAAGCCGACGATGAAGTTGGTCCTGAGCGCCACCCCCGGGATCCCCGCCTTGATGCGCTGAACCAGCGCCCGCGTGTCACGCGCCGACATCGCCCGCCCCATCCGCCGTAGCATGTCGTGCGCGATGTGCTGGAGCGGGATGTCCACGTAGGGGACCACCCGCCGGGCGCTCCCCCACACCGAGATCAGCCGGTCGCTCCACAGGCGCGGATAGGTGTACTGCACGCGGATCCAGGCGATCCCCTCGACCCGGTCCAGCGCCTCGAGCAGGTCCGCGAGCGTGGGCTTCCCGGGCAGGTCGGTGCCGTAGCCGGTGGTGTCCTGCCCGATCAGGTTGAGCTCCCGCACGCCGAGCGCGGCGAGGCGCTCCGCCTCTTCCACAAGGTCCTCGAGCGGCCGGCTCTGCTGATCGCCGCGCAGCCTCGGGATGATGCAGAAGGTGCAGCGATGGTCGCAGCCCTCCGAGATCTTGAGATAGGCGAGATGCCGCGGGGTCGAGAGCGCCCGCGGCACCAGGGAGTCGAGGGCGCCGCCCGGATACTCGGTGCGCACGATCCGCTCGCCACCCCCCCCGAGCACGTGGCGGGCGGCGCGCGCCACCTCTCCCCACTGCCCGGTGCCGAGCACGGCGTCGACCTCGGGGAAGTCCGCCAGCAGCTTGGGTCCGTCCCGCTGCGCCAGGCAGCCGGTCACGATCAGCCCCCTGAGAAGGCCGCGAGCCTTGAGCTCCGCCACGCGCGCGATCGTGTCGCGCGACTCGCGCACCGCGCTGCCGAGAAACGCGCAGGTGTTGACCACCGCGACGTCGGCCTCGGCCAGGTCGGCCACGGTACGGAAGCCGGATCGGACCATGAGGCCCAGCATGTTCTCGGAGTCCACCGTGTTCTTGGGACAGCCGAGCGTCACGAAGGCGAGGCGAGGCGCACCGCGGCGCCGTGAAGCGGGCGTCACTCGAAACCCCGCTCCTCCAGCCAGTGCTCGTCGACGAGCACGTCGCGCGCCTTGCTGCCCTGGAACGGGCCGACCACGCCCAGCTCCTCGAGCTGATCCATCAGCCGCCCGGCGCGCGAGTATCCCACCTTGAGGCGCCGCTGGAGCAGGGAGGTCGAGCCCTGCTGGTGGGCCACGACCAGCTTGGCCGCCTCGCGGACCAGCTCGTCGTCGAACGGGTCCGCGTCCTCCTCGCCGCCGTCGTCCGACTCCGAGAGCTCGGGCTTGGTGGCGAGCGGAGGCGCGGCCGGCAGCGCCCCGGGCTCGAGGGCCGCGGCCACCACCTTGGATTTCCAGAACTCGACCACCCGCGCCGTCTCCTCCTCGGAGACGTAAGCGCCGTGGATCCGGTAGGGCTCGGGCTTGCCCGCGGGCGTGAACAGCATGTCGCCGTGGCCGAGCAGGTTCTCGGCGCCGTTCATGTCGAGCACGGTGCGGGAGTCGGTCTTGCTCGCCACCTGGAAGGCGATCCGGGAGGGGAAGTTGGCCTTGATGACGCCGGTGATCACACGGGCGCTGGGTCGCCAGCACCAGATGGATCCCCACGGCGCGCGCCATCTGGGCGAGACGCGCGATCGGCTCCTCGATCTCGGCCGGGGCGGTGAGCATCAGGTCGGCCAGCTCGTCGATCACCACCACCACGTACGAGAGCCGGTCGGGCACCGCGCCCTCGCTGCCGTCCGGGTGCCCGGGAGCCCGCGGCACCAGCCCGGCCGCCACCTTCTCGTTGTAGGCGAGGATGTTCCGCGCCCCGCAGGTGGCCATCAGCTTGTAGCGCTTCTCCATCTCCGAGACCCCCCAGCGGAGCGCGCGACTCGCCTTCTTGGCCTCGGTGATCACCGGCATCACCAGATGCGGGATGCCGTTGTAGGCGGAAAGCTCGAGCATCTTGGGATCGACCATGAGCAGGCGCAGCGTGTCGGGCCCGTGCTGGAACAGGAGCCCGGTGATGATCGCGTTGAGGCACACGCTCTTGCCCGAGCCCGTGGCCCCGGCCACCAGGACGTGCGGCATCCGGGTCAGGTCGGCCACGAACGGCTGGCCGACCCGCTCGTCTCGTACGGAGCCGAGGAGAGCACTTCACGGAGATACACCGTGCGCCTGCGCCGGTTCGGGATCTCGACACCCACCGCGCCCTTGCCCGGGATCGGCGCCAGGATGCGGATGCGCTGGGCGCGCAGGGCCAAGGCGAGGTCGTCCTCGCGCGAGACGATCTGGTTGACCTTGACGCCGGGCGCGGGCGCGAACTCGAACGTGGTCACCACCGGCCCCGGGTGGATCTCGGTCACGCGCCCCTCGATCCCGAAGTCCGCGAGCTTGGCGCAAAGGAGGCTCGCCTCGTGCGTGAGATCCTCGGCGGTGATGAGGTCCTCGGGCTGGGCCGGCATCGAGAGCAGGGCGAGCGAGGGGAACGGGTCGAGCGGCGGTGAGGACGCCTCCGACCCCCGGCCCTGCGGGGCGGATTCTCCCTTGGGACGCGAACCGTTCCGGGCGGAGGCCTTGGGGGCTCGCTCGGGCCTGAGACCGGGAAGCGGCAGGCGGAACTGGCCCTCGCCGTCCACCTCCGGCGGATCCTCGGGGGCAGGAGTGGAGATGGTCGGCTTCGCGTGGCGCTCGGCCGGGACTTCGGCGCGCTCCGCCTTGGGTCTTCGGGTGCGCCCTCCGGGCTTCGAGGCGGCCGGGCTCGGGGTGCTCAACCAGCGGACGAGCCGGGCCGCTCCCGCCACCGGGGGCCCCAGGACCCCGCGGGCCAGATGGGCGATCCAGTGGAAGCCGAGCTCGCTCGCCGCCAGGACCGTGACGCCGAAGAGCGCCCCCGTGACCACCCACGATCCCACGCCGCCGAGCGCCGAGCGCAGGGCCAGTGAAGCCGCAAGGCCGACGCCGCCGGACCAGGCCCAGCGTTCGAAGCCGCCGAGCCCGAGCAGAGTGCACACCTCGAGGACGATGAGCGAGCCGATCAGGGAGCTCACGACGAGTGGCCCCGCCGGTGCGCCGCGGAAGCGATTCCAGGCCCAGGCGGCAGGCAGGACTGGCGCGCCGAGCGCCGCCGCACGGCCCAGAGCCCACACCAAGCCGAACGCCAGCGTGGCGCCCACTGGCCCGCACGCGTTCGGGGCCGTCCACGGCCGTGCTCCCGGCTGCGGGGCCTGGAAACTGGTCAAGCTCGCGAGCATCAGCGCCGCGATCGCTGCCAGCATCACGGCCTGGATCTGTCGTTGCCGCTTGGCGGAAATCGAAGCAGCCACCTTGGTGGGAGCCTTCCTTGAGTGTTAGGCAGCCTGCAAGAGGCCGATGCCTCACGGCCCTCTGGCCTGGCCCTCCGATCCGCACCCCTGCGCGGCCGGATCCTGGGTCCCGCGCCCCCCTCCCTGGCGGACGCCGGCCGGGTATTGTGCATCAGCGGGGCAGGCCGGGCAATCGGGGGGGATGAAGGCCCATCGGGTTCGGAGGTCGAACGCGGGGCCGGTGCGCGTTCCCGCCTCCCCGCTCCCCCGGCACTTCGCAACGCGGATCGTTCGCTTCGCACCGAGCGGGCGCAGCGCTTTCCCCCAGCCGTCCGCGACGCGACCCTGAAGAGGCGGCACCCGACGCCTCCTTTCGCGCTTCGCAATCATCCAGGAGCCGCCGTCTCAAGCACTTCCTTCTGGTCCGAAGAGGCCGCTGCTTCGTGCACGGTTTTCCCGGCACGTCCCCTGCGAGAGGGCTGGCCGGCTCGGTTGGCCTGACGGCTCGTCGGGCGTGATCTGAGGAACCGACCCAGGGGCTGTGACGGCTTCTTCGTCCGTGCCCCCAGAGGCAGGCACACAACCGAATGAGAGGGCACCGATGATTTCAGTACTGGCGCTGGCGTTTCTCGCTGCTTCCGCTCCCTCGACGGGCTACACCTCGTGGGTCAAGAATGGCGAGGCTCACATCCGCTTCTATGACCTCTCCAAGATCCACGGCCCGTTCAAGTTCTACGTTTCCTCCAGCGGCTGCCCCGACGCCGGGTGTCCGACGTGCCCGAGTGGAAGTGGCACCACGGCCGATTGCGTCGTGACGCCCGACAAGGTCTATCAGAAGTGGCAGCCGAACCGTGACTACGTCGAGACCATCTTCTCGCTGTCCGAAGTGCACAACATGCAGTACTTCTACTTCACGGCGGTGACGTGCACAGCGGACGCGGACATGTATCTCTGCGGTGGAGAGGTGCCGGAAGGGGCTAACTGAGGTCGTCGAGGTTCGCGTCTCGAGGCCGGGCCCCGCTCGGCCTCGAACGCTTCCTGGGGAACCCCGGACAGTATTGAACGAGCGGCTAGTCGTGCCCTTATCGGACCAGGACCATCTTCCCCGTCTCGGCGGCGCGGCCGACCTGCAGGCGAACCAAGTAGACCCCGCTCGGCATCGCTCTCCCCGAGAAGCTCATCTGGTGCGGACCCGGGAGCTGTGACTCTCTCTCCATCAGAGTGGCGACCTCGCGCCCGGCCGCATCGTAGACCTTGAGCGTCACCTCGGCGGCGGCGGGGAGCGTGAAGCGGATCGTGGTCCGATCCTTGAAGGGATTCGGCTGGTTCTGCTGGAGCAGCTCCAGGCTCCGGACGGAGGGCAGAGTCGGGACGTCGGCCAGGTCGGGCTGCACGGCCGTGAGGTAGGTCTGCGGCAGGTAGCTCACCGCATCGAATCCCCCGCCCGCAAACACCGAGGCGCTGCTGGCCGCCAGCGCGTAGATGGGACCGTTCGCGTTCGGGTTCCAGCTCGTCGCGAGCCCCGTGCCGGCGTTCAGCGCCGCGATCTTGCTCCTCGCTTGCCCGCCGATGGTGTTGAAGTCTCCGCCCGCGAACACCAGCCCGTACACCGCCAGGGCCCGAACGGTGGCGTCGGCATTCGGATCCCAGCTCGTGGCGAGACCGCTTGTGGCGTTCAGCGCCGCGATCCGGTTGCGCGTCGCCCCGCCGATGTCGGTGAACGCCCCGCCCGCGTAGACCCACGGGCCGCTCACCGCCAGCGCGTTCACGTCGCCGTTCGCGTTCGGGTTCCAGCTGGTCGCGAGACCGGTCGCCGCGTCCAGCGCCGCGATGCGGTTCCGTGACACACCCCCGATGCTGGCGAACACCCCGCCCGCGTACACCGTGGTCCCGCTCACCGCCAGGGCCAGGACGGGCGCGTTGGAATTCGGGTTCCAGGAGGTGGCTGCCCCGCTCGCGGAGTCGATGGCCGCGATCCGGTTGCGCGCCATCCCCCCCGCGGTCGTGAACGTGCCGCCCGCGTAGACGGTCGAGCCGCGCACCGCCAGGGCGTAGACGTTGCCGTTGGCATCCGGATACCAGGACGTGGCGAGACCGGTCGTGGCATCGAGCCCCGCGAGGCGGCTCCGCGTCTGCCCCCCGATGTGCGTGAAGAGCCCGCCAGCGTACACGCTGGTCCCGCTCACCACCAGGGCGTTGACATCGCCGTCGGCGTTCGGGTCCCAGCCCGTGGGCGCTCCCGTCGTGGCATTCAGGGCCGCGATGTTGTTGCGGTCCTGGCCGCCGAGCATGGAAAGCCCGCCGCCCAGGTACGCCTTGGTTCCGGCCAGCGCCAGGGCGTAAACCGGGCCGTTGGCGTTCGGGTCCCAGGCGGTGGCCAGGCCGCTTCCCGCATCCACCACCGCGACGTGGTTCCGTGTCTGCCCGCCGATGTTCGTGAACTCCCCACCCGCGTACACCTTGTTACCGCTCACCACCAGGGACCAGACCGTGAAGCTGGCGTTGGGATTCCAGGCGGTGGCCGTGCCCGTCGAGGCGTCGAGCGCCGCGATGGAGTTCCTCAGCTGCCCTCCGATGAAGGTGAAGATCCCACCCGCATAGACGGTGGAGCCGCTCACCGCCAGGGCATAGACGACCCCGTCCTTGTCCGGATTCCAGGCCGAGGCGAGGCCGGTCGAGGTGCTCAGCGCCGCGATGCCGTTGCGAGTCTGTCCCCCGATGCTCGTGAACTCCCCCCCGGCGTACAGGGTCGATCCGCTCAGCGCCATGGCCCAGACCGTGAGCGACGCGTTCGGGTTCCAGCTAGTGGCGGACCCGGTCGAGGAGCTGAGCGCGGCGATGTAGCTCCGATTGGACCCGCCGACGTGTGTGAAGTCGCCGCCCGCGTACACCGTGGAGCCGCTGAGGACGATGGCGTAGATGAAGGCGTTCGCGTCCGGGTTCCAGGACGAGGCGAGCCCGCTCGAGGTGCTCACCGCGGCGATGTAGTTGCGCGTCTGCCCCCCGATGCTGGTGAACTCCCCGCCCGCGTACACCGTCGTTCCGCTCAGCGCGAGGGCATACACGGGACCGTTGGGGCTCGGGTCCCAGGTCGAGACCGTGTTGTTCGACAGGATGCGCGCCAGGTTTCGCCGCGAGATCCCGCCGACGCCGGTGAAGCTTCCGCCGACGTACCAGCCGCCCGATCCATCCGAGACCGTCGCGTAGACGGTGCCGGCGACCTTCGGGAAACCGCTCGAGGGCAGGGCGGTCGCGGTGTCGACGGGTACGAACCCTCCCGTCGCGGGCCCCACATGGGTGAAGCTCCCTCCGATGTAGAGGGTGTTGCCCGATAGGACCTCCGCCGAGACCGCTCCGTCCGTGATGTAGAAGTCCTGACGGACCGTCTGGGCCTCCGCCCGTCCGCCCGCGCACAGGCAGGCCCCCAGGACGGCCGGCACCATCCACGCGGGCGCCTTCAAGCGAAGCATCGTCGGCTCGCGTCGGCCTCATGGCCACGTCCTCCCGTTCAGCACCGCTTCTCCGTCCTGATTGCCGCTCTCCGTCCCCCTCGGGCTGCCACGGCTCGCATGCCCTCCGCTCGCAGCCGGCGCGAGGCGCTGCCGAGGGCGCAGGGCACCTCCGACGAGCCAACTCACGCGCCTATCGAGAATGGGAAGGAAACCCGCGAACAATCATCTCGCAAAGGGGGGAACTTTTCATCACTCAACGCGGGCCTCATTTGCCTTGGCCGCGTCGTAGAGCCTGCCGGACTCGCAGCCGCAAACCTCGAGCGGCCGGGGAGGGGATGCCGGAACGAAGGCGCACGACCTTCTCGTCCCGGCGGCCCGACCGTGGCCGAGGGGGTGGGGCGAAGAGCCCCACCCCTCGGTCCGCGATCGAATTACCTCTTGAGGAAGATGACTCGATTGACTCTCTGCAGGCCGGCCACCCGAGCGCGCAGGATGTACACGCCCGGAGCCACCTGGTCGCCCGCATCGCTCCGGCCATCCCACTGGACCGTGTACACGCCCGTTGCCTGGGAGCCCGAAGCCAGCCTCCGGACCAACCGGCCCGCCATGTCATACAGCCCCACGTCGACCGACTGCTCGCCACCGTCAACAACCCGGTAGCTGTAGCTCATCGTCGACGAGAACGGATTCGGGATCACCCGGTTGAGGAGGGCCACGTCTCCGAG
>VBOT01000182.1 GCA_005893225.1 Candidatus Eiseniibacteriota bacterium
GCCCAGAGCCTGAGGGCCGAAAAGGGTTCCGTCCTCGTGCCTCGTCGCGGTGGTCTCATTTTCGAGAACACACGACGCGAGATGTTCCGTTTTTTGGATACCCTTAAGAGGATTCGCCCTGTTTCCGCGGCGTGGCGAGGGGGTATCGCCGGAAGCGTTTTTATTCCACGCCGAAGCGGATTCTCGCGCACCTCTCGTCGACGTCGGCGCACGAGCCCGGGACCCTCACCGTCCTCACCCAGGAAGGGATTGCGGCGGCGACGCATTCGGGTCGCACGACGGTTACGAAGTGGCTCACGCGAATGGAGTCGACGGGCCTGGTCGCCGGAGAGCGTGCACACGTGCCGGGCCACCGGGTCCGCAAGACGGTCTACCGTCTGAGCCATGAGGGCTGGGTTCAAGCGATGAAGCTCCGGACGCGGTTTCAGGGCGACATTGTCGAAGTGCTCGCCCCCGGGCTCGACCCGACGCCGATGCGGGTCGCCGAGATTCCGGACATCTTCCCGGGATTCGTGAACCTGACCGCCGCGGTCTCGCTCGTGCGACGGGGCCGCCTCGATTTCACGAAGCTCCACGGAATCGGGTCGGGCGCAGTGGCGCCGATCCTCTGGGGCGACACGTTGCGGCGTCTCGGACGCGTCTTCGGGCGGACCGAGGAGTTCCGCATCCTCGACGCCTGGGCGAGTTCGTCCTCCTCCGTCCTCGTCGCCTCGGGGATCGCGGGGATCGGGAAGAGCACGCTCGTCGCGAGCTGGCTCGTGCGTCAACGGCCACGGCCGTACATCTTTTGGTTCGAAATCCATGAAGGCACAACCCGCGGAATTTTCCTTCGGGACCTAGCCGCCTTCCTGGCCCGACTCGGTCGGCGGGGGTTGAAGAACCTCCAAACCGAACGCCGGGCGGAAGCCCCTCAGGTCACAGCGCGCGTGCTCGCCCACGACCTACGTGACCTTCCGATTCTCCTCGTCCTCGACAACTACCAGCGCGCGATCCCGGAGCTTGCAAGCCTTGTCGTGGGCCCGATCCTGGGGGCCGGCCGGGGTGGGTCGGGGAAGGTCGTGCTGATCTCGCGAACGCTCCCCTCGGCCCCCGTGCGCCGCAAAGCCTCAAAGACTACAAGCATCGAGATCCTTCGTGTGGGCGGGCTCGATCCGGACGCCTCGCTGGCCCTTCTTCGCGCGAAAGGCTTCGCGGGAGACGAGATCACGCTGCAGCGGGTGGCAAATTCGGCCCGGGGCCATCCGATCCTGTTGTCCTTCGCTGCACAGACGGGGTCGACCGTGGGCCGGGAAATCACGAGGTACCTTGAACGCGAGATTTGGCACACCTTGACGAAAGATGAGCAGACGATCCTCGAGGCGGCCTCCCTGTTTCGTGGGCTCGTTCCGAGCGGCGCCCTCCCCTCTTATTGCGGCGAATGGCAGGCGGCGATTAAATTGCTCCAGGCGAAGAACTTGATCGCTCCTACAATATCCGGCGGCGTCGTCGTGCACGACACAATCCGCGAATGGATTCATGAGCGCCTCCCGCGCGCAAAACGTCGTTCAATCCATTTCCTCGCAGCAACTTATTTCCTCGATGGGTCGGAGGTGGGAGACCCTCTCGAGGGGATGTACCACCTCATCGAGTCCGGAAATGTGAAGGCCTTCGGGGAGTACCTCGTCTCGCACGACGCGGGCCTCCTCGATTCCGTCCCCGCTTCCGAGCTCCTCACGTTGCTGAGGACCATGGGCAGTGCGGTCCTCGACCCCAGACCGGCTTGCATCTTGCCGGAAGTTGCGGGCGACGCTTTGAAAGCTTCCGGAGACTTGCGGCCCGCCCTATTGCAGTATCGTCACGCACTGCAGCGGGCTGAGTCGAATTCGCAGGTCGACAGGATCCCTCGGCTTCTTCGAAAGATCGCTTCGATTGAGCGCTGCCGCAACGAGCATGCGAAGGCGCTCGGACACCTCATCGAGTCCCAGGCACGCCTCAAGGTCCATCCGAATCCCGCGGAGTCCGGAGAGATCCTGAGGGAAATGGCGCTCCTGGAGCGGGCTAAGGGCCGGCTCGCGGAGGCAGCAACGCTCATGAACGCGGCGGTCGACCATGCGACCGAGGCGTCCGATTCCGGCGCGCTCTCACGCAGTCTTACAGCCCTCGGGAGTATCGAGCACGACCGGGGTAAGATCGACCGGGGACTTGCGTACAGGCTTGAGGGCCTTCGGATCGCAGAGCGGGCGGGGAACCTCACCGAGACGGCCCGCGCTTGCATCTCGGTGGGGGCCTCCTACCACGCGCTGAAGCGGTACGAAGAGAGCCTCAAGTTTTGCGATCGGGCCCTCCAGCTCGCCAGCCTGGTTGGCAACCTACGATTGGTCGCATACGCGAGGATGAACCGCAGCGCCTCCCTTCTTGACATGGGCGGACGCGCGCGCGAGACTACGGGAGAAATCGCAGAGGCGAAGCGACTCGTCCAAATCCTGGAGGAGCCAGATACGCTCGCGTTGCTCGGCATTTACGAAGGACAGCGGGAGTTCGAACTGGGGCGTTGGAGCCGCGCCACCCGCTTGTGGGAGCAAGGCCTGCAGGGTCTTCGAGAATACGGCGAGCCATCGGATCTCGCTCGGTCCCTCGTCTTCGTGGGCCGTTTCCACATGGAAAATGCCGCGACATCGGCTGCGCGGCGATACCTCGATGAAGCGTACGACTTAGCTTTGAGGCTGAGCAACGAAGCTCTCCTGTCGGAGATCAAGCCTCTCCTCGGGGTCGTTGGTTCCCCAACAGAAAGCACGACCGCTCGTCGTACGGGCGTCTAGCTCGGGTCCTTGGGCGGCGGGTCCACAGCGCACCTCCTCGACGCCCATGGCAGTGTTCTCATGTTTAAGAGTAACCGGGTTTGTTCCGTTTTCCCCGGGGTCCCGGCCGGATTCTGACTCTCTGGCGGACGTTAAGCGGCTAAAGATGTATGCGGGCGTATGGTCCTATTTCCCGACCCTCGCCATCGACACCCATACCACATGCACGCAATGATACATGCTCAGCCGGCGCGCGTCGCGGAGACACTGGAACGGGTTGGCCGGGGAGACGCGGCCTCTTTCCTTGGAGAAGCGCGTCGTGTGATTGTCACGGGCTGTGGCACATCCTTCCATGCCGCAACCTACGGAGCGCGTGTCCTACAGGCATCCCTGCGCGCGTCAGTCGTCGTGGAAGCAACGCATGCGTATGACCTTGCATACGGCCGGTCGCCTCCAGCGAAAGCCACCGTCCTCGGGGTGAGTCATAGCGGCTCTACGCCAACGACGAATCGCGCCCTCGCCCGGGCGAAGCGTGCAGGCGTCCGGACGTTAGGCATTTCGGGTCTGCCCAACACGGAGATGGAGCGGATCGTGGATGACATCCTCATTATCGGCTCGCTGCACGATCGCTCTTGGGCGAACACAATGAGCTATACGACGCAGCTTACCGCCTTTGCCGCTCTGGCGGCACAGCTCGCGAAGACGCGGTCGGATGTCCTCGAAGGAATCCGCGCGGTTGTGCGCACCCTTCAGAAGGCGCTACAAACCGAAAGCGTGGTCCGCCGCCTTGCGAAGCGCGTGGCCCGCACGGACCACGTGACATTCCTCGGGAGCGGTTGGGACGACATCACGGCGCTCGAGGCCGCCCTGAAGATCCGGGAAACGTGCAGCCTGCCTGCCAGCGGATACCATCTGGAGCAGTTCCTTCATGGTCCCTTCCTTTCACTCCATGCGAGAGAATCAGTGGTTCTTCTCCGGGCTCGGGAAGACGGCCGGCGCTGTGATACTATTGGCCGAGCACTCGCCCGGGGTGGCGCGTCTGTTGTAACAATTGGCGAGCATCCGCGCACCGCGATCAAACTTCCGGCGATTCATCCATATCTCCGTCCGGTGGTGTCGGTGGTCCCGATGCAATTCCTTGCGTACTACGCGGCCCTCGCGCGACACGCGAATCCAGACATCATGCGGACGGGTATTCCCCGACTTCGTGCGGGCGTGGAGGCGCTGTTCCACTGACCCCGACGTCGGGCGGAATGCCGACGATCGTGTTCGCCTCCGTGCCGTTCCGCAGCAGCAGGTGGAGGTGCATCCGGCCGCTCCCGTACGTGATCTGAAAGCGATTCACCTCGGACTTGTAGAGTCGCGCCGGCCGCCGGCGGCCCTCCGTGACGAATCCCGCCTCGGAGATCAGGGCCAACGAGAGGAGGCGGCGGATTCGTCGGTAACACGCGGCGATTGGAACCCTGTAATGCGTCGCGATTTCCTGGGCCGTGAGGCTCTCTTGGTGCAGCGCGATGAGGATTCGGAGGGCGTGGTCGTCGAGGAGGGACTGCCCGTCCGAGTCGTAGAGGAGCAAGTCTTCCGCCACGAGTGGGGGCCGAGGGGGCGGAGTCCCGCCATTGGGGGGCCCGATGGAGGGCACGCAGCGGATTCACGCTCTCCGGACTAAAAGCCCTAGGCTCCGGTTATCACGGTTGAACGAGAGGCACGCACGGGCGGGGGCTCCGAGGTCAGCCTTCCAGTGCCTTGCGCACGTTCGCGGCGAACTCTTCCGTCTGGCCTTTCAATCGGGACCGCAGGAAGTTGTCCATGATCCGGGCGAGCGGCCCC
>VBOT01000093.1 GCA_005893225.1 Candidatus Eiseniibacteriota bacterium
GCCCCTCGGGGGCCGCGACCGCGATCATCACCCGGTCCTTGCCGTCGGGGTTCTGGCGCACGCCCTCGAACTTGAGACGGTAGCCGAGCGCCGTGCGCTCCTGTCCCTCCGGGAGCTGGACCTGGGTCGAGCTCCCGTACTTCGACGACGCCACGATCCCGATCAGCAGCACCGCCGCGCCCATGTGTCCGAGATAGGCCACACCGTGCTTCCAGCCCGCCCGGAAGCCACGCACCGTCACCACCGCGTTGGACCCGAGCGCCCAGGCGGCTCCGAACACCACCGCCGCCGGCAGCGGATCCCGCACCCCCGCCGCCATGGCCACTACCGTGACCGCCAGGGCGAGGACCAGCGAGGGCACCGCGGCCTTCACCAGGGCCTGCGCCTCCTGCCGCCGCCAGCGCATCAGCGGCGCCAGCCCGAGCAGCAGCCCCAGGGCTACAGCGAGCGGAGCGTTCACCAGGTTGTAGTATGAGGTCTGCACGTTGGAGGGCGGCCCGAACAGCCGGGTGATGAGCGGCGCGCTCATCCCCACGGCGGTGAGCGCGCACATCAGCATGAAGACCAGCTGGCCGAGCCACATCATCGACTCGCGCGAGAAGTTGCCGAGCGGCTGGGCGGGCCCGGGGATGTCCCGCAGCCGGTAGAGCAGCGTGCCGTAGCCGACGATCATGATGACGAACAGGAAGGCGAGCAGGAAGCCGTTGAGCCCCAGGTTCACGAACGAGTGCACCGAGAAGTCCGCCAGCACCCCGCTGCGGGTGAGGAACGAGGCGTAGAGCACCAGGACGTACGAGGTCACGGCCAGGAAGAAGTTGGTGCGCCGGAGGCTCCCCGTCACCCGCTGCACCAGCAGGCCGTGGAGCAGGGCGGTGTTCGAGAGCCAGGGGATGAACGACCCGTTCTCGACCGGGTCCCAGCCCCAGTAGCCGCCCCAGCCCAGCACCTTGTAGGCCCACACGCCCCCCATGATGAACCCGGTCGCGAGCACCGCGGTGGAGAGCACGGTCCACGGCAGCGCGGCCCGGATCCAGCCGTCGTACTCGCGCTTGACGAGCGCCGCCATGGCGATCGCGAACGGCACGACCAGCGAGGAGAAGCCGGTGAACAGGACCGGGGGATGGATCGTCATCCAAGGGTCCTGGAGCAGCGGGTTCAAGCCGTTCCCGTCGGCCGGGGCGTGTCCGGCCGGGAAGGTGAGGAACGGCCCGCGCATCACCGTGACCAGCCCCAGCATCATCAGCGGCAGGTTCAGGAAGAACATCGACGTCGTGGTGAGCGAGTGGCGCACGCGCAGCAGCACCATCCCGAGCGTGCAGGTGATGAGCCCCCAGAGCAGGAACGTGCCCTCCTGGCCGCCCCAGAACGCCGCGAACACGTAGTGGCGCGGCATGGCGAGCGAGGAGTAGGACGCCACGTACTCGTACTGGAACTGGTGGGTGAAGAGGATGCGCCACAGGACGACCGCGGACGCGAACAGGGCCGCCCACTGAAGGTGGAACGCCACCCGGGCCGGGAACAGCGCCTCCTCGCGGCCCCCGCTCGCCGCCAGGTAGCAGAGCATGGCCACCAGCGAGGAAAGGAACGCCGTCCAGGTGAGGGCCTGCCCCAGGTTGAGGAGCCCGGTCGCCAGGAAAAGGAGCGGACCGAGCAGCAAGGGCAGCGCGACCGCGAGGACCATCGAGGTCGGGTGACGCCCCGAAGCCCGAAGCGCCGCTTCTCCCGCGGCCGGCCGGGTTACCCCCACGGCGTCCGCGCGCGCGACCGGAGGCCCACCGAGCGTCACGCTGTCGCCCGGGCTTTCTCCGTCTTGGTCTGGTACTTCGACGGGCACTTGACCAGGAGCTGGTCCGCCTCGAAGTGGTCGCCCGCGTAGCGCCCGATCGCCACGATCGAAGTGGCCTGGTCGAAGTTGCCGGGGATCACGCCGCGGTACTCGACCTTCATGGTCTCGTTCTTCGAGTCCCTGAGCACGAACTCCAAGTGCTGCCGGTCGCGCTCGAGCACGTAGTTCCTATCCGCCAGCGTTCCGTTCACCTGCACCATGCCGGGCGAGCGCTTGGCCTCCGCGAACGAGATGTAGGGCGTCATGGACTTCTTGAAGCTGCTCACGCCGAAGACACCCGCCACCACCAGCAGTGCCAGCGCGAGCACGATCTTGAGATTCATCGTTTCTCCAGCTCCTTGATGCGCCGCTCGAGCCGCATCAGGTAGAAGAACAGCAGCAGCCAGGCGAGCAAGGCCACGCCCAGCACCACCAGGTTTCCGCTCACAGGCTCCCCCCCGGGACGGCGCCGGCCTCGAGTTGCACCCGCTCGAGCCTCACGAGCCTCACCCGCAGCGAGAGCAGCCAGGCGAAGAGGCCGGTGAACCCGACCAGCATGGCCCCGAAGCCGATCCGGATCCGCGGGTCCATCTCGATCTTGCCGCCCGGGTTGATCAGCGGGTCCGGATGCAGTGAGAAGTAGATCCGCGGCACCACGAACATCAGGAACGGCACGGTGACGAACGCCGCCGCCGAGTAGATGGCCGAGAGGCGGGCGCGGCGCTCCTCGCCCTCGATCGCGCTGCGCAGCGCCAGGTACGCCCCGTAGATCAACAGGATGAAGAAGATCGAAGTCTCCCGCGGGTCCCAGTTCCAGTACGAGTGCCACACCGCCTTGGCCCAGACCGACCCGCTCACCGTGGCCACCACGCAGAACAGCAGGCCGAGCTCGGCCGCCGCCGCCGCGTGGTCGTCGTGCTCGATGCGCCGGCGCCCAAGGTACAGCAGGCTGTGCACCATCGACCACCCCAGACCCACCACGCTGAGCCAGGCCGCCGGGATGTGGAAGTACAACACCCGCGTCGTCTCTTCGAGCCCCGGAACGAGCGGCGCCCAGGTGAAGGCCGCCACCATCGATACCGTCATCCACAGGAGCAGCAGCCCGCGCCACATCACGTCAATCTTCCCACAGCCGGTCGTAGAGCAACAGGCTCGCCCCCACCACCGCCGCCGCGTAGGCGGTCAGGAGACGCGCCTCGCTTCCGACCGGGCCGCCCTCCCACTGCGCCCGCGTGCCGCTCACGGCGGCCGCCAGCATCGGCAGGAGGAGCGGGAACGACACCGCGGCGTAGAGCGCCCCGCGCCCGCGGGCCTGGGAGATCACCGCCCCGACCAGCGTGGCGCATCCCCCGAGCGCGATGCTGCCGAGGCCGAGGATTCCGAGAAACGCCCCCCAGCGAGGCGGAGGGGCGCCCATCAGCACCAGGAATAGCGGCACGGTCACGAGCTCGAGCACCCCGAGGAACAGCAGGTTGAACACCAGCTTTCCGGTCGCGATCGCGGCCGGCGAGGCCACCAGCCGCAGCAGCAGCAGCGTGCGCCCCTCCACCTCGCGCACGAACGCGTGGCTCAAGGAGGCCAGGGCGGCGAACAGCAGCACGATCCACAGCAGCGCGGCCAGCAGGTCGGTGCGGTTCCCGAGCCGGCCGATCGCGAAGCTCACCGCGGTCAGGGTGGTCACCGCGAACAGCAGGGCCGCGTTCAAGCCGTAGCGGGTGCGCCACTCGCTGCGGCACTCCTTACGCAGCACCGCCCAGACCGCGGCCGCGGAGCTCGATCCGTTGCTCGGCAATCCTCCACTCCCTCTCGTCATTGCTGGCGATCACGACCAGGCCGGCGCGCCGATGGCGCTCCACCACCCGCGCCACCAGGTCACGCCCCTCATCATCCATGTGGCTCGTGGGCTCGTCCAGCAGCAGCACCGCCGGGCCGTGGAGCAGGGCCAGCGCCAGCCGCAGCCGCTGCAGCATCCCCGACGACAGCGCGCCGGGACGGTCCTCCGCCACCCTCCCGAGCCCCACCTGATCCAGCGCCGCGGTGAACGCGCGGCGGACGTCGCGGAGCCCCAGCGCCTCGCCGGCGAAGGCCAGGTTCTCGGCGCACGAGAGCTCATCGTAGAACATGAGGTCGGGCGAGGCGTAGCCCACGCACCGCCGCCGCGCCCGATTGGGGACCACCGAGCCTCCGATCGAGAGCGTCGCCGTCCCTCCGCTCGGGGCGACCAGGCCGGCCAGCACCTTGAGCAGCGTGCTCTTGCCGGAGCCGTTCGCCCCGGTGACCGCCGCCACCGAGGGTCCGCACCACGCGAAGCTCACGGGCTCGAGGCCGCGCCCGGGGCCGTAGCGATGCCACACGCCCTGGGCCGTGATGCTCGGCCGCTCGGCCCCGGCCACGCTCCGGAGCGCCACGCTCACGAGCCGCGGGATACCTGCGCCGGGCTGGGCTCGGAGACCAGACGCTGGAGCTCGGGCAGGATGCGGGCGCGCACCTCGCCGCGAGTGCCGCGCAGCAGCATCCCGGCGGCATGCGTGTGCCCGCCGCCGCCGTATCGCACCGCCAGCCCGTCGATCGCCACGCGGCCGGTGGAACGGAGGCTCACCTTGACCTTGCCGTGCTCGACCTCCGAGAACAGCGCCACCACGTCCACGCCCGCGATCGAGCGCGGCATGTCCACCAGGCCCTCGGTGTCCGAGCCGACCAGTCCGTGACGCTGGAACTGCTCGGGCCCGGCCTCCAGCACCGCCAGCCTGCCTTCCTCGTGCATCTCGAGCGTGCTCAGAACCTCGCCGAAGAAGCGCAGCCGGCCGGCGGAGGCGTGGGAGTGGACCATGGAGTGGATCTTCTGGGGATCGAGCCCGCGGCCGAGCAGGTCCGCCGCCATCCGGTGCGCGTGGCTGTCGGTGTTGGAGTAGCGGAACGAGCCGGTGTCGGTCATCAGCGCCACGTAGAGCGCCTCCGCGATCTCGGGGGTGATGTCCCCGCCGGCCTCGCGGATCAGGTCGTAGACGATCTCGCCGGTGGCCGAGGCCTCGGGCTCGATCACGTTGACCTGGCCGAACCCGTTGATGTGCGAGACGTGATGATCCACCACGGCGATGGCGATGGCGTGACGATCGAGCAGCGGCGCCAGGCGGCCGATGCGCTGGCGGTTGCTGGTATCGAGCACCACCACCGCCTCCGCCTCGGCGAAGCGCTGCTCGGCCAGCTCCGGCTCGTATACCTCGATCGCCTGCGAGCGGGTGAGGAACAGGAAGGCCGCCGGCACCACGGAGTCGTTCATGACCCGCACGCTCTTGCCCGCGGCGCGGAGCCACAGCGCGACCGCCGCCTCGCTTCCGATCCCGTCGCCGTCGGGATTGATGTGAGTGGTGAGGAGGAATCGCTGATGGCGGCTGACGAACGCGTGGAACTCCGGGCGCCGCGACGAAGGCGGGCTCACGGATGGTCCTCGCCGGTCCCGCGACCCCCGGGGGACGCCGCGGCGGCCGGCGCCGGACCCCGGGCCGGGGGAACGTCGAGCCCCGCGACCTCGCCCAGGAACCAGCGGTGGAGCCTCGAGTCGCTGGTGAGCTCGGGGTGGAAGCACAGCCCCACGGTGCGCCCCGAGCGCACGCCCACCGGCTCGCCCCGGTGACGCGCGATCACCTCTATCCCCTCCCCGAGACGCCGGATGCGCGGCGCGCGGATGAACACGCCGAGGAACGGGCCGTCGAGCACCGAGGTCTCGACCTCGGCGCTGAACGAATCGATCTGGCGCCCGTAGGCGTTCCGCTCCACCGCGACGTCGAGCACCTCGAGCGGCGGGGCGGGAAGGGGCCGGCACTCGCGGGCGAGAAGGATCAGCCCGGCGCAGGTCCCGAGCGCGGGCCGCTCGCGCACGAACGCGTGGATCGGATCCCGCAGGCCGGTCGCCTCGAGCAGGCGGAGCAGGGTCGTGGACTCGCCGCCCGGGAGCACGATCGCATCCAGGGCCGCGAGGTCCCGGGGCAGCGTGACGCGCACCACCTCGACGCCGAGCGGCTCCAGGCTGGCGCGGTGGCGATCGAAGTCGCCCTGGAGGCTCAGCACCCCGACCCGGGGCGCGCGCCGCGGCGGCCGCGTACCGGGCGAGGGCGCGCGCCGCGCGCCCCCCTCGTCGGGACGCTTCACGCTCTCACCATCCGCGCTTCGCGAGCAGCTGCTCGTCGGGGATCTCGCGCACGTCGAATCCCTTCATGCCGACGCTCAGCCCGGCGCTCACCTGGGCCAGGATCTCGGGACGGTTGTAGTTGGCCACCGCCTGGACGATCGCCCGCGCGCGCGGCTCCGGATCGTCCGACTTGAAGATCCCCGAGCCCACGAACACCGACTCGGCGCCCAGGATCATCATCAGCGCCGCGTCGGCGGGGGTCGCGACCCCGCCGGCGGCGAAGTTCGGCACCGGGAGCTTGCCGGTCCGCGCCACCTGCTTCACCAGCTCGTAGGGCGCGCCCAGACGCTTGGACTCGGCCATCAGCTCCCCGTCGCCGAGCTGGGTGAGCATCCGGATCGAGCGGGTAACCGAGCGCATGTGCCGCACCGCCTCGACGACGTTTCCGGTCCCGGCCTCGCCCTTGGTGCGGATCATGGCGGCGCCCTCGCCGACCCTCCTCAGCGCCTCGCCGAGGTCGCGGCATCCGCACACGAACGGCACCTTGAAGCCGTGCTTGTCGATGTGGTTCTCCTCGTCGGCGGGGGTCAGGACCTCGCTCTCGTCGATGAAGTCGATCTCGAGCGTTTCCAGGATCTGGGCCTCGGCGATGTGACCGATCCGGCACTTGGCCATGACCGGGATGGACACCGCGTCCTGGATCCGCTTGATCATCGCGGGATCGCTCATGCGCGCCACCCCCCCGTCGCGCCGGATGTCCGCCGGGATGCGCTCGAGCGCCATCACCGCCGCCGCTCCCGCGCGCTCGGCGATCTGAGCCTGCTCGGGCGCGGTCACGTCCATGATGACGCCGCCCTTGAGCATCTCGGCGAGCCCGACCTTGAGCCGGAACTGTTCCTGCTGATTCACGACAGCTCTCCTCTCCGCGCCCCTCGGGTGCGCTGGTGCCCGACCGCGGGCCCCCGGGTCGCGGGGGAACCGACGGTCGCCCCGTCGCCCGCGCCCGCCGCCTCGGGAGATTCCCTCCCGCCGAGCGCGCGTAGGCGCTCGACCACGGGCGGCGTCACGGTCAGGATGGTATCGATATCGTCCTCCCCGATCCCCTCCCCGAGCGAGAACCGCACGCTGGCGTGGGCCTCCTCGGGCCGGAGCCCCATGGCGATCAGCACGTGCGAGGGCCCGGGCGAGGCGGCGCTGCACGCCGAGCCGGTCGAAACCGTGATCCCCTGGAGATCCAGCTCGTGCAGCACCGCTTCGCCGTCCACGCCGGTGAAGCACAGGTTGACGATGGTCCTGAGACGCCGCTCGGGATCCCCGTTGAGACGGCTCGCCGGGATGCGTCTCGTGAGCCCGGCTCGCAGCCGTTCGCCCAGGGCGGCGAGCGCTTCCGTCGCGCCCGACGCGAGCCGGGCGCGCGCCCGCTCCGCCGCAGCTCCCAGCCCGACGATCGCCGCCAGGTTCTCGGTCCCGGCGCGCCGGGAACGCTCCTGATGTCCGCCGTGCACCAGCGGAACCAGCCGGACCCGCCGGCGCACGTAGAGCGCCCCCGCTCCGGGCGGGCCCTGGAACTTGTGGCCGGCGAGGCTCAGGAGATCCACGCCGGCCTCGCCCACGTCGACGGGGAGCTTCCCCACCGCCTGGACGGCGTCGCAGTGGAGCCTCGCACCCGCCGCGTGCGCCAGCTCGGCGATCTCGGCGATCGACTGGATGGTCCCGACCTCGTTGTTGACCCACATCACGGAGACCAGCGCCACGTCGGGCCCGAGGGCGCCCTTCAAGCGTTCGGGGTCGACCACTCCGCTCCGTTCCACCGGCACGATGGTGACGGGAACGCCGCGGTCTTCCAGGTGGCGGGCGGTCTCGAGCACCGAGGGATGCTCGATCGCCGAGACCACCAGCCGCCTCCTCCCTTCCGGGGCCCCAGGCAGCGCGCCCTTGAGCGCCAGGTTGTTCGACTCGGACCCGCTGGCGGTGAACACGATCTCCTCGGGGCTCGCCCCCACGAGGGCCGCCACGCCGGCGCGCGCCGCCTCGACCGCCTCGCGCGCCGCCTCGCCCCGGCGGTGGACCGAGGAAGCGTTACCGAAGCCCTCGCCGAGGTACGGGAGCATCGCCTCCACGACCTCGGGCGCCGGAGCGGTGGTGGCCGCGTGGTCGGCATAGATCTCGCGCCTCACGCCCGTCCCCCCGCGCCGATGGTCGCGATCGACACCTGCTGGGCCAGTCGCCCGGCGATGCTCTTCAGCGCCCGCGAGTAGTCGCTCTCCGGCCGATCGATCACCACCGGGCGCCCCTGGTCCCCTCCGGCGCGCACGTCGGGATGGATCGGGATCGCGCCGAGGAAGGGGAGCCCCGGACCCCCTGGCGCGGGTACCCCGCCCCCCGCCCCCGGGCCCATCTGGGCCCACCGCCGCGAGCGTTCCTCCACGGTGCCGTCCCCGAAGATGTCGTGGGTTTCGCCGCAGTGCGGGCACACGAAGGTGCTCATGTTCTCGATCACCCCCAGCACCGGTACCTGGAGCTTGGCGAACATCGAGATCGCCTTGACCGCATCCTCGACCGCCACCGTGGAGGGCGTGGTCACCACCACGGCGCCCGTCACGAAGGTCTGCTGGATCAGCGAGAGCTGCACGTCGCCGGTCCCGGGCGGCAGATCGACGAGCAGGTAGTCGAGCTCGCCCCAGTGGACGTCGTGGAGGAAGCTCTTGATCGCGCCGTGGAGCATGGGGCCGCGCCATACCACCGCCTCGCCCTGATCGACGAGCAGCCCCATCGACATGAAGCGGAGGCCCCAGGCTTCGAGCGGCAGGATCTTGCCGTCCCGCTGGGAGGGCTGCTTCCGGACCCCGAGCATGCGCGGCAGGTTGGGACCGTAGATGTCGCCGTCCAGGAGCCCGACCGCCGCACCGGTCGCCGCCAGCGCCGCCGCCAGGTTGGCCGAGACCGTGGACTTCCCGACGCCGCCCTTGCCGCTCCCGATCGCGATCACGTGGGCCACGCCCTCGAGCGCCTTGCGGTCGGCGGTCGGATCCTTGGGCTTGCGCACGCGCGAAACGGTGTGGATCGCGACCTCCCGCACCCCGGGGACCGTCATCGCCGCCGACCGGCACTCGCTCTCGAGCTGGCCCTTGAGCGGACACGCCGCGGTGGTGAGCACGAGCGTGAAGGCCACCTTCCCGTCCGTCACCGCCAGGTCCTCGATCATCCCGAGCGAGACCAAGTCGCGGTGGAGATCGGGGTCCTGGACCCTCGAGAGGGCCTTCAGGATCTCTTCATGGCGCGCAGAGGGCATGGATTCACGGTCCTTTCTCGGACCCACTAGATGCGTACCGCAGAACCCACTAGATTATGATCCGCATTCGAGGCTGTCAAAGCCTCGAAGCGGCGCCTCGAAGCGGGGCCGTGATCGCCGTGTCCTGAACGAGTAGATGCTGGAGCCCTCACCCCGACCCATGTCGTCCCCGGCGCTGTCGATCCTCCCCCGGCAACCCGCCCCACGCGGCGAGAGCTTTCCCCTCCAGCCCCTGCTTCATCTCGACTCCCTGTGGATCCAGGTCGCGGGCACCTCGTGCAACCTTCGCTGCACGCACTGCTTCGTCTCGGCCGGGCCGGGAGAGGACCGGCATGCGCTGATGGCGCGCGCCGAGGTCCAGAGGCACGTGGCCCAGGGGCTGGCGCTCGGCGTCAAGGAGTTCTACTTCACCGGAGGCGAGCCCTTCGTGCATCCCGAGATGCTCGACATCCTCGCCGACACGCTCCCTCACGGCCCCTGCACCCTGCTCACGAACGGCACGCTGTTCACGGAGCGCCGCCTCGAGGAGCTGAGGCGGCTCGGCGGTGGCGCCCGCTTCTCGCTCGAGATCCGCGTGAGCCTCGACGGTCCGGGGCCCGAGGAGCACGACACGTTCCGGGGCCGAGGCGCCTTCGCTCGCACTCTGGAAGGCCTGCTCGCGCTCGAGCACCACGGCCTGCTCCCGATCGTGACCGCGACCCAGGGCCCGGGCGACGATGCGCTCGAGCTCCGCGAGCGCTACGTCCGGATGCTGCGCGAGGCGGGGCTCCGGCGCCCGCGCCTGAAGCTGCTCCCCCTCTTCAGGCTCGGGCGCGAGGCCGCGCGCACGCGCGGCTACCAGGCGGTGGAAACCCTTGCCGACCTCCCCCCGGAGAGCATTGATCCCGCTCGCCTCCAGTGCTCGAGCTGCCGCGCCGTGACGAGCCGCGGCGTGTTCGTGTGCCCGCTCCTCGTCGACGAGCCCGCCGCTCGCATGGGGCGGACGCTGGGCGAAAGCCTCGGAGCGTTCCGCCTCGCTCACGGCGCCTGCTTCACCTGCTACGTGACCGGCATGACGTGCGGGAACGCCTGACATGGTCCGGCTCGCCGCTTTCGGAGGAGTCTACAGCAATCACCTGGCACTCGCCGCCGTCCTCGAAGACATCGAGCGCCGCGGGGCCGATCGGGTCTGGTGTCTCGGCGATCTCGGGGGCTTCGGGCCCCACCCCGATCGCGCCGCGGAGATCCTGCGTGGCGCGGGGATCTCGATGCTGCGCGGCAACTACGACGACTCGATCGGCAACGACCGCGCCGACTGCGCCTGCGGCTACACCGACCCGCGCGACAACGGGTTCGCCCAGATCTCGTACGACTACACGGTGGCCCGCACGTCGAGCGATCACAAGGCCTGGATGCGCGGCCTGCCCGAGCGGCATCGGATCGAGGCCGAAGGGCGGCGCCTGCTGCTCTGCCACGGATCGCCGCGCCGGGTCAACGAGTTCCTGTGGGAGTCGGCGTGCTCGGATGCCTTCCTGGAATGGCTCTGCGACCGCCACGAGGCCGACGTGATCCTCTGCACCCACACCGGGATCCCCTGGCACCGCGCGCTGCCGAGCGGACGTCACGTGGTGAACGTGGGCGCCATCGGACGCCCCGCCAACGACGGCCGCACCGGCGTCTGGTACGCCGGGCTCGAGCTCGACGGCGGGCTCGAGGTCGAGTTCCGCCCCGTGGCCTACGACCACGAGGCCCTGGCGCTCGAGATGGAGGCGGAGCGGCTGCCCGCGGAGTTCGCCGAGACCATTCGCACCGGCTGGTGGACCACCTGTCTCGAGAACCTGCCCGTCCGGGAGCGGCGGCGCGGGCGCCACTGACGATGAGCCGGCCCATCGCCTGGATGCTCGCGGCCGCGGGGATCGCGCTGGCCTCGAGTGCGCCCGCCGGCGGCGCCGCGCGCCGCCAGGGTCCGGTGATCCGGCCGGCCACCCCCCGGCAGATCCTCGCCGCCGTCCGGGCGCCGGGGGCGCGGGCCGTGGTGCTCAACGTCTGGGCGACCTGGTGCGTCCCCTGCCGCGAGGAGTTCCCCGACGTGATGCGGATCGTCTCCGCGTACCGGGGGCGAGGGCTCAGGCCGGTCCTGGTATCGGCCGACTTCGACGATCAGGTTCCCGCCGCCCGCCGCTTCCTGCGCGAGCACGGGGTGGACTTCCCCTCGTATCTCAAGAGCAGCGACGACATGGAGTTCATCAACGCCTTGAGCCCGCGCTGGTCGGGGGCGCTGCCGGCCACGTTCGTGTACGATGCCGGCGGCTGCCTGGAGTACTTCCACGAGGGCCGCGTCCCGCCGCTCGAGCTGGAACGGGCGGTGCGGCGGGCCCTGGCAAGCACCGCAGGCCGGAAATGAGGAGCGTGACCATGCAGCTTCGAGCCCTCGATCGCTGGGTGTTCGGTTTCTGGACCGCGCTGGCCGTGATGGGAGGGGTCCCGGCGAGGGCGCAGGAGGCGCCGCCGGGGCTCGCGCTCGGCGATCCGGCTCCGATGACCGACGTGAAGATGAAGAACGTGGACGGCCGCGAGGTCTCGATCGCGGACGTCCAGGGGACCAAGGGCACGCTGGTGATCTTCTCCTGCAACGCTTGCCCGTGGGCCAAGGCGTGGGAGAAGCGCATCGTGGCGCTCGGCAACTCGTGGCAGAAGAAGGGCGTCGGGGTGGTGGTCGTCAACTCCAACGACCCCGGCAGGGTCGCCGAAGACGACTACGCGACGATGCAGAAGCACGCCAAGGAGCGCGGCATGTCCTATCCCTACGTGGTCGACGCCACCTCGGACGTGGCCCGCGCCTTCGGGGCGGCTCACACTCCCGAGGCCTTCCTGTTCGGCGCCGACGGCAAGCTCGCTTACCACGGGACGATCGACGACAACGCCAAGGAGCCCGGGAAGGTGAAGACCCGCTACCTCGAGGACGCGCTCAAGGCCGTGGCCGCCGGCCGAGAGGTCGCCGTCAAGGAAACCAAGGCGCTCGGGTGCGGCATCAAGTTCCGGCCCAAGGCCTGAGGTGGGCGAGGTCCCGGGCGAGGGGCTCTAGCCGCCCTCGCGCTTCGACTTGAGCAGGCCCTCCCAGGCCTTCATCCGCCGACCGATCTCGGCCTCGTAGCCGCGATCGGTCGGCTCGTAGAAGCGGCGTCCCACCAGCTCGTCGGGCAGGTGCTGCTGGTCGGCGAAGCCGCCGGGCTGGTCGTGCGCGTAGCGGTATCCGGCGCCGTAGCCGAGGCCCTTCATGAGACCGGTGGGAGCGTTCCGGATCACGAGCGGCGGCGGCAGGCTGCCGCTCCGCTCCACCTCCTCGCGGGCGCGATCGAATCCCGCGTAGACGGCGTTGCTCTTCGGCGCGGTCGCTAGGTAGACCGCGCACTGGGCCAATGCCAGCTCGCCCTCGGGGGTGCCGAGCTGGTGGTAGGCCTGGAACGCCGCCACCGCGAGCGGGAGCGCCTGCGGATCCGCGTTGCCGACGTCCTCGCTCGCGAACCGCACCAGCCGGCGCGCCACGTAGAGCGGGTCCTCGCCAGCCGCCAGCATGCGCGCGAGCCAGTAGAGCCCGGCCTGGGGATCGGAGTCGCGCAGGGACTTGTGGAGCGCCGAGATCAGGTTGTAGTGCTCCTCTCCCGCCCGGTCGTAGCGCAGGTGCCGGCGGGCCAGCGCCTGCCGCACCGTCTCGACGGTGATCGACGTCCGCGCCGGACTGCCGGCCCGCCTCTCACCCGGCACGCCCGGCGCGGCATCGCGTTCCGCCGCCGCGGCCGCGATCTCGAGCGTGGTGAGCCCGCGGCGGGCGTCGCCGTCCGCCGCCTCGGCCAGCAAGCGAAGCGCCTCCGGCTCGGCGCTCAGCTTCCCGCCGAAGCCGCGCTCCGGATCGGCGAGGGCGCGCTCGAGCACGGTCGCGACCGCCTCGGCCGAGAGCTCCTTCAGCACCACCACCCGCGCGCGCGAGAGCAGCGCCGAGTTGACCTCGAACGAGGGATTCTCGGTGGTGGCGCCGATCAGGACGATGTCGCCGCGCTCCACGTGCGAGAGGAAGGCATCCTGCTGGGCGCGGTTGAAGCGATGGATCTCGTCCACGAACAGCAGCGTCGGCTTGCCGCTCTTCCGCTTCTCGAGCGCCCCGCGGGCCATCACCTCCTTCACCTCCTTGACCCCCGAGAGGACGGCGCTGAAGCCGACGAACGGAACCCCCGCCGTGCGCGCGATCAGGTGGGCGATGGTGGTCTTTCCGCTTCCCGGAGGACCCCACAGGATGATCGAGGAGAGGTGCTGGCCGTCGCGCATCAGCGCCAGCGGCGAGCCGGGCTCGAGCAGGTGCGACTGCCCCACCAGCTCGTCGAACGAGCGCGGGCGCATGCGGTCGGCCAGCGGCTGGGCGGCGTTTCCCCGCGGAGGGGGTCCGAACAGGTCGCCGCTCACGGCTCGCGGCGCGGGGTGGCCGGCTCGGGCGGGAGACGCCGCGCCCCGTCCGGCTCGCGCGCGGCGGCATCCGCGGCCGCCGCCCCGGGGCGCGCGCGCCCGCCCCACTCGACCAGCACCCGTGCCGCGTCCTCGACCGTGAGCGGCCGTCCGAGGTGGGCCCCGAGCTCCGTGAGACGCTGGAACAGCTCGGCCAGCACCGGGGGCTCGATGTTGCTGCGCCTCAGGAGCCCCGGATCCTGGAACACGTCCTGGGGAGTGCCGCGCGCCACGATCTCGCCCCCGCGGAGGAGCACGTACACGCGGTCCGCCATCGCCGCCACCACGTTGACGTCGTGGGTCGCCATCACCAGCGTCACCCGGCGCTCGGAGTGGAGGCGGTTGAGCAGGGCCCTTAGGTCGGTTCGCGAGGCGGGGTCCAGCCCCTCGAAGGGCTCGTCCAGCACCAGCAGTTCGGGATTCAGGACCAGGGCGCCCGCCAGCGCCACCTTGCGCTTCTCGCCGCCCGAGAGGTGGTGGCACACCTTGTGGCGCAGGTGCGCGATCCCCACGCACTCGAGCGCCTCCGTCACCCGGGCCTCGACCTCGGCGTCCGAGTAGCCGTAGCTGCGAGGCGAGAACGACACGTCGTCCCAGACCGTGGGCGCGATGATCTGTTCGTCGACGTTCTGGAACAGCACGCCGACCCGCTCCCGGATGCGATTGAAGTGCCGGGCCGGATTGACGCCGAACACCGAGACCTCTCCCTCCTCGGGCTCGAGCAGGCCGAGGATGTGGAACAGCAGGGTCGTCTTGCCGCAGCCGTTGGGGCCCAGGACCACGACCCGCTGGCCCCGGTCGACCTCGAAGTCGAGCCCGCACAGGTGCACCTCGGTGCGATCGGGATAGGTGTGGCGAACGCACGAGACCCGGACGATCGGATCGCTCACCGGACCCTCCACCAGGCCAGGGCGGCGGCGGCCACCAGCGCTCCGACCCCGGCCACCAGCCAGTCGGCGCGGCTCATTTCGGCGTAGTGGCGGCACCCGCAGATCCGCCCCGAGTGACCGCGCAGCATCATGGTGGCGTAGAGCCGCTGGCTGCGCTCGAATCCGTAGAGCACCAGGGTCGCGAGTCCCTCGCCGGCGACCGTGAGGCGCTGGCGCGGCGGCACCGAGGTGGCGCCGCGAATGCGCAGCGAGCGCCACAACCTTTCGGCGCGGCCGATGAGATCGAAGAGCGCGCGATAGGTGATGAACAGGCCGTCCGCCACGCGGCGCGGAAGGATCCTCGAGAGCGGCGCGAAGAGATCCGGATAAGGCGTCGTCGACACCAGCCACACGGCACCGAGGCTGGCCGTGAGGGGCCGAAGCACCAGCCTCAGGGGCGCCTCCCAGGTCCCGTCCCAGGTCGCGGCCGCGAAAAGGACCGAGAAGAACAGCGGATAGCCCGCCGCCGCCGCCAGGAGGCGCAGCGGGACGCGGCTCGTCCCGGCGAGCAGCCACGCCACCAGGTGGACCGCGAAGAGCAGCCTCAGGGAGGGCGTGAAGACGGCGAGCAGCACCAGGCCCCCCATGAGCCCGAGCTTCCCGAGCGCGCTGGCGCGATGCCACACGCTCCCGTTGGCGCTCGCCAGGAAGTCGATCTGGGAGAGCGCGTCGATCATGCGGCTTCCGCGGCCCGGGTATCCTTCGCCGCCGGGAGCAGGTCGGGACGCACGCGCGCGAGGAAGCGCGCGATGCCGAAGGCCACCGTGGTCTCGGCCGCCACCCCGAGGATCCAGAGCGGCACGCCCACCAGGGCCAGGACACCGAAGCGCCCGCCGCCTCCCCCATCCGGGCGGCCAGACCACGCATGGGCCCGCAGCCCCACGGTCATGAGCCCCATCCAGAGGAGCCCGCAAACGGCCTGGGCGACCGCGGCGGCGGCGGCGAAGGCCGCGACCGGGGAAAACCGGCGCCGGAACATGTCGTAGCCGGGGCGCGCGAGCGCCGAGCCCGCGCCCAGCACCAGCGCGTTGAGCCCGATCACGGTCAAGCCTCCGTGACCTAGGAAGGCCAGCACGGCGCTCGCCACGAACATCACCTGGAAGCTCGACGCCGGCCCGAGCAGCACCCCGATCGGTCCCACCAGCGACAGATGGTACTCGATGGGCCCGAGCGGCACCTGGACGGCCATGGCGGCCAGCACCAGCGCGCCGAGGGCCCCCTGATAGGCCACCTGCTGCGGTGACTCTTGTCGGAGCGAGCGGGCCGAGACCAGGATCAGCAGCACGGCCGTGACGAGGCCCGGGAGCCAGAGCGCCGCCGGCAGCACGCCGTCAGGGATGTGAAGGTGCGACATTCCCTACTGCGCCCAGGCCAGGACCACCCCGGCCGCCCGGGCCCCGCAGGCCGCCAGGACCTCGAGACACGCGTGGAGCGTGGCTCCGGTCGTCATCACGTCGTCCACGATCAGGACCTTCCTTCCCTCGAGCCAGCCCGGGCGCCGCGCGCGAAAGGCGCCCGCCACGTTCGAGCGGCGCGACCCGGACCCCAGCCGCACCTGCGGCCGCGTGGGGCGCACCCGTTCGAGCGCTCCCTCGAGCCTCGGCACGGCGACCTGGCTGCTCAGCGCGTCGGCGAGGAGCGCCGCCTGATTGTACCCCCGCTCCCGATGCCGCGACGGATGGAGCGGCACTTCGAGCACCAGGTCGGGAGCCGGCTCCGCGGGGACCACTCGCCCGAGCTCGGCCCCGAGCCGCTGGGCGAGGCCGGGGCGCTCGCGGAACTTGAGCGCCTCCACCACCAGGGCCGCGCGCTCCTCGTACACCCACGCCGGCCACACCGTGAACCCGGGGTGCCGGAGGCATCCGACCGGCTCCCGCTCGCGCTCGAGGCAGCGCACGCACAGCGGCATCGAGAGTCGGGGGATCGACGCCAGGCACTCCGGGCAGAGGAGCGAGTCCGGATCGGCGGGGACGCCGCAGCCGGCACAGCGCTGCGGGAACGAGAACGCCTCGAGGCCCCGGGCGGCGCTCGCGAGGGCGCCGAGCACGGCCGCTCCGAATCCGGGCCGGCGCTCGCTCACCTCGGCCACCCGACCGCCCTGGCCAGCGGATCCAGCGGCACCGCGAGCCCGGTCCAGAGCGACAGCGACTCGCGCGCCTGGAACACCAGGAGACCCAGCCCGTCGTAGGCTTCCCGCCCCGCCGCGCGCGCGGCCCGGACCCAGGCAGTCGGCTGGACGTCGTAGCGAAGATCGACGAGCAAGGCCCGGGGGCCGATCCGTTCCAGGGCCGCCGGGCCCTCGGGGCCGCCGAGCGGCGTGCAGTTCACCACCAGGCTCGCGCCGAGGAGCGCCCGGCGCTCCTCGGGCGAGCCCCAGCGGGTCCACTCGATCCCCGGTATCCGGCTCCACGCCTCGGCCGCCCTTTCGGGCTCCCGCGCGCTGACCCGGATGTCCCGGGAGCCCGCGCCGCCGAGGGCAAGGGCAAGGCTCCGCGAGGATCCGCCGGCCCCGAGCAGAACCACCCGCTCGCGGGCCGGGCGCCGCCCGAAGGAGCTCAGCAGCTCGACGAAGCCGGTCCCGTCGGTGGTGTCGCCCCACCAGCCGTCGCCCTCGAAGCCGACGGTGTTGACGGAGCGCGCCCGCCGCGCCGCCTCGGAGACGCGCGACAGATGGGCGAGCGCCCGCTCCTTGAGGGGCGCGGTCAGGTTCACGCCGCGGTAGCCGCCCTGGGCCAGCTCGCCGAGCCGCGCTCCCAGGTCCTCGGCCCGGGTCCGCAGCGCCTCGGATCGACCGCGCAGCCCGAGCGCCTCGAGGCCCGCGAGGTGGAGCTCGGGGGAAAGGCTGAAGGCGAGGGGGTCTCCAAGAACGGCGAGGCGGACGAGGTCCTCGCTCACGCCGGTGGGCGCGGGGTCGCGGGCTCCGTGGCGGCCGCCGGCGAGGCCGCGGCGGCCGGGGCGCGGCGCTTGAGCCGCAGGATCATCAGCACCCCGAACATGGCGAGGGCGAGGCTCGTGAGCTGGCTCTCGGTCACGTCCAGGCTCCCGAGGTGTCCGACCACCGAGCCGGGATCGTAGGCGCGCGTGAAGTCGAGCGGGATCCGCACCAGCGCGAACATCGCGATGTAGGTCCAGAAGAGATGCCCTGGCACCGTGAGGCGCCGGCGCAGGCTCCAGAGGATCGCGAACATCCCGAGCCCGGCGGCGGCGAAATAGAGCTGGGCGGGGTGGATCGGCACCGGGCCGAACTCGGCATAGGGGAACGAGTCGCGCGGATAGGTCACGCCCCAGGGCAGCTTCGTCGGCCTCCCGTAGCAGCACCCGTTGAGGAAACATCCGACGCGCCCGAACAGGTTGCCGAGCGCCACCGAGGGCGCGGTGGCGTCCGCCACGCTCCAGGGCGCGAGGCCCACGCGCTTCGCGGTCCAGAGCCCCGCCACCGTGCCCCCGACCATCCCGCCGTAAAGGGTCAGGCCCCCCTGCCAGAGCGCCAGCACGCTTCCCCACTCGTGGCGGAACTCGTCGATGTGCTCCAGCACGTACATCGCCCGAGCTCCGAGGACGGAGAACACCAGGGTCGCGAGGATGACGGTGATCACGCGGTCCTCGTCGAGTCCGAGCCGGCGCGCCTCCTTCAAGGCGATCCAGGTTCCCACCAGGAACGCCACCGCCAGCATCAGCCCGTAGGAGCGGACGTGGATCAAGCCCCAGGTGAAGACGTCGGGATGCACGGCTCGGTTCAGTCTTTGCGCCGGAGGGCCACGTTCTGGAGGAGTCCGATCTCGATCCCGTTCACGATCAGCGCCGTCCCGCCGTAGGAGATGAGGGGGAGCGGCAGACCGGTGACGGGGGCCCAGCCGATGGTCATCAGCATGTTCACCATGATGTGGTAGAAGAGCGCCGTCACGAGACCGATCGCCATGAGGCTGGCGAAGCCGCGGCTCAAGAGGGCGAGGCGCAACCCTCGCATCAGCAACCAAGCGTAGAGTAGCACCACGGTCAACGTGCCGAGCAGGCCGAACTCCTCTCCCACCACCGAGTAGATGAAGTCGGTGTGCCGCATGGGCAGGAACGCCAGGGCCTTCTGGGTGCCCTTGAGGAACCCCTTGCCGACCGCACCCCCGGAGCCGATCGCGATCCTGGACTGGATGATCTGGTAGCCCGCCCCGTAGGGGTCG
The DNA here is from genome assembly GCA_005893225.1 of Candidatus Eiseniibacteriota bacterium. Taxonomy (GTDB): domain Bacteria; phylum Eisenbacteria; class RBG-16-71-46; order RBG-16-71-46; family RBG-16-71-46; genus WS-3. The sequence goes on from VBOT01000093.1 coordinate 18,827, forward strand.
TTGCCGGGATCCAGGAAGGTCTGGATGCGCCGCTTCTGGTAGTCGGCGAGACCGTTCCACACGTGCGGCATGGCGTAGGCGACCGCGCCGTTGAGCACCAGCGCCGCCACCACCATCGCCAGCCGCGGTCGCACCGCGCCGAGCAGCACGGCCAGCAGCCCGGCGAACCACCACAGCGAGCCGGTGGCGAAGAACAGCACCACGTTGAACACCGGGGTGAGGCCCAGCAGCAGATGGCCCACCGGCATGCCGGCCCAGAAGAACATCGCGAGCAGGATGATCGGGAAGGACAGCGAGGTCCCGAGATCGGGCTCCTTGAGCACCAGCGCGAACGGCACCAGCACGATGACCAGGGCCGGGAACCAGTGGCGGAACTTGTCGAGCTTGAGCTTGGGGTCGTCGAAGCGCCGCGCCAGCACCAGCACGGTGGCGATCTTGGCGAGCTCCGAGGGCTGGAACTTGAGCGGCCCCAGGTCGAGCCAGCGCTTGGCCCCGTAGGCGCTCGAGCCCATGACCAGCACCAGCACGAGCAGCGCGAGCGAGATGCCGTAGGTGGGATAGGCGAGCGAGTCGTAGACCCGGTAAGGCACCGCCGCCACCAGCCAGGCCGCGCCCACCGCGGCCGCCGCCCACCACAGCTGCCGCACCCACAGGCCCTGGTGGGCGCCGGGGATCGAGGTCGCGCTGAAGACCGTGAAGAGCCCGATCACGACCAGCCCGAGGGCGGCGATCGCGAGCGGGACGTCGAAGGGCGGGAGCCGGAGCCGGAATCTAGTCACCGCGCGCCCCCGCGGCGGTGTCGGCCACCGCCGGCGGGCGGGCCGCCGCCGGCCTCAGCGAGTCGGGCAGGAACAGCGTGCTCAGGACCTGCGCCGCCATCGGAGCCGCGATGCTGCCGCCGTGGCCGCTGTTCTCGATCACGAACGCCAGGGCGATCTGGGGATTCTCGGCGGGGGCGTAGCAGGCGAACAGCGCGTGATCCTTCCCGTGAGGGTTCTGCGCCGTCCCGGTCTTGCCCGCGATTCTCAAGCCCGGCACCCGCGCCAGCGTCGCGGTGCCCCCGGTCACCACGCCCTCCAGCGCCTCGTGGAGCGCGCTCCAGGTCGTCGGGGACGCCGCGAGGCGCGCGCGGCCGGGGCGCTGCCAGTGGTACTCCGGAACTCCGCGCACCTGCTTGATCACGTGCGGCCGCACCGGCTGCCCTTCCATGGCGGCCTCCGAGAGCAGCATGGCGAGCTGGAGCGGCGTGATCAGGATCTCGCCCTGGCCGATCGCCAGGTTCAGGAGCAGGCCCTTCCTCCAGCGCCCCGCGCCCCAGTGCTTGTCGTACCAGGCCGGGCTCGGGATCAGGCCCTTCTTCTCCTGCGGCAGGTCGATCCCGGTCCGATCGCCGAGCCCCAGCGCCCGCGCGGTCTCCTCGAGCCGCGGGAGCTCCAGCCGCAGGCCGATCTGGTAGAAGTACACGTCGCAGGAGTGCTCGAGCGCCTCGACGAAGTTGAGCGAGCCGTGCCCGGCGTGCTTCCAGCACCCGAACCACCGCCCGCCGAAGTTGTAGCGCCCCGAGCACGGCTGGAGGCGGGTGCTCGGCGAGGCGATCCCCGCGCGCAGGGCCGCCAGCATGGTCACCACCTTGAAGGTCGATCCCGGCGGATAGACGCCCTGGATGGCGCGGTTCAGGAGCGGGTTTGTTCCTCCGTTGCTCAGCTCGCGCCAGCGATCCCAGCTGAGCCCCATCGAGAACTCGTTGGGATCGTACACCGGGCGGCTCACCAGCCCGAGGATCCCCCCGTCGCGCGGGTCCATCGCCACGGCGGCTCCCCGCTCCACGCCCGCCATGGCCTGCTCGAGAGCCTTCTGCACCTTGAGGTCGAGGGTCATCACCAGATCGTGGCCGGACACCGGCTCGCGCCGCTCCCCTTCTTTGAACGTGGCCACCCTCTTCCCCGCCGCGTTCACAACCACGTACTCCGCTCCGTCCTGGCCGCGCAGGATGTCCTCGAACTTGCGCTCCACGCCGGTCCGCCCGATGAGATCCCCGGCTCGGTAGCCCTGCGAGGAGAGCGAGTCGACCTCGATCTCGTTGATCTCACCCGCGTAGCCGAGCAGGTGGGCGGCCAGGTTGCCGTACGCGTAGTGACGCAGCGGCTCGCGCTGCACGTCCACTCCCGGCAGCTCGTCCTTGGACTCCTCGACGGCCGACCAGATCGGGAAGGGAACATTGCGCTTCAGCACCGCGGTCTGTCCGCTCGTGTTGGCGCTCTGGACCAGCCGGCGGACCTCGGCGGGATCCTGTTCGATCAGGCGGGAGACCCTCGCCACCCACTCGGGATCCGGGCTGGGGTCGCGTCCCACGCTCTCGGCCGGGAAGGGGCGGAACACGATGCTGAAGCTGGGTGCGCTGTCGGCCAGCACCTGGCCGTTCCGGTCGAAGATCGTCCCGCGAGGCGCGCGCAGGATCTCGGGGCGGACGTGGTTCTCCTTGGAGAGCTGGAGGTAGCGCTCGTGATCGGCGACCTGGAGCCGCACCAGCCCGATGGCGACCAGCCCGAACCCCGCCACCACCGCGCCCGCGAAGACCCCGAAGCGCTGGGCCTTATCCCGTTGGTCCCGGTTCGACGGCTGCATGAGTGAACAGAGGTTGACCGCTGGCGCGCCGCACCAGCGCCAGCAGGAAGGTGCCCACCGGGGCGGTCACGACGGCGGCCAGCGCCACGCGCTCGAGCACGTAGGGCCAGCCCGTCAGCTTGCCGATCTCGAAGCACGCGGCCCAGGACTGGTGGAGCACGGTCGCGAGCAGGATCAGCACCGCCTGGACCCGCGCCCGGTCCCGCACCAGCGTGTGGCTGAGGCGGCCCACGGTGTAGCCGATCAGCGCCAGCGCCAGCGCGTGTCGCCCGAGCCAGTGCGCCGCATCGAGGTCGGCCGCCAGCCCGAGCGCGAAGCCGAAGCTGACCCCCCAGCTCTCGCCCCAGCGCAGGGCCCACACCACGGTGGCGAACGCGAGCACGTCGAACACCAGCCCGCGGGCCGCGAGCGCGGTGAGCGCCGTGGAGCGCAGGAGCAGGGTCACGAGCATGAACCAGGCGAAGGCTCCCAGGATTCTCACGGCCCTCCCTCCAGGGCCTTGGGCCCGGGGATCACGAAGCCGTGCCTCAGCCGGGACAACCGCGCGGCCGGCTCGATCTCCAGATCCTGCACCAGCCCGCTCGGGTCCTTGCCCACCTTCGAAACCGTGCCCACCAGGATGCCGCGCGGGTAGCGAAGCGACAGCCCCGAGGTCACCACGCGCTCGCCGGTGCGCACCGTGTCGGCGAGCGGCACGCCGGTGAGCATGAGCCGGGGTTTCGGGGCGGTGAAGAAGTGGAGGACTCCCAGCACCCCGGTGCTCTCGACCTCGCACGCCACCGCCGAGTTCGGATCGGTGAGGAGCACCACCCGGCTGTAGCTCGGGTACGACTCTCCCACGCGCCCGAGGAGCCCGTCGCGCGTCAGCGCCGCGTCTCCGGTCTGGACTCCCTGCCGGCGGCCCGCCGAGAGCAGCGCCGAGACCGGGATCGGCTCGCCCGAGAGTGCCAGGATCTCGACCGGCTTCAACGGGAGGCCGTGCCAGAGCGGCAACTGGAGCTCCTCCCGCAGCTGCTGGTTCTCCACCGCCGCGTCGCGCAGCTTGACGTTCTCGAGCTCGAGCTCGGTGACCCGCTGGCGGAGGTGCTGGTTCTCGCGCCAGGAGGAGGCGACGCGGTCGCCGATCAGCACCACGCGGTCGAGCGGCGCGAACACCCAGGCGCCGACGCCGCGCAGGGCCTCGGTGGGAAGCCGCTCTCCGGTCACGAGCAGCAGCAGCGAGACGACCGCGTAGAGGCCGAGGAGGGCGCTGCTGCGGCCCTCAGCCGGGGGCAGAAACCCTCCCATTGCACCAGCCGGGCTAGTCCTTGTGGCCGCTCAGGATGACCTTCTCGAAATCCTCGATCTGCTCGAGAATCTTTCCGGCCCCCAGCACGACACAGGTGAGCGGGTCCTGAGCGACCCGGATGTTGAGGTTCGTGACCTCGCGGAGCAGGAGATCGAGCCCGCGCAGCAGCGCGCCCCCGCCGGTCATGAAGATGCCGCGGTCCACGATGTCGGCGGCCAGCTCGGGCGGGGTGCGCTCGAGCGATTCCCGCAGCGCGTTCACGATGCTGCCGATCGGCTCCTGCAGCGCCTCGCGGATCTCGACGCTCGAGACCCGCAGGGTGCGCGGGATGCCGCGCACCAGATCGCGCCCCTTGATCTCCATGTCCATCTCCTCGGTGAGCGGGAACGCGGAGCCGATCTCGATCTTGATGCGCTCGGCGGTCTGCTCGCCGATGAGCATGTTGTAAGCCTTCTTGGCGTAGTTCGCGATCGCCTCGTCCATCTCGTCGCCGCCCACCCGGATCGACATCTTGGTGACGATCCCGTTGAGCGCGATCACGGCGATCTCGGTGGTGCCGCCGCCGATGTCGACCACCATGTTCCCAGTCGGCGTGTCGACCGGCAGCCCCACCCCGATCGCGGCGGCGATCGGCTCCGGGACCAGGAGCACCTCGCGGGCGCCGGCGCGCACCGCGGAGTCGATCACGGCGCGCTTCTCCACCTCGGTGATCCCGGAGGGAACGCAGATGATGATGCGCGGCCGCACCAGGAACTTGTGCTTCTGCACCCGGTGCACGAACTCGCGCAACAGATCCTCGGTCACCTCGAAGTCCGCGATCACGCCGTCCTTGAGCGGCCGGATGGCGCTGATCTCGTCGGGGGTGCGGCCCAGCATCAGCTTGGCCTCGCTGCCGACGGCCAGCACGCGACCGGAAGACTTGTCCACCGCCACCACGGACGGCTCGTTGAGGACGATTCCCCGGCCCTTGACGAACACCAGCGTGTTCGCCGTGCCGAGGTCCATGGCCACGTCGGTCGAAAGGAAGCCCATCAAGCTATCGAGAAACATCCATGCCTCTCCAGAGTGCGGTTTGACGGACCCAGGGGTCACGAGAGCGCCGGCAATCGAAGCGAAGCCGCGCGAGAAGAACGCTCAGGGCAATTCCATGCCCCAGAAAGAATCGGACGCTAGCATCAGAAACTTGAGCGTCGCAAGGAGTTTGTCCCTGGAAGCGATCTTGCTCGGCTGCCGCCCCCGCCGGAAGGCGCCTCCCGAGGAGCCCAGGCGGCCCGTGAGGCGCCCGCGCCGGAGCCCTATTGGGGTCCGCGGTTCCATTTCGGGCCCAAAACGCCGATTCCGGGGTATGAGACGGTTGGCCGGCGGGGGCGCTTTGACCCTCGTTCGAGGCCGGTGCTAGCTTGCTCCACCGAACGGTGCCGCGGCGCGCGTTGATGACCCACCTCAAGATCCTGGTCCTCGCCCTCCTCCTGCTGGTGATCGGCGCGGCCATCATGACTCCCGCCGGAAGGGCTCAGTCGACCCCTTCGGCCCGCTTCGCCTTCGCCGACACCACCCTGCTGCGCGACACCCTGGGCCTCCAGTTCGGAAGCCTGCTGCGCTTGGCGGACAGCCTCGGGGTGCTGCCCGACAGCCTGCGGGCCTGGTCGGTCCGCTACCTCCACAATCCCGAGCGCCTGGTGTTCCTGGCCGACAGCCTGCGCCTGCCGATAGACAGCGTGGGGCCGCGGATCGAGCGCGAGCGCTCGAACCCGCTGGCTTCGAACGTCGAGCGTGCGAACGACTTCAGCTACCGGAGCTCGTACAACATCCAGCAGACCAGCAGCTCCTGGACCAACGGCTCCGACTACAATCTCGTGCTCGGGCCGGTCTACGTCCGGAACGTGACTAGCGTGCTGATGGACCGCTACCGCTTCGGGGGGCGCACCAGCCTGCGGCAGACCCGCTCCGCGGATACCGAGGCGGGGTGGAAGTTCTCCCCCGACCTGTCGCTGGGGGGTCGCGTGAACCTCGACCGCTTCAACAGCAGCAATTCCGGCGGGGTGCCCGGCGAGGCGGAGACGAAGAACGAGTACCAGTTCTCGTTTCACGGCCGGCAGGCTCCGAGCGAGACATGGAACTCGGACATCGACTTCTTCAGCGGGCTCCTCGACCTCAGGAACTCCCGGCAGCTGAAGCGCGGAGTCACGGGCAACCTGCACGGCAGCGCTCACTTCGTCGCGGGAAAATGGCTGACTCACGACTTCGACGGGCAGGTGAGCGGCAATCTGGCGCGCACCCGCGCGACCGGCATCAGCATCCTGGAGAACACCCGCGACGCATCCACCAACCTACACGGGACCCTCGGGATGTTCGCGGGCTCTCCCCTCCCGCTCAACCTCAACTACGACCTGCGGCGCTCGCGGGTGCAGACGGTCGTGCCTCTGGTCACCACGTTCAGGGACACCAGCCGGGACACCACGATCCGGACCGTCAGCGTCCAGACCGAGGACGTCCACACCGATGACAGCGGCGTGGACCTGTCTACGCAGTTGCGCCGCGACGCCAGCCGCTACATCAGCTTCTCGGGCCGGCTCGACCGCACGCGGCAGGCGACCGCCTCCTCCCTCGAGTCCCAGAACTCCCGCGACGGCGGGGGCTTCAACACCATCGGCAATTACGTGCTGGCCGGCTGGGAATGGTCGGGGAAGCTGTCTCTCGACCGCGGGATCTCGCAGTTCCCGCACCGGGATACGACCGGCGGATACACCGAGCGCGTCCACGCCAGATCGGTGGAGACGACCCTGAGCCGCAACCTCGGCTCCAAGGTCGTCCTCAAGGCGACCGGGGGCGTGCGGCTCGAGTCCTACCGCTACTCGATCATCGACCGCTACGCGGCCCCTCCGGTAGCCCGGGACCAGTACCGGCAGTCCTACCGGATCGACTGCCTCTACAACCGCTCGATCAAGTCCAGCACCAGCGTGGCGCTCGAGGTGGCGCGCAGCCTGTTCGTCAACATTCCGAGCGCCAGCACCGCCGCCAACAACGAGGACCGCACCTACAGCGCGGAGTGGCGGTGGTCGTACCGTCTGCTCTCCGGCCTCACCGCCAACCAGCGCAACCAGTTGATCGCGGACTACGTCTATTACACCTTTCTGCCGGCCAACAACCGGCTCACCATGGACTACAGCACCGTCACCACGCTCAACGCCACCGTCACGCCGCGGCTGAGGCTCGACGTGACGCACAACGCGCGCTTCCAGCCGAGCGGCAACTATCGCCCGATCGACGGCACGGTTCCCTACTTCAGCAAGGCCGACGAGAGTCGCAACTACACGCTCTCGACGGCGATCAGCTACCAGCCGACGGCCGGCATCTCGATCACCCTTCAAGACGACTACTTCGCCTCGGGCCGCGACGGCACCCTCAACGGCCAAGTGGTGCCGCAGCGCGACAGCCGGACCATGAACTTCAGCGGGGGCCTCAACCTCAACCTGCCGCTCGGGCCCAAGGGCAGGCTGAGCGGAGACATCCGGCGCAGCTACCGAGCCGATCGCTCGACCGGGTACGTGAGCGGTCAGCCGCAGTACCCTCCCCAATCGGCGACCGACTACTGGAACGGGAGGCTCGATATTTCGTGGAAACCGTGACC
>VBOT01000183.1 GCA_005893225.1 Candidatus Eiseniibacteriota bacterium
GTGGACAGCTTCGATGCATGCGTCACGGGGCGCAGTGCGACCTCCCTGCCGTCCGGCGCCACGAGAACGAGCGCGCCGGTCGCCGGGTCGTTGAGGCGGAACGTGAAGTGCGTGTACCTCGGATCCCACGTGTCGGGCAGGGTTACCGATGCGTCCGCTCCGAGCTTCCCTGCCGTCGCGGTGACCTTGATCGTGGTGCCCCCCGTGAGCGGGTTGTGGTGCTCGACGTCCCACAAGGTGATGGTGAAGTCCTGGTATCCGTTCAGAGGAACTGCGAAGGTCGTGGGCGTCACGCTTAGACTGGTGTGCCCCGAGAACATGACCGCCCGGCTCGAGAGCACAAGTGGAGTCTGGTTCTCGCCCATCGTCTGTACGGTAATTCGGGCGATGCCGGCGCTGTCGGAGAGCGCGGGGACGGCATTGGGGAACGGAGCCGCGGACACCAACGTTACGGTCGAGCGTCCGAGATCGTCCGTCGGCGCCGACCCCTGGATGATGCCGCCCGTGGTGCTGAAGTAGACCGCGGTCCCGGTCTGCACGGGGTTGCTGTAGCGGTCGCCGACGTATGCCGTGACCTTGACAGTAGCTCCCAGGCTGTCGAGGCCGGGAAAATTGATGCGCTCGACACCGAAGCTGAAGTGATTCGCATTCGGCAGCCCGCCGTGGATCGCGACCCGCACGGGCTCGGAGTGGATCGCCGTGCCCGTGACCTCCGCCCGGATCTGCACGGCCTGGGCCAGCGTGCCCGACGTCAGCGTTGCCGCCGCGAGCCCGTTTGAGTCCGTCGACACCGTATCCGGACTCAACCTCGCGCCGCCTCCCGTCATCTGGTACAGCGTGAACCGGATGCTGGCCCGATGGCTGAAGTCCACCGGCCGTGCGCTGGCATCCAGCACCTCGAACACGAGGGTGGCGTTCTCGCTGTCCCCTCCATGTGGGACGCCGATCGAGAAGGCGGAGGCGGACTTGAGGACGATGGTGTTCGCGGGGCCGCTGGTTCCCGCGCCCGTGCGCGCGAGCGCAACCGCGGCGGGCAGCTGGTTCGGCGCGCCCGCCTGCACCGTCAGCGATGCCGTCGCGGCGTCGAAGCCGGGCTTGCTGAGCGTGAGCTGCAGGAACTCGTTGTCCTCGGCGGTCACCGACAGCGCGAACCAGCCGGTCGAATCCGTGTTGGCGAGCGCGTTCTTGCCCACGGCGCGAACCAGCACAGCCGGCACGCCGCGGTTGGCATCGTCGGCGTAGACCACCCGCCCGATGACGGTCGTGGCTTCGGGGCCCGTCACCTTCGAGTGCTTGGAACAGCTCGTCACCAGGAACAGGGTGCCGACCGCGCACGCCAACGAAGCGATCCAGCGAAGCGGCGGAAACGGCATCACGTGATTACGGCTCAACGCATCCATGGTCGAATCAACCTCCAGACTCCTGTAGTGTGCGGCGGGCCGCGGCGAGCGCCTGACCGGCCCCACTTGGCGTTCCGCCGGTCTCGTCGAGCGCGAGTAGGTCCGGGCGTGGCGGACCGGGAAGACTCATGATGGCGTCGGCATGCCGTCGGCACGGCTTGAGGCATTTCGAGATTCGGCGGGCGCCGCAGCGGGGGCGGCGCGGACCTGCCACCGCAGGCGTGCCAAGGCGGGCCCTATAGAGGCCAAAGATTCGGCGAGGGGAAAATCCGGCCCCCACGCACGGCGAAGGTCGGCGTGGGGCCAGCGCTGATTGCCGGTGGGGGATTGTGGACGGAGTTTATCTTCCGGCCCTGCGGCGGTTGTTCGAACGGCGGCTCCACCACAGCAGTGCAAGTGCAAGCGGCAACAACCAGACCACGTACTTCACCATCGCGCGTTCACCTCGCTTTCGGTTCTTGCTTTTTGGATTCGTCTTGGTTTTGCGGACTAGTCGTGGGTCGCGAGCGCCTTCATGATCTGGATCGCGGCCGGCCCCAGGATGATGGTGAGGAGCGCCGGCAGCACCAGGAACACCAGGGGGAACGCCAGCTTGACCGCGGCCTTGCGCGCCAGCTGCTCGGCGCGCTGCCGGCGGCGGACCCGCATCGAGTCAGCGTGGGCGCGGAGCGCGTTGCCCACGCTGGTCCCCAGCCGGTCGGTCTGGACCAGCATCGCGACCAGGGAGAAGATGTCCTCCACTCCGGTGCGCTGCGCGAGGTTGCGCAGGGCTTCGGTGCGGGAGATCCCCGTCTGCATCTCCTGGTTGACGAGCGCCAGCTCCTCGGACATCGCCCGGCTCGCAACCCGGATCTCGCCCGAAACGCGTTGCAGCGCGGCGGCGATGCCGAGTCCCGCCTCGACGCACACCACCATCAGGTCGAGCGAGTCGGGGAGGGCGGAGATGATCTGCTCGCGGCGCCGGCGCTGCCGGACAGCGATGTACATGGTCGGGAGGTAGAAGCCGAGCACGCCCATCAGCACCGAGAAGAACAGCACGTTGCCGATCGGGCGCGCGGACAGATAGCCCCAGGAGATCCACAGCACCGGGAGGGTCACCGCCAGCAGAACCTTGCTGCCGAGGAAGACCAGCACGGCGGTCGGCCGGCGGTAGCCGGCGCGCACCAGCCCGGTCCGGAGCGCGTCGCGCCCCTCGCGGGCGGGAAGGAACCCGCTGAGCCGCGCGATGAGTTCGAGCAGCACCGGAGGCCGCTCGGCGTAGTTCATCGACGTCGGGGTCGTATGCATCGCCCGGAGCTGGCGCAGCCGTATCGCCATCGGGTTGCTGTCGGTGGCGGCCTGCACCCAGGCCGCGTACGCCGCGACGCTGACCGCGGCGAAGATCAGGGTGCTGAAGACGAGGATGAGCATGGGGTCACACCTTGATGTTGGCGATCTTGAAGATGACGAACATGCCGAGGAGCTGGAGGAAACCCGCGAACCACAGGGCCTTCCTTCCTGCCTCGGCCGCGACCATGGGGATGAAGTAGTCGGGAGCCATCATGTAAGTCATGAGGCCCACGATCACCGGGAGCGCCACGAGGATCCCGGCGCTGAGCTTGCCCTGGGCGGTGAAGGTCTGGATATCGCCCATCACCTTGAAGCGCTCGCGGATGAGCGCGGCGCTGTTGGACAGCACCTCGGCCAGGTTGCCGCCGGTCTCACGCTGGAGCAGGACCGCGGTGACGAAGAACCTCAGGTCCAGCAGGTCCACGCGCCGGGTCAAGTTGCCCATGGCTTCCCGCACGTCGAGACCGAGTGCTTGCTCCTCCACCGTGATCGCGAACTCGCCGGCCACCGGCTCGGGAGACTCCTCGGCCACGATCTGCATCGCCGCCGAGAACGACAGGCCGGCCCGGAGCCCGCTCACCAGCAGGTCGAGCGAGTCGGGAAACGCGGCCCGGAAGGCCGCCATGCGCTGGGCCTTTCGGATCCGCACGTACAGGTAGGGCGCGGCTCCGAGCGCCGACATGAAGACGAGGGCCGGGAACACGCGGTGGAACAGCATCAGGCCCAGGAAATACCCGCCGATGGCGGCGGCGGCCAGGAGCAGCACGAGCGCGCCCGCGCGCAGGTTCATGCCCGCCTGGTAGAGCAGCATCTCGAGCCGTTCGCCGATGCTGAGCCGGCGCAGCGTCCGGTCGAGCCACGGCAACGCGCTGTAGCGCGCGTCGCGCTCGACGCTGACGCCCTCCGACGGGGCCGAGACGTCGCCGATGCCCTGCAGCCTCTGGGCCAGCGCCCGGAGCTTCGCTTCGCGGCGCTGGAACGCGAGTCCGACGATCGCCAGCGCCACGGCAACCGCGATCAGGATCGAGGCGATCAGGATCATGAGTTCGCCCCCGTGAAGCGGCGCCCGCGCTCGAACAGGCTGTTGCTGATCTCGATCCCGCAGAGCCGCAGGCGGTCGATGCACCGCGGCACGATCCCGGTGGCCTCGAAGTAACCGCGCACCTTGCCGTCGGATTCGACGCCGGTCGGGACGTAGTGGAAGATCTCCTGCATCGTCACCACCGGGCCCTCCATGCCGAGCAGCTCCTGAACGGATAGCACCTTGCGCGAGCCGTCGGACATCCGCGAGACGTGGATCATGAGGTCGAGCGCCGAGGCGACCTGTTCGCGGATCGCGCGGTCGGGCAGGGCGTGTCCCGCCATCAGCACCAGGTTCTCGAGCCGGTGGAGCGCGTCGCGCGGGCCGTTCGAGTGGATGGTGGTGATCGAGCCGTCGTGGCCGGTGTTCATGGCCTGGAGCATGTCCAGCACTTCCTCGCCGCGCACCTCGCCCACGATGATGCGGTCGGGGCGCATGCGCAGGGCGTTCTTCACCAGGTCGCGCTGGACGATCTGACCCTTGCCCTCGATGTTGGGCGGACGGGTCTCGAGCCGCACCACGTGCGGCTGCTGCAGCATCAGCTCGGCCGAGTCCTCGATGGTGACGATGCGCTCGTCGTTCGAGATGTAGCGCGATAGGATGTTGAGCAGCGTGGTCTTGCCGGAGCCGGTGCCGCCGAGGATCAGCATGTTGAGCCGCGCGCGGATCGCTCCGGTGGCGAAGAGCGCGATCTCCGGGGTCAGGGTCCCGATTCGAAGCAGGTCGTCGATCGCCAGGGCGCTGCGGCGGA
>VBOT01000187.1 GCA_005893225.1 Candidatus Eiseniibacteriota bacterium
CATGGTGACCGCGGCCGAGCTGATCACCAACCGGACTCTGCTCGAGCGGCTGGTGAACGAGTTCCACCACAGGCGGTGGATCGAGCCTTACGAGCTCGCGGAGTCCCGCGGGCTGGCCCGGCTGATCCCCTGGCTCCCCTCACTCGCCGGCGCGGCGGGGCGGACCTCCTTCGCGGCTCCGGCCGTGGGCGCCGCCCCGGCGCTCCTCGAGGCGCAGGTCCGCTGGCTCCGGACCATCGTCGGCGTCGAGCCGGTGCGCGACACGCGGCTCGTGGACATCAAGGTGGAGCACAACGATCCCGAGGCCGCCCGGGCGATCGCGGACCGCCTGGCCCGGCTGTTCGTCGAGTACCAGAGTCGGAGGGCCGCGGGCCCGGACGGGAACCTTGCTCCGCAGGCGCCGGCCGAGATCGCGGACGTCGAGCAGGGCGGCGATCCGCAGGAGACCCTTTCAGGCGAACCGGATTTCGCGCCTCGCGCCGCGCTCGAGGCTCGCATCAAGCGCCTGGACGAGAGGATCGCGTTCCTGAACGCCGAGCACGCCAGGGCGCAGGACGAGACGGTGGAGGCGAGCGCCCGGATGGCGAGGCTCGAGAGCTTCGTGCCGGACAGCGGCGCGGACTGGAGCGGGCTCCCGGCGGAGGGCGAGGCCCTGAACGGTCTGCGCGGTGAGCTCCTCGATTGTCAGACCCGGCTCGCGGTGGCTCGGGGGATCTACAAGGAGAAGCACCCCAGGCTCCAGGCGCTGGAGTCGGAGTGGGCGATCGTGCTCGGGAGGGCGCGCGAAGAGCGGGACCGGGCGATCGCCGCGGTGCGCGCGGAACAACGGATCCTCGCGGCTCGAGAGTGCGATCTCGGGGCGGCGCTGTCGCTCGCCGAGCGCGAGAGGAGCGAGGCCGAGGAGCGCGTCCAGCGCTATCTCGTGCGGCGGGACGATCCGCTGGTGGAGGTCGTGGACCCGGCGGCGGTCTCGCCCGACCCGGTGCGGCCGCGCAAGGCAATGAACCTGGCGGTGTGCCCGGCCGCGGGTCTGCTGATTGGCTGGGGCCTGGCCCTGCTGCGCTACCCGGCGCGCCGCGCGATCCGTGGAGTCGAGGACTTCGAGGAGCAGCTGAAGCTGCCGGTGCTGGGGGTCATTCCGAAGAAGAATCCTTGACGATCACGGCGCCGCCTGGAGGGCGCCAAGGTCTCCACCCCGAGGAGAGGGCATCATGGCGGTCGACATGATCTACCAGCAGTCGCTGGCGGCGACGATCCGTGAACACGTCTCGAACGGGCTCCGGAGGCTGCTCGTCACCAGCAGCTCCCCGGGCCAGGGAACGTCCCGCGTCGCGGCCGAGCTGGGCCGCGCGCTGGCCCTCTGGGGGCGGGAGAGCGCCGTGGTCGTGGACGCCGATCCGCTCCATCCGAGCCTCCATCGGATCTTCGGCGTGGCCGATCGGCGGGGGCTCGGAGACCTGCTCGAGGAGACCTACTGGGCCGACCTCACGCGCGAGAATCCCGCCCAGTTCGGGCCCGGAGACTGGCTCGAGATCCTCCGCGCCCAGCTCGGGACCGGAGAGCTCCAGGTCAGGGGCGACGACCAGAGCTTCTCCATCCGCCTGATCAAGGGAACGATTCACAGCATCTCGTCCCCTCACGGGCCCGAGGAGCTCCGCCTGGGCGACATCCTGGTGCGGCGGCAGCACATCACGCCCAGGCAGAGGGAAGAGGCCCTCCTGATCGAGCAGACGACCGGCCGCCCGCTGGGAGACATCCTCGAGCGGGTGGGGTCGGTCACGTCGATCGAGCTGGCCGAGGCGCTCGAGTACCAGACCAGCCAGCGGCTCGTGAAGCTGATCTCGCTCCGCGACCCGGAGTGCAGCTTCTCGGAGCTGGCCGAGCCGTACCTGCCCGCCGCCGGCGGGCGCTCGGCCGTCGCGCCCGACGGAGGGTGCATCGATCGGCTGGTGAGCGAGTTCCGCGACTATCTCAAGGATCCTTTCCTCTCGAGCCAGGTGCCCGGGTATCTCTCGGACACGGCTCTCCCGGGCCTCAAGGTCCTGACCGCGGGTATGAGGCCCTGCGATCTGTTCGAGCGGCGTTACCTGAGACCGTTCGGCCTGCTGATGAATCGGCTGGCCCGGCTGTTCGACGTGGTCTTGGTCGACACCCCTCCCGTTTCTCTCACCTCCCCCACCAGCACGCTGGCCGGATCGGCCGACGGCGTGCTGCTGGTGGTGAAGGCGGAGGGCGCGGTGGAAGGCATACGCAAGGCCGCCGAGGACCTGCGCCGCGCCGGAGGGAACGTGCTGGGCGTGGTCCTGAACCAGGTGGAGGTCTCGGGCCAGCAGGTGGGGGCGCAATGAGATCCGGATTCCTGCCCTTCTCCCAGCCGATGCTCGGCGAGGAGGAAATCGAGGCGGTGGTCGGCTGCCTGCGCTCCGGCTGGCTCACCACCGGCACGGTGGTCAAGGAGTTCGAGAGGGACTTCGCCGCCTACGTCGGCGGCAAGCACGCCGTGGCGGTGAACTCCTGCACCGCAGCGCTGCACCTGGCGCTCGAGGCGGTGGGGATCGGGCCGGGCGACGAGGTCATCACCTGCCCCATGACCTTCGCGGCCACGGTGGCGGTCATCGAGCACCTGGGGGGGAGGCCGGTGCTGGTGGACTGCGAGGCCACGTCCCTGAACCTCGACCCCTCGCAGATCGAGGCACGAATCACGCCCCGCACCAAGGCGATCCTGCCGGTGCACTTCGGCGGCCAGCCGTGCGACATGGACCCGATCCTGGAGATCGCGCGCGCACACGGGCTCGCGGTGGTCGAGGATGCCGCGCACGCGCTGCCCTCGCGCTACCGGGGCCGGATGGTGGGGACCCTGGGAGACATCACCTGCTTCAGCTTCTACGCCACCAAGACCCTGACCACCGGCGAGGGTGGCATGGCGGTGACGAACCACGACGACTACGCCGAGCGCATGCGGCTCATGCACCTGCACGGCATGAGCCACGACGCGTGGAAGCGCTACCAGCAGAACGGATCCTGGTCGTATGAGATCCTGGCGCCGGGGTTCAAGTACAACCTGACCGACATCGCGGCCTCGATCGGAATCCACCAGCTACGGCGCTGCGAGGGGTTCCACGCCCGGCGGCTCCGCATCGCCCGCGACTACACCGCGGCGCTGTCCGGGCGGGACGGGCTCGAGACCCCCCGGGTGGCCGACGAGCGCGGGCACGCCTGGCATCTCACCGAGAACCTCGACATCGATCGGGACACCTTCATGCGCCGGCTCACCGCGATGAACATCGGGGCGTCGGTGCATTTCATCCCGGCCCACCTGCACCCTTACTACCGCCAGAAGTACGGCTTCCAGCCCGGCGATTTCCCGAACGCCTTCTCGGCGTTCCAGCGAATCGTCTCGCTTCCCATCTACCCGAAGATGACGGATCAGGACGTGGACGACGTCATCGGGTCCGTGCGCACCCTCGTGGAGGAGCACCGGCAATGCAACGTGTCATCGACTGCTTGATCGCCGTCACCGGACTGGTGATCCTCGCTCCGCTCATGCTCCTGGTGGCGATCGCGATCAAGCTGGACAGCAAGGGGCCTGTGCTCTTCAAACAGGAACGGATCGGCCGGCATCTCAAGCCGTTCTCGATCTACAAGTTCCGCACCATGTCGGCCGGCGCCGAGAAGCGCGGCCCGCTGACGGTGCGGGACGACCCCCGGGTCACCCGGCTGGGCGCGTTCCTCCGCGACACCAAGCTGGACGAACTGCCTCAGCTCCTCAATGTGCTCAGGGGCGACATGAGCCTGGTCGGGCCGCGCCCGGAGCTGGCGAGGTACGTGCGCCTGTTTCCGGACGAGTTCCGCGAGATCCTGAAGGTCCGCCCGGGGATCACCGACCCGGCGTCGATCGCCTACCGCCACGAGTCGTCGCTGCTCTCCGCCACCGAGGATCCGGAGTCGAAGTACGTGCGCGAGATCCTCCCCGACAAGCTCCGGCTGGCGCGGATCTACGTGGACCATCCCAGCCTCGGTCACGCCCTCCGGCTGGTGCTCGAGACGCTGATGGTGCTGAGCTACCCCGCCCGCTTCCTGGACCGACTCTTCGAGGGTCTCGCCCGCCACCGGGTCGTGACCGCCGCGCTGGCCCAGGGAACACTTGCCGCGGCGGCCCATATGGCGGCCCTCTTCCTGCGCTACGACGGTGCGCCTCCGGCCGAGATCGGCTCCGTGGCCGGGCGAGCGCTGCCGGTCATCGCGCTCATCCGCTGCGCCTGGCTCTGGCCCTTCAACCTGCATCGCGACCTGTGGCAGTACGTGGGGCTCAGCGAGCTCGGGGCCATCATGGCTTCCGTGGTGCTCGGCACCGGCACGATCTGGCTGGCGCTCCACGCGCCCGCCCTCGCCGGCTATCCGCCGTCGGTGCTCATCCTCGATCCTCGACGGCCTGCTGTGCGTCGTGGCCCTGAGCGGGGTGCGGATCGTCCGGCGGCTCCACGGGGAGCTGCGCGAGAAGGTGCTGGCCAGCCGCAGGATCGTGATCGTGGGCGTGGACGATTCCACCGAGTCGATGCTGCGGGAGCTGATGAGCCACCCGCGCCACGACTACCGGATCGTCGGCCTGGTGAGCGGAGACCGGTCGACCCTCGGGCTCAGGATCCACAACGTCCCGATCGTCGGCTGTTACGACCAGCTGGAGGAGATCCTGGGTCGCACCTCGCCCGACGAGACCTTCATCGTGGCCTCGGCGGTTCCGGAGGGCCGGCTCCGCGAGCTGATCCGCCGCTGCCACGGCTCCGGCCGGCCGGTCAAGCTGCTCCCCGACCTGGCAGACATCCTGAAGGGCAAGGAGCCCTCGCCGCATCCCGAGCTGTACCCGGTGGACGAACTCCTGTTCCGGGAGCCGGTGCAGTTCGACCTGGAGCGGCTGGGCCAGAGCCTCCGCGGCCGGAGGATCATGGTCACGGGCGCCGGGGGCTCGATCGGGTCGGAGATCTGCAGGCAGGTGGCGGCGTGCCGGCCTGCGGGCCTCGTGATGTTCGAGAAGCACGAGGCGAGCCTCTTCCACATCGAACGCGAGATCCGCCGCCTCTACCCCGAGGTCACGGCGGACGCCTTCATCGGCGACGTGCGCGATTCCTCGCGGATCGACGAGATCCTCGAGGCGACCCGGCCGGAGCTGATCTTCCACGCCGCCGCGTACAAGCACGTCCCGATGATGGAGCGGAACCCCTGGGAGGCGGTGAAGACCAACGCGCTCGGGACCAAGATCCTGACCGAAGCCGCCGACCGCTTCGGCGTCGGGACGTTCGTGCTCATCTCCACCGACAAGGCGGTGGAGCCGACCTGCGTCATGGGCGCCTCGAAGCGCATGGCCGAGCTGATCCTCCAGTGGATCGCCCCGCACTCGCGGACCCGCTTCCTGACCGTGAGGTTCGGCAACGTCCTCGACAGCAGCGGCAGCGTGATCCCGCTCTTCAGGGAGCAGATCGAGAGGGGAGGCCCGGTCACCGTCACCCACGCGCGGGCGACGCGCTGGTTCATGACCGTGCCCGAGGCGGTGCAGCTCATCCTCGAGGCGCAGACCCTCGGCAGGGGCGGCGAAGTGTTCGTCCTCGACATGGGGAAGCCGGTCAGGATCCTCGACCTCGCGTGCTCGCTCATTCGCCAGCGCGGGCTCAGACCCGGCAAGGACGTGCCGATCGAGTTCACCGGCCTGCGTCCCGGCGAGCGCCTGTTCGAGAGGTTGTTCAACGACCACGAGATGGTTTGGAAGACCCCGCACCCGAGGATCCTGATGGCCGCGGAGACGAACGGGAACGGCCACGGACAGGGCCGCCGGGCCGAGGAGTTCCGCCGGCTGATCCGCTGGATCCAGGCGGCGGCCGGAGAGGGACCCGCTCCGGACCTGGAGGAGCTCGCCGATCGAGCGGAGAGGCTGTATGCGTGACGATCGGCGTCCCGAGATCATGGTCGAGCGATCCACGGCCCCGGCGACGCGGGAGGTGCCGCCTCGTCGGGGACTCGGGTCAGGAGGCTGGAACCTCTATCTCGTGGCGATGGCGGGACTGGTGCCGATCGTGCTGCCCGCCGGCCCGGGGCAGACGGCGATCGCGGATGCTCTGAACGCCGTGGCGCTCCCACTCCTGATCGGAGCGCTGCTCGTGCACCGGATGGCGATCTCGCTCCCGTTCGCGCCGTCCGTCGCCATCGTGGCGGGCGGAAGCCTGCTCGCCTTCACCGGCGCCCTGTCCCCTTCCGCCGGCCTGCTCACCGTGCTCCAGGACGTCTATCTCTATTCCTGGTTCGTCCTCCTCGTGGCCCTCATGAGTCGCCGCGGGGACCTCAGGGGCCTGCGGCTGGCCTGGGCGTGCGCGGCGGATGCGATCGCGCTGCTCGCCATCGTGCAGTCGCTCGGGCGAGGCGGCTCCCTCTCCGACCAGCTGCTGGGGAGCAGGCTGCGGGCGGCGGCAACCTTCTACAACCCGAACATGCTCGCCGACTACCTGATGCTCAGCGTCTTCATGCTGCTCGGCCTCGGGCGCGAGGTGCGGCGATGGTTCTTCGCTCTCTCGCTCGGTCTGCTGCTCCTGGCGCTGCTCTCGACCAAGTCCAACGGCGGCATGATCTCGCTGGGAGTCGGCCTCGCGGTGTGGGCGGCGGCCCGGTCCCTGGCGCGCGGCCTGGCACCCGTGCGGCTCGGCGGCGCGCTGTGCCTCGCGGTCGGGCTCGCCTCGATCGCGGGCCTGGCCCTTGCCGAATGGAGCCCGGCGCGGGTGCTGCGCCCGCTCGAGCAGCGGAGCTTCGTCGGGAGGATCTCCCACAGCTCGGCGAGCCGGGAGGAGATCTGGCGGCAGCTCGGGCACACGTACGCGCGATCGCCCCTCGGCATCGGCCCGGGGAACAGCGCGGCGCAGACCGTGGCGATCGGCGAGCGCGAGCGGCCCCGGTCCCTCCGGTCCAAGGAGGCGCACAGCGATTACCTCGCCTACGCCATCGAGCGCGGACCGTTCGGGCTGGTGGGGCTCCTGCTCTGGATCGGACAGGGCTTCGCGATGGTCTCGGGCGCACGCCGGAGGCTGGGCCTTCGCGCCGGGGGGAGCGAGAAGGGGGACGGGCTGTGGGCGGCGTTCCTCGGCGCGCTGGCCGGGACGGCGGTCCACTCGACCGTGATCGAGAAACTCCATTTCCGGCACTACTGGCTGTTCCTCGCCATCGCCTGCGCCATGGCAGGGGAGAGCCGGGCGGACGAGGAGGCGGCGCCGGCCTACGGCGACGCGGAACGGACCCAGACCGGTCGGGGAACCGTGGTGAGGAACCCATGAACGGGAAATCCGGGGCGGAACGTGAATCGGAGCGTCGGGTGCGGGTCGTCGACATCGTCAACCTGAGCTCGTCGGCGAACGCCCTGCTCAAGGAGCGCGTGCTCGCGATGAGGCGGAGCGGCCTCGACAACCGCATCGTCTGCATGGACGGGCCCCACGTCCGGCCCCTGCGCGAGGCCGGCATCCCGGTGCACACCGTCCACCTGCCGAGGGGCCTCGATCCTCTGAAGCTCATGGTCTCGATGATCGAGATCGCGGTCTACCTCCGCAGGAACCGCGTGGACCTCGTGCATACCCATTGCTCGGTCCCGGGGGCGGTGGGCCGAATCGCGGCGTGGCTCGCGGGAGTGCCCGTCATCATTCACACCGTCCACGGGTTCCACTTCCACGAGGGCACCCCGCCCCTCAAGCGCCTGCTCTATCTCTTGGTCGAGCGTCTTTGCGGCCGGCTCACCGACACGCTCCTGACCCAGAACCGGAGCGATCTCGAGCAGGCCGAGCGCCACGGGATCGGGCCCCGCGGGCGCCGCTGGCACGTCGGCAACGGCATCGACCTCGAGAGGTTTCGCCCCGTGGCACACCGCTCGCGGCCCGGGGCGCTGGTCATCATGACCTGCGTGGCGCGCCTCGAGCCGGTCAAGAACCACACGATGCTGTTCGAGGCGGCGCGCATCCTGAAGCAGCGCGGCGAGCGCTTCCGGCTCCGGCTCGCGGGAGAGGGGCCGCTCCGGCGTGATTACGAGTGCCTGTGCAGGCGGCTCGGCATCGACGACCGGGTCGAGTTCCTGGGCTACCGGGACGACATCCCCGCGCTGCTCTCGGAGACCGACATCGCGGTGCTGACCTCGATCAAGGAGGGTCTGCCGCGGGCGGCGCTCGAGGCCATGGCGATGGGGGTCCCCGTGGTGGCCACGCGCGTGACGGGGACGCGCGAGGCGGTGCGGCACGGCGAGACGGGTCTCCTGGTCGAGTTGGGCGACGTGGCCGGCCTGGCGGCCGCTCTGGCTCTCCTCATCGGACATCCGGACCTTCGTGCTCGCATGGGTTGCCAGGCACGCCGTGTGGCCGAGGAGCAGTTCAGCGAGACCGACGTCGTGAGGTCGCTGTGGAGCATCTACGGTTCCCGGTTGCGAGCCCGCAGCATCGGCACCGGCAGCGGGGCCCTCGCGGGGGGTCACGGTGATGGACTCGAGCCCGTCCCGGATTGCTGAGACCGGCGCCGATCTCGAAGGCGCCCTGAGGGTGGGTCGGAACTTCTCCTTCCGCCTCGCCTCCCAGGTCATCAGCGCCCTGATCAACGTGGCCGGGATGGTGCTGCTCGCGAACGCGCTCGCTCCGGGCGGATACGGCGAGTACGCGTTCTACTACGCCCTGATCCCGCTGATCGGGAGCGCGAGCGACCTGGGGGTGGGGATCATCATCACGCGCGAGATCGCGCGGCACCGCGCGAGCGGGCGGCTTCGGCGACGCGCTGATGATCAAGGGCGCGGCCTCCGCGCTGATCCTGCTCGTGACGCTCGCGATCGCCTGGTCGGCCCTCGACCCGACCCGCGCGGCGCTGGTGTCGCTGGTCACGGCGGCGGCCCTGATCGACCCCAACCAGGACCCCTCGATCTGGGTCCTGAGAGCCCACGAGCGCCAGCACGTGGAGGCGATGCTCTTGGTCCTGAGCCAGGGGGTCTGGCTCGGGGCGCTGGGCGTGGGCGTGCTGCTGCACGCTCCGCTGCCCTGGCTCCTCGGCGCCGCCGCGCTCGGCTACGGCGTGCGCCTCGCCGCCGGCGCCGCGATCGCCCTCAGGAAACTCTACCGGCCGCGCTTCGAGCCCGACGGGGCGCGCTTCCGCCGGCTGCTGGCGCAGGGATTGCCGTTCGGAACGGCGATGTTCGGGGTAGTGCTCTACGGACGGGTTGGGCTCCTGACGCTCAGGGGCCTCACCACCCCGCAAGACGTCGCCTACTTCAACGTCGCCTACCTGCTCTCGCAGCCGCTCGGATTCATCTCCTCGGCCCTGAGCCTCGCCGCCTTTCCGGTGCTGGCGCGGGCCGGCGGCGAGCCCCTGCGCCGCAGCGTGAGGCGCACCCTCAAGGCCCAGACCCTGCTCGCGCTGCCCATGACGGTGGGCCTCGGCCTGCTGGCCGAGCCCATCATCTCCCTGCTGTTCCACCACCGTGGCTTCCAGCCGGCCGGCCTCGGCCTGCGGATGATGAGCCTGGGGCTCCCGGTCATCTTCCTCAATCTCTCGGCGCGCTACGTCCTCGCCGCGCTGGATCGCCAGCGGCACTACCTGCGCGCGATCGCGGCGGGGCTCGGCGTCAACCTGATCCTGTGCGCGGCGCTGGTGCCCTCGCTCGGCTTCCTCGGCGCCTGCGCGGCCTATCTCGGCGCCGAGACGACGATCGCGTTCATGTGCCAGCGCGCGCTCTCGCCCTGGGTCCGGCTGCGCGAGCTCGCGAGCGACGCGACGAAGCCGCTGCTCGCCGCCCTGGGCATGGGGGTTCTCCTCCTTGCCTTCCGCGGCGCGAACGTGGTGGTGGCCGCGATCGCGGGGGGCGTGACCTACGGCGCGCTCCTGCTCCTGCTCCGGGCGTTCTCGGAGGACGAGCGGCGCTTGCTCCGCCGCCTCGCGGTGTCCTTCGGCCTCTCCGGCTCGACGTCCCTCGGAGTCGGAGCCGCAGGCGAGGAGAGGAGGGCGGCGCTGTGACCGCCACGGTGATGAGCGTCGCGCGGCCGGCGCCAGGCTCGCGCGAGAAGCTGGCGATGTTGCGCGCCGGGGGCGAGCCGGATGGCTCGATGGCCCCGAGGCTGGCGGAGATCGCCGAACTGCCGTTCGTCGAGTCGGTGCTCGCGCTCCCCGACCTCCACCAGAAGGCCCGATCGGAGACCCCCTCGAGCCTCGCGATCACCACCCGGGGAGCGATCGTGCCCGAGTTCACCTCGGTGGCGGTCAACGACGGGATGGGCGTGGTGATGACGGACCTCGAGGCGCGGGAGATGAGCCCACGGTGGGTCGAGAGGTTCTTCTCGCGCATCAACTCGAACTCCGCGGCTCATCTCCTGGACGTCAACCGCTACAGCCTGTCCGCCGACGAGTTGGGCCGGGCGGTGCTCGAGGGCGGGCGTGCGGGGGTCGAGCGCTATGGGCTCGACCCCGGAACTCTCGAGCGCGTGGAGGGGGGCGGCTCGATTCCGGTCCCGCACGGCGCGGAGCTCTGGCGCAGCGTGGCGTCGCATCCGCTGCTGAGCTCGCGGCTCTGCCGCTCGGAGATGGGGCTCAACTTCGGCGGCAACCATTTCCTGGAGGTTCAGGCCGTGGACCGGGTCCTCGATGCCGGGACCGCCGCGCGCTGGGGCGTCGCCTCGGGCCGGGTGGCGGTCATGTATCACCTCGGGCCGGGCCCCTTCGGGGCGACACTCCTCCATCACTTCTCCCGCCGCCGGGAGCTTTCCCGGGCGCGCGCCCCGCTCTTCCTGCTCTCGAAGCTGCTGCTCCACTACGGGCGCCGCGACCGCTCGGGCTCCGCGCTCCGGAAGTGGAGCCTTCATTTCAGGAACAACGGCTGGTCGGTCTATGCCCCGGAGTCGGAGGAGGGGCTCCTGCTACGGCAGGCGCTGGCGGCGGCAGGCAACTTCGGCTTCGCCTACCGGCTGGCGACGGTGGCGGCCATCCGGGACGCCCTCCGCGAGACCGTCACGCCGCGCGTGCAGGCGCGGCTGCTGTGGGACGTCTCGCACAACGGCATCGTCGAGGAGCCCTGGGGCGAGCGCACCGCCTGGGTGGCGCGGCACAATGCCTGCCGGCGCGGGCGCGGAGAGCCGGCGATCGTGGCCGGCTCGCACGACGTGCCTTCGTACCTGGGCGTCGGCGCGCTGCGCGGACCCATGGAGCTCCATTCCTACGATCACGGCGCCGGCCATTTGATCGAGACGTGGCGCCGGAGGGGGCGGCTGAAGCCAGCCGGAGGCAGGGCGTCCCGGATCAGGATGACGCGCGGGAGGGGAGGCCGCGTCGTGCGGCGAGAGGAGACGCCGCTTTGTTCCTCCGAGGTGGTCGATCGCCTCATGGAATGCCTCGGGGAGCACCAGGTGATTCGCCCGGTGGTCCGGCTGCGACCGCTGGGGACGCTGAAGAACTAGGAAGCCCAGGGAGCCTCAGGGAGCCACGATGGATCGGTGGATCGAGCTTCGACGGGTCGCGCAGGCCGGAAAGGACGACGATCCGCGCTGGTACCGCGCCCACCGCAGGCTCTCGATCCACCTCACGCGCTTGATGCTCCGCGCCAACTTTCGCGCCAACCAGGTCTCCGGCCTCATGATGGTGATGGCAGCGGCGGGGGCGGCGCTCCTGACCTCGCTCTCGCCGGCGGTGAACGTCCTCGGCTTCGCGCTCCTCTATCTGGCGTTCCTGCTCGACAAGGTGGACGGGGAGATCGCCCGCCTCCGCCGGACCCAGAGCGCGCGCGGCATCCTGCTCGACCGCTTCCACCACCGCATCGTCGAGCCCACCGTCTTCGCGGCCGCGGCGTTTCACGAGTACCGGCTCACCTCCTCGGTGGCCGCGTTGGTCGCGGGTCTCGTCACCATGCTGCTCGCCAACGTCATCGAGGAGAACCAGCAGCTCGCCCCCTTCATCCTCTACAAGCGTCTGCGCGAGGACGGGCACCTCCTCGAATCCCTGCCGCTTCGGCAGTCGCGCGATCTCACCCTCGCGGCGGCGGTCCTTAGACCGCTCAAGGCCTTCCGCATGCTGATCGTGGCGCTCCCTCTCCTCCTGCTCTGCTACCTCGCCGAGCGCGCGTTTCACCTGCCGCTCACCACCTATTACCTGGTCGCCAGCGCGGCGTCGCTCGGCGCGTACCTGGCGTTCCAGTGCTTCTACTACTTCGCGGATCGACTCGGCGTCGAGATGACCGCCATGGCGGCCACCTTTCACCTCGGCGGGCCGGGCGGCGAGGAGCACACCCGCTCCACGTCGAGCTCCGCCGCCAGGCATGCCGTGGCCGCTGGTTTCACCCATGACTCGGGATCGGGCAGACCGGCCGCGGAGCCCCGAATCGGCCCGAGCGGCCGCGCGGCCGGACGCTCGCAGTACGGAGGTAAACGACCATGAAGACATCACATCTCGATCTCGCAGCGATGGTCAGCGGGCCGCCACGCCACCCGCATCACGCTCCGCGCCCCGGCACGGCCCGGATCGTCCGGAAAGCGGGGTTGCTCGCGCTCGGCACCCTGCTGGGCTGGATTTGCCGCGCGCCGATCGGGGTCGCGCTGGCGCAGACCGGGTACAACCCCGACGGAGCCCCTTCCGGCTACGCCGGCAAGCAGAACCTCGGGGTCGCCCAGGTGGCCTACTACGTCAATGGCAGCAGCTCCGCCTGCTCGAACTCGGGCCCCG
>VBOT01000184.1 GCA_005893225.1 Candidatus Eiseniibacteriota bacterium
TTTCTTGAAAGCGATCGCTGGGAACTGGTTTGCCGTCGGCATTGTGATCTTGATCGCCCCAGGGCTGTGCCTTCGCAAAAATGCCAGCTCGTGCGCGGTCATGCGGCCGCGCTGGTGGAGTTTTCTCGTGACCACGCCGGTGACGCTGCTGACCGCCACCCCGCCGCTGCCCTTCCAGGACCGGGCCACGGCGTCGCCGGTGTCGAACCCCTCGACGGCATCGATGAGGTCGCTCATGAAGTTGCGCCGGCGCAGCTCGCCGTCGGTGAAAATCTCAAATCCCAGCTCTTTCTGTCTGGCGAGCACGCGCTGGATGTGCCGGTCCTCGATCGCCTGCAGCCGCTGCGGATCGGCCCCCTCCTGCCGCGCTTTCAGCAGTTCAGCCGGCCGCAAAAAACTGCCGACATGGTCGGCTCGATACAGGGTACTCATGGCGAATACCTCAATAACAGGAGATGTGTCCGAAATTATTCGCTCTGCGTGCCGGCAATTCATGCTTGATTCTTCACGGGGGGGCCAGACATGGCAGATGGCGGCATTGACACGAAGTCATTTCGAAACGCGCTGGGGCGCTTCGCCACAGGGGTGACGGTGATCACCGCGGTGGTGCAGGACGGCGTTCACGGGATGACGGCCAACGCCTTCACCTCGGTCTCCCTGGATCCACCGCTTGTGCTCGTCTCCGTCGCAAAACAGGCCAAAACTCACGAATACCTCAGCCAGGCGCGCCGATTCGGCGTGAGCATCCTCAGCGCCGAGCAGGAACCGTTTGCCTGGCATTTCGCCGGCCGCCCCCGCGACGGGTTGAAAGCATCTTTTGTGTGGAAACGGGAGGTCCCTCTGCTGCAGGATGCGCTGGCTCATCTCGTCTGCTCCGTCGAGACGACGTATCCAGGCGGAGATCATACACTCTTTCTCGGCCGGGTCGAGGAGTTATGGTACCGGGACGGCTCCCCGCTGGCAGTTTACCGAGGCCGGTTCTTCGGCTTGATTCCGCTGCCTTCCGGCGAGTGGAAGCCGGGACAGGAAATCTCGCTGGACCAGGGGGATAAACCAGGCGAACCGCCGGAGCAGTGGTGGTAGTGGTAGCGCTGCTTTCACTGCCGCAGTACAAAGACGCCGTTGCCTTCAGTGCTCGCATAAATCGTAAAAGGATCGTTCGGATCGATGACTAGGACCGTGACGCGGAGGTTTGCCAGGCCCTCGTTGATGGCGCGCCAGGTACGACCACTGTCGGTGCTCTTGAAAACCCCACCGCGTGTGGTGCCCGCGTAGATGATGGTGGGAGTCCGAGGGTCAATGGCGAGAGCTTCGACACCGCCCAATAGACCGGTGCCAACGGCGCTCCAGCTAATGCCTCCATCAGTACTCTTGTAGACACCGCCACCAGTGCCGGGGCCACTGAGCGAGCCGGCGTACACGTTCGTCGGCCTGTGCGGGTCGATGGCCAGACTCGACAGATAGACTTGGGGGAGACCATTGTTGGGCGGCAGACCGGTGTTGACGGCTAGCCACGTCTCCCCTCCGTTGACACTCTTGAACACTCCATCAGTGCTCTTGAAGGGTGGACCGGCCCTCACGGCAGCGTAGAGCGTGGTCGGGATCTGGGGATCGATAACCAGGGCAGCGATGTAGAGATCCCCCGAACCGATCCTCGTGGAGCGCCAGGTCTCACCTCCGTCGGTGCTCTTGAGCAGGCCGGCGTCACTCTCTGGGACCTGACCGAGCCTCCTGTACGATGCCGCGTAGACAGTGGTCGGAGTCCTTGGATCGATGGTCATGACGCTGACACTAAGGCTCAGGTTGGTCAGACCGGCCGTGACGGCGCGCCAGCTTTGGCCGCCGTCGGTGCTTTTGAATACACCCCGGCCGGCCTCATCGAATGTCGCTGCGGTTCCCAGGTAGAGCGTGGTGGGAGTCTGAGGATCGATCGCCAGAGCCGACAGAAACTGGCCGGCCTGATCAACGTCGAGGATGCGCCAAGTGCGTCCTCCATTGGTACTCTTGAAGAGGCCTCTGTCCGATAGGCCGTAAAGAGTGGTTGGCTTCTTCGAATCGACGATAACCGAAATATCAAAATTGGCAAGGCCGGTGTTGGAGGCGACCCAGCGACCACCTCCGTCGGTGCTCTTAAAGACCCCTGTCCTGGTGCCCGCGTACATTGTCCTCGGATTTCGAGGATCGACGATCAGCGCTGCGAGATTGAACCTGCTATTTCCCACGTTGAGGGGACGCCACGTCCCACCGCTGTCCGCGCTCTTGAAGATGCTGCAGCTTGAGCTCGTGGAAGTGTGAGCGACGCACGTGTAGAGGGTTGTCGGCGTCAGGGGGTCGGCTTCAAGAGCCGTGACATGAAGGCCGATAAGGCCGTCGTTGATAGGATGCCAGGTTTCACCCCCGTCGACGCTCTGGAAGACACCGCCATTCTCCGTACCCGTGTAGAGGATAATCGGAGTCTGCGGGTCAATGATCAGCGGGCAACAGCCACTCCCTGCGCCATCCAGGCCATTGTTGATGTCTCTCCAGCTCTCGCCCCCGTCGGTGCTCTTGAAGATGCTCCTGCCCTCTGAGACGCCTGCGTACAGGGTGGTCGGAGTTCGAGGGTCGACGGCCAGGGCATTTATGTGAGGATACAAAGGTGCCGACCCACCGAACCGGGGGAGAAGGAGGGTAGGTAAACCGGAATTCACGCCACGCCAGCTCCCGCCCCCGTCCGTGCTCTTGTAGAGGCCCGCCCTGGTTCCCGCGTATAGTGTTGCCGGGTCATGGGGATCGATGACCAGGGCAGTCGCATCGCTGTCGAGCGAACTAGCGTGCCAGGTTCTGCCCTCGTCCGTGCTCTTGAATACACCGCTATCGGTGCCTACGTAGAGGGTGGACGGAGTCCGGGGATCTAAAGCCAGGGCAGTAACAACCATGTCGCCGAGTGGTTTCTCCTGTAAGCCGATGTTATTAGCATGCCAGGTCCTGCCTCCATCCGTGGTCTTGAAAACGCCACCGCCCTGGGTACCTGCGTAGAGCGTGTTCGAATTCAGTGGATCGACGGCAATGACAGTTATACTTCCTCCTTCCGGCCCGATGCTCGTCCATGCTGGCTGAACCGGTTCAGCTCCGGCCGGCCACCTGAGCGAGGCGACAAGGATCAGCGAAAGCGCGACCCTGCTAATGCGGCGCGCCCCTTGGCGCGCACGCCCCATCCCGCTTGGCAGTACCACCATACAAGAAACTATAAGGGAGACTTGACTCTACTTACTAGTAGGGAGACTCCGTAGGCGCAGTTTAACGGTACCTACCCAGGCGCTGCACCGCGTAGAGTACGAAACGATCGTCCACGACCAGACTGAGATTCACCTTCGTTGATACAAAGCCGTTCTGCGCGTACCACTCCTGGTCGAAGCGCAGGCTCTGCCGGTTCACCGTACCGTCGGGATCGAGCCATGGCATCACCATCTTTTCATACAGCGTGAGATCCTTTACCGGCGTATATTTGGCCAGCGCGTCGATCACCTGCCGCTTCTTCTCAGGTTGCTTTTTAAAGAAGGCGTCGTTGAAGTCTCGCACACCCTGGAGGTAGGCGACCATGAACTTCCTGCCTGCCTCCAGCTTTTCGCGCCGCATGTGGGGCGCGTACAGGACCACGGCGACCTGATGGTCCGGATAGATCTTGTCCGCGCTCTCGATGAAGACCCCGATCTGCTGCTCGAGGGCCTGGGTCCGGAAGGGCTCGATCAGCAGCGCCCCATCCAGCGCCTTGTTGGCCATGGCCGGAACCATATCCGGGAAGGCCATGATGGTGATCTCCACGTCGTCGGGCTTGAGATTGGCCTTCTGCGCGAACATAACCAGATCGATATGCGGGGAGATCCCCCTGGCCGCCAGGCCGATGCGCAACCCCTTCAGATCCGCCAGGGTCTTGAACCGGCCGCTCTCCACCAGATCGCGCCGGATGATCAGCGCTTCGTAACTCTGCCCTGCCCGGATCGTCCCCTTGTCGGCCACGATGCGCAGATCCACCCCTCGGGCCATGGCGTTGAAGAGTCCCGCGCTGACCGCGCCACCGCCGATGTCGAGCTGCCCCACGCCCAGGGGAGCAATCATGTCCGCGGCGGACCGAAACGGCAGGAACTCGATGGCCACTCCCTGTTCTGCAAAGTAGCCTCTCTCCATCGGCACGAAAAATCCGGCGTCGCTGACCGAGGCCACCAGACCCACACGCAGTGTGGTCGCAGGCGCCTGGCCGATCGCGGAACCCGTTAGGAGCAAGACGACACCAACAAAGCACAACCCGAATTTCAGCACGCGCATCGCCCTGTTACCTCCTCCCAGGCTCTACACCCAGCAACCGCACGGCATTCTCGCGGAGCATCTTCTGTTTTGCCTCGGGC